>DATJVZ010000229.1:0-4720 GCA_035501575.1 Terriglobales bacterium | reverse complement strand
AGCCCAGTTGCTGATGCCCCATCTGCCTTTCGACGAGATTGATTTACTGGTGGTTGATTTTATCGGCAAAGAGCTCAGTGGTGCCGGCATGGATCCGAACGTGATTGGCCGCGCCGTCCAGGGATACTCGGCTTCCTTGTGCTTGGAAGAGGGACGCACACCCCGCATCGGCCGCATCTTTGTTCGCGAGCTGACCGAGGCGACCAACGGAAATGCTACAGGAATTGGGTTAGCCGACTTTACGACCACTCGGCTGGTCAAGCGCATGAACCTCAGTGCGACCTATACCAATGCACTGACGGCGCTTGTGCCCCTGGTTGCCAAGATTCCCATCTACTTTGACAGTGACGTCGAGGTCCTCGACCGGGCAATCGCGTCCCTGGCCTTGTCCGACACGAAGCTGGCACGAATCGTTCGAGTGGCGAGCACGCTCTCGCTGCACAAGTTCCAGGCGTCCGAAGCCTACCAAGATCAGATTCGGTTGCGTTCGGACTTGGTGGTAACCAGGGCAGCCCACGATATGGAGTTTGATCACCGAGGGGACCTTCTGCCATTGTGAAGGTCAGAAGTCGATCAACTTAAATGCTCAGGAACATGGGAGGCGATAAAACCGCGCCGCATTGTTGCCGAAAACATTCTCCCTCTCTCCCGGTTTCAGATTTCGTGTGTAGTCGTCCACGATACCTATCACTTGCTGATAGGTTCCGGCCAATAGACAAACCGGCCAATCTGAACCGAACATCAAGCGGTTGGGCCCAAACGCCTCGAACACAACATCCAAATAGGGGTAAAAATCCTCGGTTGTCCAATGGGACCAGTCTGCCTCCGTGATCAGCCCGGAGATTTTGCAATACACGTTCGGATTGGCTGCGAGGGTTCGTATGTGGCGGCTCCAACTCTGAATCTCTTTGGTTCTCACGGCAGGCTTCGCCAGATGGTCGACTACAAATGACTGATCCGGCAAGGCCTCGACCAGCTTTATCGCGGCCGGCAGTTGCCTCGGATAGATGAGGATATCGTAGGTGAAGCCGTACTCCTTGAGGGAAGCAATACCTCGCAGGATCGCTTGTCGCAGCACAAAGTTGTCATCGGGCTCATCCTGCACAACATGTCGAAACCCGCGGATTTTAGCGAAGCCGGCCAAAAAAGCCAGCCGCTCCGGAAGCTTGGGTGCGGAGAGATCCACCCAACCCACGATTCCAGCGATCTGCGGGTAACGCGCAGCCAGATCGAGCAGGAAAAAATTCTCAGACTCGGACTGGCGTGCTTGAACGGCAACCGTGGCTTCGATCCGAGCGGCCACCAATTCAGGTAGGAGATCTGAGGGCGTGTAGGGTCGCTGCAAAACGGCCATCTGATCGGTAATCCAGGAGTAGGTTCGAGGCTCGTAATTCCAGAAATGTTGATGGCCGTCAATGCGCATACTTGAGACAAAATACTAAATGCTCATTAGGCCATACCTTGACTTGCTCTTCCGGCGCATGTTATCAAGCTGATCCAGTCGAATGGCTGATTCAAGCGGAGCAATCCGCGCCTGCCAGCGGCCCAGGATCAGCGGGAAGTCGCTTGGAGGCAGGAACACCCGGGGGGACGGATGGACTTACAGCTCAACAATAAAGTCATCCTGGTAACCGGCGGCGCAAACGGGATTGGTGCCGCAATTGTGCGCCTGGCGGCCGAGGAGGGAGCGATCCCGGCAATCGTCGACCGGGACGTTGAGGGTACGCAAGCGCTCGAGGCGTCTCTGCGGAACATGGGTCGGAAGGCGTTCGCCATTCCACTCGACCTCTCAAGCCCGGACAATTGTGCCGAGGCCGTTCGTGAAACGCTCGACCTGTGCGGGCGACTTGATGCTCTAGTGAACAATGCAGGGGGAAATGATCGAGTTGGACTCGAGGAGGGTTCACCATCGGAGTTTGTTCGCTCGCTGGAGCGAAATCTTCTGCACTGCTACAACATGGCGCATTTTGCGCTGCCATCGCTGAAGCAGTCCCGTGGATCGATCGTCAATATCGGCTCTAAAACTGCATTCACTGGCCAAACGGGTACGTCCGGTTATGTCTCGGCCAAAGGCGCGCTCCACGCGCTGACCCGAGAATGGGCGGCGGATCTCTTGCCCTACGGCATTCGTGTAAATGCCGTCGTGCCGGCAGAAGTCCTTACCACCGGCTACCAGCGCTGGCTGAACACCTTTCCCGAACCTGAAGAGAAGATGCGAAGCATTCTGGACAGGATTCCCTTAGGAAGGAGAATGACTACCCCCGAAGAGATCGCCGCGATGGTTGTGTTCCTGATCTCCGGCCGAGCCGGACATATAACCGGCCAGCACGTGTTTGTCGACGGAGGGTACGTGCACCTGGATCGTGCCCTCACGCATGAGGAACGTACATGACGGTTGCGCGAACGGCAGTGACAAGGCGGCAGCACGCGCCTGTAACCGAACGTAAGTACCTTCTGCCTCTCACCTTAATCACCAGCCTTTTTTTCTTGTGGGCGCTGGGCGTCAACCTGAACGATGTACTCATTCCTCACCTGAAGAAGGCCTTCCTGCTGAGTGACTTCCAATCCTCCCTGGTTCAGTCTGCGTTTTTTGGAGGCTACTTTATCGCTGCGCTTCCAGCAGGGTGGTTGATGGAAAGGATTGGCTACAAGCGCGGCCTGCTGGTGGGGCTGGTCACGTGCGCAACGGGAGCCGTGCTGTTCTACCCAGCCGCCTCCGTTCGGTTGTACGGCTTCTTTCTGTTTGCGCTCTTTGTGATGGCATCTGGTCAAAGCTTTCTCGAAGTGGGTGCCAACCCCTACGTCACGATTCTTGGACCGGCCGAGAGTTCGGCGCGCCGACTCAATATCGCGCAGTCGTTCAACGCTGTAGGGGCAGTTTTAACTCCGATCATCGGTGCCGCGTTTATCTTGACGAACACCGATTACACAAAATCACAGCTGTCAGCCATGACCGCCGGGCAGCTCGAATCCTTGCGTCTGGCCGAGGCAAACACGGTCAAGATTCCGTATCTGGTCATTGCCTTGGTCTTTTTATTGGTCGCACTCTTGATCTACGTAACCGACTTGCCCGAAATAAGAGATCAGCAATCTGGCAGAGAAATCACGAAGTTGAACCGGGGCCTGTCCTGGACTTTGGCTTACCCGCACTTGGTTCGTGGCGTCATCGCACAATTCTTCTACTGTGGGGCGCAAGTCGGAGTTGGTAGTTTCGTCATCCGCTTTGTCCAGCATCTGATTCCAGGGATTCCGTCGGTGAGCGCAGCCAATTACCTAAAGCTGCATCTGTTTGGTTTCATGCTCGGCCGATTTTCAGGGTCCGCGATCATGAAGTACGTGCCGGCGCCCAGACTGCTATCGATTTTTGCAGCTGGCGGTTTTCTGTGTGTTGTGGTGGCACTGGTTACGTCGACCATGGCGGCGATCTGGGCGGTTGTCTTGGCCGGTTTTTTCAACTCAATCATGTTCCCTACCATATTCGCGCTCAGCCTGAAGAATCTGGGCCCGTACACGAAGCGGGCCTCATCGTTGCTGGTAATGTCTATCGTTGGCTCGGCGACCCTGCCGGCAGTCATGGGCTTGATATCGGACCGCACGAGCATTCAGACCTCGTTCGTCGTGCCGCTCATTTGTTATGCCGTGGTTTTCTATTTCGGAGTCGCTGGTTATAGGCCGGGTGATGTGAAGTCTGCCGAAACTCCCGTCGTTGCCGGTGCAGAAGCGCAATGACACGACGCTACGCGTCTGCCGACTCAGAAGGCATAGAGGGTGCATCCTGTGAAGATCATTCGTTATTGCGGTAAGAACGGAGACGGCGGCTATGCGGTGGAGAAGGCCGACGGTCGCGTGCTGCGGATCGAGGGCGATATTTTAGGGGAGTTCGAGGTCACGCAAGACCTAGTCAGGGTAGAGAAGCTGCTCGCGCCAGTTTTGCCATCCATGTTCTGGTGCATCGGACTGAACTACCGTCATCATGCCCAGGAGTCCGGCCTACCCATTCCCAACTACCCGGTACTGTTCGCGAAAGCTCCCAGCGCCGTGCAGAATCCGGGTGACCCGATCGAGATTCCCACTCACCTGAAAAGCGGCAAAGTCGATTTCGAATGTGAACTGGCGGTAGTCATCGGCAAAACCTGCAAGAACATCCATCGCGAGCAAGCGCTCGACTACGTTCTTGGTTATACCTGCAGTAATGACGTGAGCGCCCGCGATTGGCAACTGGAGAAAGGCGGTACCCAATGGTGCCGGGGAAAGACGTTCGACACCTTCGCGCCGCTCGGACCATGTCTGGTGACGAAGGAGGACATTCCCAATCCGAACTCACTGCGCATCCAAACCATTCTCAACGGCCAAGCGATGCAAGACTGGAACACCTCCGATATGATTTTTGATGTTCCGGCACTGATTGAGTTTCTCGCAGGTAGCACTACTCTTTCGCCGGGCACGGTCATTATGACCGGCACCCCGCACGGCGTCGGATTTGCACGAAAACCTCCGGTCTGGCTTAAAGCCGGAGACGAGATTTCTATAGTCATTGAGAAGATAGGGACTCTGACCAATCCCGTAACCGAAGAGCCGATCTGACGAAACGCCGCCAAGTCGCCATTCGATCAATCTGAACCGGCGTTCTGGCCATCCGGTCTCGATATTGGAAGTCGCTAGTTTCCGTTTTGATCCTCTATTTGCGCCAGACCGGTCCATTCGGGAAGGCGTACGCATC
>DATJVZ010000228.1:0-4050 GCA_035501575.1 Terriglobales bacterium | reverse complement strand
AACTCCGTCCGGAGCATGTTGAAGAAGCTCAGAATATGGTCGGTGGACTGCGCCAGTGCAGCGGCGACGTGAGCAATTCCCTGGGTTCGCAGATCGGATAGTGCTCTGAATCCACCCTCATCACGGTCCGCTATCTCATATACGTAACTCGATCCATTCCTGCCGGTGACCTGTTCAAGCCAGCTCTGAAGGCGCTCGGCCCAACTCGGCTTCATCTCGGATGGCTTCCGAAGAATGTAGTTGACGCCCCGGTTGCCCTTGCCCAATTCCGCGCTCATCAGAATGCCATTACGAAACTCAAGGCGCGCTAGGTGGTCCTCGACGAGCCCGACATATTCATCATCGAGTTCACCGGCGATCGTCGCGAAGAATCGCCCAAAACCTTCCGAGCGGAACCCGGCGCTGTGTTCAGACGCAATTCTTCTCAATCTCTTCAGCGAGTCCCAAAAGAGCTTGAGAACTTCTATTGACCGGTGCAGGATTCCCTCGGGATACCTCGCCGACATCCATCCCCACACCTTTTTCTCGCGCTCCACGGCTTCGACGGCGAGGCCGTACATATCCCGAACTGTTTTCGGATGCTCCAGGCAATCGGCGAGGATGTGCTGGCGGTACAGGATCGCGTCTGGCTCAACCATGCCCCGCAACACGGCCGTTCGGGCCACGCTGAACAGAAACTCGTCTCCGCCGGACATCGCATGGAACAGGGTGGCTAGTTCGAGATCTTGCGTCAATTCTGCGGCGTTGGGGGTAATGCTTGCCTGGGGGTCGAAATCCCTATCCTTGTACATCAACAACGCCTTCATGACTCGACCGGCCTCTCGACGGCCCTCGCAACGCGGCCTTTGATTTTCTCGTATGTGAGATTATGCTTTTCGGCGATCGCCGCGGCATAAGCCAGTCCATCAGCTGGTTTTCGGACGATCCTGAATGTGCGCAATGCCGGGTCCTCGGGATCTACGGTGCTGACCATGCTTACTGTAGTTTCGCCGAGCGACGCCAATTCATCGAGAAACGTGACGGACACGCAGAGGATGTCCAGTGCAATGATCCGATCCATGACGCGTTTGCTGAGAAACAGCGCATCCTCGAGCGTCGTGGAAAGGAAACTCTCGTTCATGATGAGGATGCTTCCGGGAGTTGCGCGTCCGAGCACTTGATGAATCCGGAGCAACTCGTCTTCGAGTTTGCTGCTCAAGTTCTGAATGTCTTCCTCTCTCTCGAAGTGCGTGAATAGCCGGTCGCACAGGAAAAGGGCGGCGTCCCTGGCGGGCACCGGGCAGCCGATACTCGCAAGGTAATGAAGCTGCCCAAACGTGCGAGCAAAAGTCGTCTTGCCGCCCTGATTCGGCCCGGAAACGATGAGGATTCGTTCCCGATTACGTAGGTGGAATTCGTTGGTCACGACGGCCGTGCCTTCGGCAATGAGCCGGCTTGCCAGTGCAACGTCGAACACATCGGTACCATGCACTGCTTTCGATTGAGCACTGACCTTCGGGTAACAGAACTGTAGCCCGGCGGGCTTGAATCGCCCCGTGTACTCATGACAGGCGATGTAGAATTGAACTTCCCGATCGAAAGTTGCGATCAAGCCGTCCACGAAGGTGGCTTGACGGCTGCAGTACTCGTCCAATGAGGAGAATACGTCCGGGTATAGACGCGCAACCAGGTCCAGTACCGCCGCCTCGACGTGGTTCATTTCCGTCGCACGAAATTCGAACCGGTGCTCTTTGGCCGCGCCCTGCTTGAACTTTTCAAATGCCGCCAGCACATCGGCGCCATAATCAGGCTCCGAGTCGTATTTGCTGACATGGATCCGCTTGCCGACGATGCGGAGAGAGTACCGGATCGCTGCCAACTCAGATTTCAGCGCCTCGGTCTCTCTGGAGAGGGAAAGAAAATTCACGCCCGCTGTGTAGCTCTCCAGATGTTCCCGAAAGCTGCGGAGGCCGCGCGAAGTCAGTCCCGCGAGCGTCAGATCCCGGCTGAGGTTCAGGACCGCAGCTAAATAGATCTCCACGGCATCGAGAAACCAGCTTTCCTTCTCGTATTGGTAATAGGCTTTGGCCGCTTGCGTAAGATGATTGCGCATCGTCCGCATTTCCTCTGCAAACGAACGGATTTGGCCCAGCAGGGCGAAGTCTTCCAGATCGCGCAGCACGTCGTACCGATAATTGACCGTGTGGACATCGGTCAAGGGGGTGTAGAAGAAGGGCTTCAGATTGTACTCGTCGCGTCCCGCGGTCATCGAGTCAACAATCTGATCGAGGTTCAGATCGGTAAAAAACTCAGGGGCTTGTTGCCGATCGATTTCCGCGGGCGCACCGGCGTCGGCAAAAAGGATGCTCCGAAAGGCAACAGCCGGCGCCCGGTTATTTTGAGCGGGTGGCTCTGGACGCGCGCCGAAGATAGTTGGTGGGCTCATCGACTCCTTCCGAGGTCCGGCCTCGCAGGAGTCATCTTCCCCAGGGACTGGGGCGGTTAGCGGTGGACTCCAACACCCACGCTGATACAAGTATCCCAACCTGCCGGATTGGCTGTCAACGACAATGGGCGGGCCAGCGGCCCGGCCTGGAGAGGTCACAGGAGTCGCATCATGACGTCAATCCGTAATGGCGCGAATTTGATGTGGCGGCTTGCTGTCACGTACATCGGGTTGGAGGCGAACCGGCACATCTCGACAATCTGGCCCGGATTCCCTTTGGCGGAATCGAGAACCTTTTCGCGGAAGTCCTCCAGCGAGAGTTCACGGAGTCGAAAATGGTCGACCGCGCTCTCGAACAATCGGCGGCATTCAGCCTCTGAGAGCGGTTGGATTTGGCGCGTCTTCCGTGGATCCCAAAAAAGACGCGCCAATTCGCCAAGGTGCAGGTGGTCCCGAGCCGTCGCGATGATCGTCATTCCCTTCGCGAAGTAGAGGCGTTGGAGGAAACGGTAGGTCTGATGGCCAGCCCCGTCAATACCATCGAGGATGATCGGCATCGATTCCTGCTCCAACGCGGTCCATAACAGCCCCTTCAGGTGGACACTGGTCTGGCGTGCAAGCCAGAGTTCCCAATCGCCGGGAGACTTTACGGACTGCCGGAAGCGCCGATGCCCGGACCTGAGCAGCCCGCGGGCGATCGTGACGAGGAGATCGTGAAGGGTGTCGAAATGTGAAACGTGAACCAAGGGCGCTCCGCACAGCTCAGACTCCAATGCGGATCTCACGAGAGCTGTCTTCCCGCTTCCGCCGGGTCCAAGCAGAAGGAGCGATTCACCGTGCCGGATAGAGTCCACGAGCGCCTGGCGCTCCCGCAACAAGCCGACTAAGGGCAGGGCGGAACCCAACTGACCGTTATGTCCCGACAACCGATATTCCGCGTCCAAGAGAACACCAATCAGCAGCGCTACTGGTCTGGGGCACTACAGGAGGGAACTTCGCCAAAGCCTCCTGCAGCTTCCCGCCACAGGAGTCATTGGCCGCTACGCGGCGTTTATGCGGACTCCACCGCTTGAGACGATTATAGAAGCACAGGTCCGTTCCACTCAAGGGGTTCCTGAAACCGGTGCCGCTCCGCTGGAGAGTTGGCCGTCTTGAACAGGGCGATGCCACTCCTACTGTGGTCCTCAGGATTGATCCCACAACCGCGATCCTGATATCCTCGTAGCGGCGGTGGAGTTCGCCTAACTGTCGTCCTCGCGGCGACCAATGACTCCTGCACAAGAACGAACTGTGCGGGGGCTTCTGGCCAACCGACGGTTTCAGGATTCGACGGATATGCAGACGCCCCTCTCCAACCCAACACTTTGGGACATCGATCCCGGCCCCGACTGTCCCGCCGTGACCCAACTGGTCGTCGAAATCGGCAAGAACTCCTCGAATAAGTACGAATACGACCCAAGCCTGCGCCTATTCCGGCTGGATCGGGCGCTCTACTCGCCGATGCACTTCCCGGGCGACTATGGTTTCATTCCCGGGACGATCGCGGAAGATGAAGAACCGATCGACGTGCTTGCCTTGGTCGAACAGCCGAGCTTTCCAGGGTGCTTGATCCAGGTGCGGCCCGT
>DATJVZ010000227.1:0-9357 GCA_035501575.1 Terriglobales bacterium | reverse complement strand
AGCCGCGCTCCTTCGGCCTTGCCGATTTCGATGTAGTTCAGGTCGGTCTTGAGCTGGCTGGCATTGATGGCCGGGCCCATTTCCACGGATTCGTCCAGACCATTGCCGATTTTCAGCTGCTTGGCGCGCTCGACGTAGCGTTCCACAAATTCGCCGTAAATTCCCTTCTGCACGATAATGCGGCTGGTGGCGGTGCAGCGCTGGCCGGTGGTGCCAAATCCTCCCCAGAGGCCGCCCTCGATGGCCAGTTCGAGGTTGGCGTCGTCGAGGACGATCATCGGGTTTTTGCCGCCAAGTTCGAGCGAACAATGTTTGAAGGTCTTGGCCGCGGTGGTCCCGATCACGCGCCCGACTTCGGTCGAGCCGGTGAAGGAAACCGCGCTCACGTCGGGATGCTCTAACAGCGGCGCGCCGACTTCGGACCCAAAACCGGTCACGATGTTCACCACCCCCTTGGGCAGACCGGCATCGACCAAGGCGCGGACCAGGTTGAAGGTCGAAAGCGGAGTGTCCTGCGCGGGCTTGATCACACAGGTGTTGCCGCAAACAATGGCGGGCAGCAGCTTCCACGAAGGGATCGCCATGGGGAAATTCCAGGGCGTGATCATGGTGCAGATGCCGACGGGTTGGCGGACCGCCATGGCGAACTTGTTGGGCAACTCCGAAGGCGTGGTGGGCCCAAACATGCGCCGACCTTCGCCGGCCATGTAGTACGCGGTGTCGATCGCCTCCTGCACGTCGCCCCGAGTCTCCGCCAGAACCTTGCCCATTTCGCGAGTCATGTCGCGGGCGCACTCTTCTTTGCGCTCATGCAGGATTTCGGCTGCCCGAAACACCAGCTCGGCTCGACGGGGGGCAGGAACCAGACGCCACTTGGAGAAGGCCCGTTTGGCGGCTTCGATGGCGGCATCCACGTCGGCTTTGACGGATTTTTGGAAGATGCCGACCAGGTCGCGGCTGTCCGCGGGGTTTCGGTTTTCGAAGGTCTGTCCGCTGGCTGCTTCCACCCACTCGCCGTCGATGAAATTCTTATAAACTTTGGCGCGGGTGGCGGTGCCGAGAATGGTGGGACCCATGAGTACGTCGGTGGCCATAAAAACCTCCAGAATGCACGGCAATGCTCGGAACAATTGCGTGAACCTTCTATGCTACAGGGGACGCGTGAGGCCATCAAGGGACTCGTCTGCCCGTCCGGCAAGGGCACAATAACATCAAGGCTGATTCGACTTCCTCGCGGTTTCGGTGTCTACTCCATCTCAAAATCGGCAGTGCGCGTCGTCGAGTGGTTGCCGGCCGAGTCGATGGCCACGAGCTCCACGCGATATGAACCCGGATCGAGCGTGCTCACAGGCAGCTTCAGTCCCACGGGAATCACCGGACTCCCTTTCTGGATGAATGAGGCGGCGGGAACCATGCCGCTATCGATCTTGGCCTGCCCGGTTTTGCGATCGAGCACCTTCAGTTGGACTCCCACCTGGGGTGGGCTCGAACTGGAACTGGCGAGGAGCGGCTCGTAGATCTCTGCGTACATCGCGGCCGTATCGCTCTTCTTGAAACGATAGTTGGCCGCCGGCACGATCTGCATGCCACGGGCAATCAGCGGCGTGTGATCTTCCATCAAAGCGGCGTCGAGCCCGGTCGCCATATCCGAGGCGCGACGAAGATCCTTGCTGAGCGCCATCGAACTGAGTCCGAACTTGGTTCCATCATAGGCATCAACGGTCAAGGGAGTTTCGACCTTTCCGAAAGCATCCCCACCGGAGTTGACCACAACTTTCAAGTTGTACTGACCGGCGGCCACTTCAAACTGGTTTTCGTAGTGGTACGGTTGCTTGCCGAACTCCTCCACCTCTTTCTTGCCGTCCAGCACGATGTCCACCGAATCGCTGAAACGGGCCGCTACGGAATTGTCGGCCTTGTATGCGATTCCCAAAATGTTAAGAGTCACCTGCTGTTTGCCCTTCACTTTTTCAAACTTGACGGAGCTGCCGGGAATGTCCATCGCCACGTTTACACGGGCGGTATTCGCCGAAGTATAGAAATAAGATGTCTGGATGGCGGCTGCGACCGTACCCGACTGCGACCCGTTCGCCTGGCTTTCCATCTGCTTCTCGATCGGCTTGGCAGCCAGCAGGTCAGTGGGCTTGACGTTGCAATAACCGCTGCGCGAGCGGACCACGGTATCACCGCGATCGACTTTGACCTTAATGACGTGGCAGCTTCCTTCCGGGGTATCGGTGGGCGTGTATCCCAGGAGGTAGTAATCGTTCTGTTCTTTCGCGATTTTCTCCATGCCGCCCAGCAAATCATTGGTGTTCAGAATCACGAAGCCGCCGGTCCCATCGGCGAGAGCGTAAAGCACCTGCTGGTTCTCGGTAGAGCTGGGAGGAAAGGGAGGAATGATCTCTCTGGGCTGATAGTTGGGATTGTAATAGTTGGACATGGGGGTCACAGCACCGGCGGTTCTGCCGCCCGTGCTCGTCCCCGGCGACCCGGCATGGCTGCCACCGGTGGTGGGTCCCGGCGATCCTGCATGGCTGCCGCTGCTTCCTCCCGGGCTTCCCGTCCCGGTACCGCCGGGCGCGCCGCCGTGAGATCCGCTACCCGCGCCGCCGTGAGATCCGCTACCCGCGCCGCCGGTAGATCCGCTACCTGCTCCGCCGGCAGATCCGCCGTGCTGCACAAAGACGAGCTCGGCTTCGGCGGTTTTCTCTCCGAAATATGCGTACGTGGGGGTAAGGAGCGGATCCCATTGCCGAGGCGGCGCACCCGGCCTCCGCGTGGCGTGGAATCCCGGCGCCACCAAGCCGCGAACGTCAATGGGATAAACCGCCACGTTCGCTTTGTTGCAGGCGTCAATCGTGGCGGCGAGCTCGGATTGTAACTCCGTCGTCAGGGGAAAGCCCGAGGTCAGCATCACCAGTGTTTTTCGCCCCGGCACCGAGGCGAGGTTCTTGGCCAGTTGGCGCAAGGCGAGCAGGACCGTGCGCGCGCCGAAGTCCGCTTCGGCATTCCCCAGAGACGGCATGCCAATGGACGGGGTGCCGAGGGAGGCCACCTGCACTCCGCTCTGGGGCGTAGGAGTCGACCCGACCGTGCTGTCAGAGGCGGACGGGTTCGAAGCCACCGCCGACCCTTTCACTCCGGCTACCACCTGCTTGAGGCGTTCGGCGTCGGCCGTAAAATTCTGCGTAATCCGGAGTGTGCCTCCGAACTCGATGACCGCCATCACTCGATTAGGACCGACGTTATTGTCGATGAATTTCGCGGCCGCCTGGCGGGCGTTGGTCTGGTCGCCAGCCTCCATGCTGGAGTCGTCAAAGAAAAGGACCAGATAATGCCTCTGCGGATTGGCCGAGGGGCTGCTCGCTGATTCGTAGGAAAAACTCTTGATCGTCTGTTCTTTGTTATCTTCCCAGACCTTGAAATTTTTCTCCGTGAGGTCGCGAACATAGTTGCCGTGTTTGTCGGTGACGATGGTGTCGACCAGCACTAAGCGAGCTTCGGCCTTGAGCGTGGCGGCGTCCGGCTGTTGTGCCTCGACCGCGGAGACGCGCCACCCCAGCCAGGCAGCGGCCCAACTGAGACTTACGGCACAAACTATGAGTCGATAACTTTTCATAAAACACCTCGGAACTTAGGGAATTTCGACAGCCCCGTTTTCGGCCGAAATCAGGCCCTCGGTATCGCGGACTACGAGGCGCACCAGATAGCTGCCGGGCTTTACGTCAAAGCTGGTCTTCAGGGTCACTCCGGATTCGACTTTTCGCTCCAGAGTTTCGTCTTTCAAGCGCAATTCGACGGTCTTTTCGTTTCCCGTGATGAAGCCGCCGTTGTGGTCAAACAAGGCAGCGACAATGATGAGGTTGTCGTTATTTCGGCCTTCGCTTTTGCGAAAGTGCAACCGCTTCACGTCAACATGCACGAGCACGGCAAGCTTGGCATCGACGTCGGTGGGTTTGAAGAACTGGGTGTGCAGATCGACCGGGAGGTCGTGCATTTCTTCCTGCGAGAATACCGCCTCCTGGATCTCCTGGTGTGCCTCCTGCTCGGCATCGGGCGCCTTTCTGGGAGCGTAATAGCCTTGTCGGGCCTGCACCGTCAGTTTGGCGGAATTGGTCAGCTTCACGCTCAGGTGGTGAAAGCGGCCGTCGTATTTCAAATTCTGGGGGGAAAAAGCGAGCACGTAATAATAGGCCGGCGCTTCCGCCGCCTGTTTCAGGCCGCGCTCAAGATCGTTGCTATTGTGAAAGAAAGTGCCGCCGGTCGACTCCGCCAGATCGGAGAGCACGTTGTCATCGGCGGACGCGGCATCGATGTCGTAGATGGCTTCCTGCGTTTGGGAAGCGGGAGTGGAGGGCATGTTTCGCTGGCTGACGTCGCCGAAAGGAGGGACGGCGTACAAGCCGCGAGCATCGATGGTGCTGACAATGACGTTCCCGCGCAAAGCGTGATCGATAATATCAGTGACTTGGGCTTCCATCTCGAGCGTGAGGAAGCCGGGGGAAACCAGCACGACGGTTCGTTGTCCGGGCACGGCGGCCATCCTGCGCACCACATCCTTTACCGAGCCGAGCACAAGCTGTGTCTCGCTCTCGCCCCGGCTCAGTGCCTCCTGGGCGGCGGATTGAACCATATTCTGAGCGGTTTGCAGGGCCTGGGCCGCATCCTGGCGAGTAGTTGAATTGTCCAGCCCCGAGCAGTGAAGCGCATCTTGGGTCGCAGCATTGATGGCCAGCGGGTCATTCTTATTCACGATCAGATCGGCCATGAAATAGGTCATGTAGGGGCATTGCTGTATCACGGAGCCAGTTATGGGACGCGGCTGGAGCCGCAGGAGAGCCTCATGCAGCTTAGCCTGATCGTCCGTGAAGTCGAGGTTGCCTTGCCCGGAGGTGGTAAAGATTGCCGCCCGGTCGGTAGGACGAAGCGAGTTCATATGACGGGTGGTGGCGCTGCGGACGGCCAGCAGGTCACCGGCGTTTAAATCGACGTCGTCAAAAAGATAAGCGACGAACCGTTCGGCAACGTTGGGAGTGGTGGTGGCAGGCGTCTCGCTCGTCTCCGTGGCCGAGCTCTTTTGCTCTCTGGCAACCTGGCTTCCTGGCTGCTCGACGGAAAACTGGGTAATCGTCTGCGGCTTGCGGTCATCGAAGAGCTGAAAATCCTCCTTGTGGAGTCTACCGATGGCTCGCCCTTCTGCGTCTCGAACCACCACCCGCACCAAGACCAAGCGGACGTTGACCTTGAAGGTGGTCGCCTCATCGTGCGAAGTCAGTTCGGGAGCGGTTTTCTCTGCGCTGGTCGACGGGGAAGAACCGGCGGCGGAAGGCGGAGATGACTGGGCTGGGGTTCCGGCACACACCGCCAAAGTGAACGAGATCCAAGCCGCGAGGGTTTGAAAAGCCACCCTGGCTCGGTGGCCAAACGATTCTGGGCTCACGGTGGGTGTGGCCAACTTCATGGCGACGGCGACGGGCGCCCGGAGCGAACCCTGGAAGCATACCCCTATTAGGAAGAAAATGGCAGGGGGGAACTGCCCCGAAGCCAGCTGTCCCGTCAGCCAGCTACGGACATTCACTGGGGTTGGCTCGCCCCGGACCGGGGTGTCGGATTTCGCCCGTAAAAATTGAGTCGGTCTCGCGTCCGAAATGACCCGGTGCCAAGGTGAAGAAAATCAGAATGTCCTCCGCCGCTCCTGAGACCGAGGAAAAGTTCAAGCACCAAGGTAATGTACTGATTTGATTACCGGTTTGTTGCGTCTTAGGCCTGTGGTAGTCTCGAGCTTAACCCCAGTCCCGAGAATTGCTCTTGGTGGTCTTGGTGTCGGCGAACCGCAAGCCTGGTATCCAGATCGCGTGGAAGACAGTCACCTACCGCAGCGTGGCTCTGGGGGTGTTGGCTGGCGTAGTCGTGTTTGTCCTCGCGGTCCGGCTGGCGTTCCCTCAATTCACCGACAACAGCCTCAAGGCAGCCGACGGCTTAGGCAGGCGTCTGCTCGAGGCAGTGGGCGAGGTGGCACCGGCGGGATCGGGTGCCGTCAACCTGCAAAAGGAGGCGCACTTCACCGCGCTCGATGGCACGGTACGGGTTCGCAAGGCGAATGGTAGTAGTTGGGCAAACGCGGATTACAGCATTCCGCTCGAAAAGGGCGATGTGGTCCAGACCAGTTCCGAAGGCATGGCGAAGATTGTGTTCAATGATGGGACCAATTACACGGTCAAACAGGATTCCCTGATCGTGATAGCGGAGAACTCGGCCAACGATCAACAGCAGACCAACGTGGCCGTCGCGCTCTCCACCGGAACCGTGGACTTGTCGACAGCCACCTATGTGCAGGGTTCGAAGTCGCAGGTGATTGTGGCTGGGGCAACCGCCTCGCTGGCTCCCGATTCCGCCGCCATGGTGCACAACGACCCCAAAGCCGACGAGCACGAGATCCTGGTCAAGAAAGGTACCGGCCAGATTACCCGCAACGGCGAAACCATTCAGCTGGCCGATTGGGAGAAAGTCCACTTCAAAGAACAATCCGGGCACATGGAAAAACTCAAGGAGATCGGACCCCCGACCCCGATTTCGCCGGCCAATATGGCGCCGATTTTTGTCTGGGGCGATCCGAAACCGGTGGAGTTCTCCTGGACGCGCATGGCCAACGCCAAGGGTTATCGCCTGCGCATTTCGAAAAATCCGTATTTCTCTTCGACGATTGTGGATCGCACGGTCAAGACCGCCGACGTACTGGTATCGGGTTTAGAACAGGGCGCATACTATTGGGAGGTGCAGTCGCTCGATGCCGCCGGCAAGGAGTCGGTGGAGAGCGAGAAGAACCGCTTCACCATCATTCCCAAGGGCAAGAACACGGAGACCTTGAGCCTGGAACTGGATCCGTTTATCCAGCATGGCCACGTGCTCGAGATGACGGGAAAGACGGAGGCGGGAGCGCGCGTCATGGTGAATGGCGCAGAAGTGCCTATGATTGGCAGCGATGGACGGTTTCACTATTTCACTCCGCCGCTGGCGACCGGAGAAAGTGTGATCACCATCACGGCGCAAAACTCCAAGGGTGGTGTGAATACTTTGCAGAAGAAGGTAGTGATTCAGTAAATGCGGGACAAGAGTCTGAGGATCGAGGCTCTTGCCGACGGGAACCTTGGTTGAACGTCGAGGCTGCCGACAAAGACGTGAAGGCATGCCGCCGCAAAGATCTAGTTCACGAGAGAGACACTTTTGCCTATGTCATCGAACGGTTTTCATTCCAGCGGAACGCCCCATAATCTGAGGTCGCTGTTCAGCATCTTCTCGAGCGATCTGGCGATCGATCTGGGGACGGCGAACACTTTGGTGTACGCACGCGGCAAAGGGATCGTGGTCAACGAGCCC
Source organism: Terriglobales bacterium (assembly GCA_035501575.1). Taxonomy (GTDB): domain Bacteria; phylum Acidobacteriota; class Terriglobia; order Terriglobales; family Acidobacteriaceae; genus JAFAGX01. The sequence continues at coordinate 1,977 of DATJVZ010000227.1, read as the reverse complement.
TCGATTGTGGCCATCAACAAGAACACCGGCGAAGTCGAAGCCGTGGGCAAGGAAGCCAAAGAGATGCTGGGGCGCACTCCGGGCAATATTGTCGCCATCAAGCCCATGAAGGATGGCGTCATCGCCGACTTCAAAGTGACCGAGAAGATGCTGAACTACTTTATTCAGAAGGCGCATAACCGCAAGATGCTGGTGCATCCTCGGATTGTGATCGGCGTGCCCTCGGAGATCACGCAGGTGGAGAAGCGGGCGGTCATGGACTCGGCCTACCGGGCCAAGGCCAGTGAAGTCCACCTGGTGGAGCAGGCGATGGTGGCCGCCATCGGGGCGGGGCTGCCGATTACCGAGCCCAGCGGAAACATGGTGGTCGACATTGGGGGCGGCACCACCGACATCGCAGTTATCTCTTTGAGCGGCATCGTCTACTCGCGCTCGGTGCGCATGGCCGGCAATCAGATGGACGAAGCCATCATGAACTACCTCAAGCGAAAATATAATCTGCTGGTAGGAGAACGCACGGCCGAGCAGATCAAGATTGAAATCGGCTCCGCCTATCCGCTCGAGAAGCCTCTGACCATGGAGATCAAGGGACGCAATCTGATCGAAGGCGTACCCAAGACGATCACCGTAGACGACAGTGAAATTCGAGAAGCCTTGAGCGAGTGTGTGTCGACCATCATGAATGCCATTCGTGTGGCACTCGAACGAACGCCTCCCGAGCTCTCCGCCGACATCAGCGACCGCGGGATTGTACTCACCGGTGGAGGCGCGCTGCTGAAGAACCTGGACAAGCGGATCCGCGAGGAGACCGGGCTGCCGGTCTCGATCGCCGACGATCCCCTGTGCAGCGTGGTGCTCGGCACCGGCAAGATGCTGAGCGATTTCAAGCTGCTGCGGAAGATTTCGATCGAATAACGGATTTCGGGTTTCACGTTTCGAAGTTTCGCGTTCTTCGTCCGCGCAGGGAAACTAGGCGACGGAAACCCGGGGAGCTCCGAGAGGCCGCGAAACCCGCAACCCTACACTGGTAACCCAGTTCATGGAAAACCTCATCAGCCGCTATCGAAACCTGACGATCCTCGCGATCCTGCTATTCGCGCAAGTGCTGGGGCTCGCAGTCCAAGTCAAGCGGTCGAGCGAGAACACCACGACTCGCCTGATTCGGATCTGGGCGGTAGACGCGGTTACACCTTTCGAGAAAGTGATTGTCTGGGTGCAGAACGGCACACGTAACCTCTGGCAGGGCTATTTTTACCTGCGGGGAGTGAGACAGGAGAACCGCACCCTCAAACAGGAGATCGAACAACTGAAGATCGAGCGGGCCAGCCTCAGCGAAGACGCCCAGCAAGCCCATCGTTTGCAAGCCCTGTTGGGCTTCAAGGAACAGTACATCGCAAAAACCCTGGCGGCCCAGGTCATCGGCTCGAGCGGCAGTGAACGGTCGCGCTCCATTTACATTGACAAGGGCAGCCGGGACGGCGTCCGGCCCGACCAGGCTGTGATTACCGCCGATGGCGTGATAGGGAAGGTTTTCCGGGGCGTGCAAGATCACGTCGCCAGTGTTCTGCTGATCAATGACCAGACCAGCGGGGTCGGTGCCCTGCTCGAGAAATCGCGCGTGCATGGCGTGGTGCGCGGGACGCCCACCGGCGAGGTTATCCTCGAAAAAGTGATGACCGATGAAACCGTGGAACCCGGTGAAAAGGTGCTCACCAGCGGCGGCGACCGAGTCTTTCCCAAGGGGTTGACGATCGGTACGGTGACCAAGGTTTCTCCTGGCCCCGAGCTGTTTCTGAACATCCACGTTCGACCGGCGGCGAATCTCAACCGACTGGAGGAAGTCTTGGTGATCACCGAGGAAGAGCGCCGGGAACCGGCCGTAGCCTCCACCGAGCATCTTCGCGCCGCCGACATTTTAGCCCAGAGACTGCCGTCGGTCCCCGATCAGCCGGCGGAAGCCAACGACCCGAATGCTCC
>DATJVZ010000226.1:0-4121 GCA_035501575.1 Terriglobales bacterium | reverse complement strand
TTTTGTAGGGCTTTAGCCGGGCCACTTCCAGGACAATCTCGGCGAGACTGGCGACCAGCGGATTGTCCGACTTCGCCATTTGTCCCAGACGAATCACATTCTTCTCGGAGATGTGCGACTGTTTGAGAAACCGGAAGAGATCGTCCTGATCCTCGATGGCTCGGCGCTCGGTCTTCGGCTTGGCCTGGCAGCGCTTGCACACATGAATCTTGTGACCTTTGCCCGAGAACTGCTCGTTCGGCCGCTCACGCCCGCAGATCCTGCAGTAATGCCCCATACCGATCCTTTATGGCTACAAGCCCCCTCGACACAATTTTCGGTTGGGCCGATCCTACCCCGATTGTGACGGAAGCTGCACTTATCCCAATCCTGCCTCAACTTTCGCGCAATTCATTTCTTACTTCCTTGTTATTGTCACAAGAACGCTACGAAAGTAGAAGCGCGAGGTCCTCGGGCTTCAGGTTCCGAATGACGCTGCTCTCGGCGCCGATGATTTCGGCGGCCAGGTCGCGCTTGCTATTTTGCAACTCGAGGATCTTCTCCTCGACGGTGTCACGGGTGATCAGCCGATACGCGAAGACCGAACGCTGTTGTCCGATGCGGTGCGTGCGATCCACAGCCTGCGCTTCCACGGCCGGGTTCCACCAGGGATCGAGGATGAATACATACTCGGCGGCGGTAAGGTTCAGCCCGACTCCGCCTGCCTTTAAGCTGATCAAGAAGATTCTGCAGCTTGGGTCAGTTTGGAAACGCTCGACTCTGGCTTGGCGGTCGCGAGTCGCGCCATCGAGGTATTCGTAAACGATGCCACTTTCATTCAGCCGCTCGCGAACAATTTTCAGCAGGCTGGTAAACTGCGAGAACACCAATGCCTTGTGTCCTTCGTCGAGGACTTCGCGCAATTGCGCGAGCAGCGCTTCGAGTTTGCCGCTGGGATCTCCAATGCGTTTGGGGTCGAGCAGTGCGGGATGGCAAGCGGCCTGGCGCAGACGCAACAAGGCTTCCAGAACCTGGATCTTTGATTTAGTCAGGCCATCCGTTTCGATTCGCTTCAGCAGTGACTCGCGATAGTGCTGGCGCAACTCGTCGTAGAGCTTGCGCTGGGCGGTGTCCATCTCACAGTAAATGGTCTGCTCGCTCTTGGGCGGAAGTTCCTGCGCCACTTGCTGCTTGGTCCGGCGCAGAATGAATGGCCGCAGGGCCTGAGCCAGCAAGCGGCGCGTGTCTTCCGTGGGATTGCGCCATGTGCTGCCCGCAACCTTGAAAACGCTGGCGGCGCCAAGCATTCCGGGATTGAGAAACTCAAATAAGCTCCAGAGTTCGCCGAGATGATTCTCGACCGGAGTGCCACTCAGCCCCAGACGATATCGTCCACGCAATAGGCGTACTGCCTTCGAGGATTCAGTGTCGGCATTCTTGACCGCCTGAGCCTCGTCGAGGATGACGTAATCAAATTCGAGATCCTTAAGAGAAAGGATATCCCGGCGCAGCGTACCATAGGTGGTGAGGATCACGTCACAAGCCGCGAAGTCGTTGCCATCGCGGGCCATGCCGGTGTGGTCCAGAACCCGCAGTTGAGGCGTGAAGCGCTCCGCCTCCTGCTTCCAGTTAAACACCAGGGATTTCGGCACCACGATGAGGGACGGTGCGACTGGCTTGCCGGTGCACCGCAACTCGCGACGCATTTCGAGAAGAGCCAGCACCTGCGCCGTCTTGCCCACACCCATATCATCGGCCAGGCAACCGCCGAAAGAGTATCGTTGTAGAAAAAGGATCCACGCCAATCCTTCGCACTGATAATCGCGCAAACGGCCCACGAATCCCTCAGGCTGTGCAGTGGTCTCCACCGCACTGAATTGGTGCAGATCGGCCCGGACGCGCGCGAACGTCTGGTCCCATTGTGCTTCGGGCTGCGTGGCCAGCAGGGCGTCGAGAAGTCCTGCCTGGGAACGGGTAAAGTGAATGTGTCCGTTCTCGGGAGAACCCATTCCGGCCAGGGGACCGATCCGGCGCAGCCATTCCTCCGGCAGCATTCCGTAGGTTCCGTCATCGAGCTGCACCATGTTGTTGCCGCGACGCAGGGCCGCGAGCAATTCTGGCAGTCGCGCCTTAGTGTTGCCGTAATCCACTTCGCCGTGCAATTCGAACCAGTCCACACCGCTGGACACTTCGAGCCGGTACGATCCCGGCCGGCGGAAGATTTTTCCCTCGGCGTCAATGTGCCATCCTGCCTCGACCAGCGACCGCACGACCCGTGGCAGCTTACTCGCCGCAAACCCGCGGACAGGTTCGGGTTCCCAGTAACTCGCTTGGCCTCGTTTTACGCCCAGTTGATCAAGCAATGCATTAGCCGCTGCTTCGGCGTCGAAATCGCGGATCAGAAACCGCCGGCTGGCAGCGTCAAAGACGCCCTGCGAGGAATCGAACTCCGGCACAATCCGGTCGTCGTAGGCAAACGAGAGCTCCGCTTGCAGGCGCCCTGGTCCTAAGCGAGTCGGCGCTCGGGAAATTTTCAGACGCGGAGCGGGAATTGACGCCAATTCCTCGTACCGCATTTCCTCTGGCACAGTCAGTGGCGGCAGGTTCCGGGAGCAGAGCAAGGCGGCCAGGAATTGATCTTTTTCGCCCTTGGGGGCCACAATCGGGCACTTCTTGCGAAGAGCTGAAATCCACGCAAACGAAGCTTCCTGGGCGCATCGTGCCACTCGGTCCCTGGTAAGTAGAAGGCCAGGTGCGACGAGAACCGGGGCCGTCAGTTTCATTCGCTCTTCACCCCGATGAAAAAATCCGGTGAGCGCACACTGTCCGTCTTCCGCCTTGCCCAACTCAAGCCCAAAACTCCAAGCCTCGCCGTCATCCCAGGCCAGCGGCAGCAAAGCTTCGGGCTCGTTCTGAGGCCGCAAGTAGCAGCGGCCGGTTCGGACCATGAGAGGCATGAGCATAGCGCTCAGTGCAGGCGGAAGCATTGACAATTCAGGAAGACGTTCATAAGGATCCGAGTATCCATAGTTGTACATCTGTGTTCCAGCGACCATCGACAGTACTTGTTGGTCTTCGGTTATGGGAAGACGCTGAATCTGGCTGCGCTTCATCGCGAGCGGCTTGGGGCGTGTCCAGCTGCCGTCTTTCTTGCGATCACGAGATTCCAGCGTGAGGCACAGTCCGCCGCCCGAGAGACACGTTGCGATGTCCACGATGTATAGAACCTCCCGCTTAGCCGACCACGTGGACTCTGGCGCGGCCGGCCGCGAGCCGGGGGCGACCATCTCGCTGAATTGCTGTTGCCACGATGGCGGTTTCGGCACCCGCTGTCGAGTGGTGACAGGTACGCGCGAGCGGGCAACCGAGTCTCGCCATCTGGCCGTTAGCCTCCTGAGATCAGCGTCGTCAAAGGGCAATTCAGAATCGTCGCTCAATACCAGTTGCGGCGCGGAAGTAGCCACAGAGAGGCCACCCTGTGCCTCGGCTGCCAGAATCGTGGCCCAGAGATGCTTGCATGGCACGCCATTGTCCACGAAGTAGGGGCAGTCACACCAGACCGACAGGATTCCGTCTCTGAAATTCAGCTCTACATCATAAGTCTGCGAACCGCGCACCCGGGCGTGCAATTCAGTTTCAGAAGCCCGCTCAATACGGACTTGGTCGCGCCAATAGTATTCTTCGCCCCGATGCCGGACGTTCTTGGTGAATTGCGGTGCCAGTCGAGTGGAAAGATTCAAGGACATGGTTCAGGCCTGACGGCATTTTATCGAATAGAAAGAAGTGGAGCATTAAGCGCGAGCAGCCGGATCGAGAGGGGTATCATTATTTCATCGACAGGCTGAAATTTCCTGGCGTCGTCTGAATACCAATCGCGTAGTACGAACTTTGAGCATACTCTTACCAAGCCTAGTAGATGGAACTCTATCGGGTCCGCACTGAAGACCTGGACGGGGAGGATCGAGTAATTCTTGTGCCAGACAGCCACACACCAGAAGGGAGAAGGCGCGTTCCGATGAGCCGACGAGTATTTCGGCTTTTTGAACGCAGCAAACCTCAGCCTTCCTTCTTCGTTTGCCGCATCGGGCACATTCGATGCCCGGAGTGCCGAGTCGGGCTCACTCGGTGAAATCCGCGAATTT
>DATJVZ010000225.1:0-3287 GCA_035501575.1 Terriglobales bacterium | reverse complement strand
TACAGGTCCCCGAGTTCGAAGAGCGAGGGTTGGTGACTCTCGAGACCATGCAGCAACGCTACCTGCTGAAGGTGCTCGACGTAGTGGGCGGGAATAAGGCCAAAGCGGCTGAGATTCTTGGCATAGGCCGGAATACCATTTATCAGATGTTGAGCCGGATAGGGGAAACCGATGAAGTACTCACTCCTCCGGAAACGCCTAAGACTGCTTAATTTTTGGCTCGGCTCATTCGAACTGCTTCCCCCAGGGCGGTAAGATCCCTGTTACCAGTGGCGGATGGTCGGCTCTAATCTTTCTTCAACCGACCGGTGCGTGATCCAAACCGGTCTCTAATCTCCGGTTAAGGAGAACCTCTGCCGGGCGCTCGATGCGCGCCCAGAACAATCTCTTAAATCCCTCATTCCAGGTTGTTTCCTAACCGTCGCAGATTGGTCACACAGCGGCTCCCGTGGCATTCGAAATGCTCTTGAATGCCGGGCCCATAGCAAAATCGACATTCTATGCGTCTCGCTTATTTCCATACAGGAACGGTTCTGTCTTCTTGGTCGGTTTTTTCCATGGCCGACACACTTCAGTCCATGGGGCATGAAGTGCTCGAAGGAACGATTCCCACCGACGCTCACGGCGCTGTGGTGCAACAAGTCGGCCACGCGGAATACCAACGCATACGTGCCAAGATGCCGACCCTTGAGGGCCTCGAAAGCTGCGAAGCAATTCTAGTTGCCGGACCGGAATACGTTGCCATGTGGCTGAACACCCTCTACGGCAACGAGCAGTGGCGCAAACTGAAGGTCTGTCGTGTCGCGTTTTATTTGGAGTCGAGCAAGCGCCCGGATACACGGCTGCGCTATGAGGTTTTTGCCGACTGGTTCGATATGCATTATTTCCCCGACCCTGAAGACGCAGCCCGTCTTGGTGGAAAACACATAAAGTGCTCGATCGACCTGGCGATGTTCAAGCCATGCTTATTCCAAGGCCAAGCCGGGCACAAATGCGACCAAGTCTGCTATGACCGCCGCATGGCGGAAAAGAAATACGAAGCGGCGTTTGTCGGAACGCTCTATCCCAAACGCATGGAGTTTCTGTCCCGGTTGCTGCCGCTCATGCCGGACGTGGACTTCCGTGCCAACGGAATCGCAGTTCGCGACTTAGGGGGAGAATGCCAGCGCGAATGGGCTGAGTTGCTGGCCAAGAACATCCGACAGATCAAGGTGCACGTCGCGTTGCCCAGCAACAACGCCAGCATCACGGTGTCTCGTCCCTTTGAAACCATGGCTTGCGGGACTTTTCTGCTCACCTACAACACCCCCAACAATCCCTTTCGCGATGGCGTGCACTGCCGCATTTACGATCCTGAAAAACCGCAGGAACTAGCGCATCTCATTCGCTACTACATCGCTCACGAAGACGAGCGCGAAGCGATCGCCCGCGCCGGCTGCGAAGAGGTTTCGAGAAACTACTCCCTCCGAGATCGTCTCGCGGAAGTACTCGATTCGATCGCTCAAAGCAGCCCGTCCTTACGGAGAATCTCGTGAAAGTGGTCATGCTATGCGGCGGCCTCGGCACGCGCTTGCGCGAAGAGACCGAGTTCAGGCCCAAGCCGATGGTCGAAATTGGCGGTCGACCCATCCTCTGGCACATCATGAAGCTTTATGCGCACAGCGGGTTCCGAGAGTTTGTCCTCTGCTTGGGATATCGCGGCACCATGATTAAGGAATACTTCCTGAACTACGAGGCGATGAACAACGATTTCACCATCTGCCTCGGGCGCCGGTCGCAAATCCAATTTAACGATGTGCACTCCGAGCAAGGCTTCCAACTCACCTTGGCCGACACCGGCCAGTCGACCATGACGGGCGGTCGCGTAAAGCGAGTACAGAAATACATCCCTGACGACACATTCCTGTTGACGTACGGCGACGGTGTCGCCGACTTGGACATCGCCCGCTTGGTAGAGTTCCATGAAAGTCACGGAAAACTGGCTACGGTCACTGCCGTCTCGTCTAGCTCCCGATTCGGTGTCCTCGAAATGAATAAGAACCGCGTTATGCGCTTTCTAGAAAAACCGCGGACGGAAGCGCTTACCAGCGCGGGATTTTTCGTGTTCAACCGAGGAGTATTCGACTATCTCGGCGGTGACGATTGCATTCTCGAACACGAACCGCTGGAGCGGTTAGCGAATGAGGGGCAGCTCATGGCTTACAAGCATGATGGGTTTTTCTTTGCCATGGACACCTACCGCGAATACGAGTACTTGAACCAACTCTGGACCAAGGATCAGGCCCCGTGGAAAGTATGGTGATGGCCGACAATTTTTGGCGGGATCGGTCGGTTCTGGTCACCGGCGCCACTGGTCTGCTGGGAGGCTGGCTCACCCGGCGTCTGCTCAGACGTGGTGCCGACGTGGTGTGCCTGATGCGCGATTGGGTTCCGCAATGCGAACTGGTTCGGACGAAGCAGTGGGAGAACGTCAAGGTGGTGTGTGGCGACGTCACCGACCGCCACGTGATCGAGCGCGCTCTGGGTGAATATGAAGTGCAGACGGTATTGCATCTCGCCGCCCAAGCCGTGGTGGGCACTGCCCATCGAAATCCGGTCTCGACCTTTGAGAGCAACATACAAGGAACTTGGACCGTGCTAGAAGCCTGCCGCAGGGCACCCCAGGTCGACAGCATTGTCGTCGCCTCCTCGGATAAAGCCTACGGAGCGCAGAGTGAACTTCCCTACCATGAGGGCATGTCTCTCCAAGGCCGCCACCCATACGATGTGAGCAAGTCCTGCGCCGATCTCATCGCTCAAACCTATGCCGCCACTTACGATCTGCGCGTTGGCATCACGCGGTGCGGAAACTTCTACGGAGGTGGCGATCTCAATTGGAATCGCGTGGTGCCGGGCACCATTCGGTCTGTGCTGCGGGGAGAGAGGCCGATCATTCGATCGGATGGGCAATACATTCGCGACTATCTCTACGTCGAGGACGGAGCAGCGGCCTATATGTTGCTGGCTGAACAACTGGTCTCTCGCCCCCAATTGGCAGGGACGGCTTTTAACTTCTCCCACGAGATTCAATTGACCGTGTTACAGCTGGTGCAAAAGATCTTGGACAAAATGGGATCCGACCTGACACCCAACGTACAAAACCAACCGCTGAAGGAAATTCGCTGGCAATACCTGCAGACCGAGCGCGCCCGCGAGTTGCTCAACTGGACTCCTGAATTCACCCTTGACCAGGGTCTCGAACGTACCATCGCGTGGTATCGCGGCATGTTCGAAGAATATCCCTCCGG
>DATJVZ010000224.1:0-20600 GCA_035501575.1 Terriglobales bacterium | reverse complement strand
CCAGGTAGGCTACAGTTCTTTTGGGAATCGCAGCCCGCCGAACAGGAACGCGCTTCTGCGCACGCAGGAAGGGAGATTCCTGCTCCGCCTCTAAGTCAAGCAGCCGCGGATCGCGGAGCTCGGAGCTCGCTGCTTCGCCGGCGGGAGGGGACAGTTCCTCTTCGGAAATCGTCGAGTCGGCCTTGCGGGCCATCAACTCAGGTCAATTGTCGCGAGGAATCGCAGGAGCCAACTAACTATATCTGCTTTTGGCAAGTTGAGATAGACAAAACTTGGTGCATGTCGCACCAATCTCCTCAACTGCAAACGACAGGCTAGACCACTTGTTGAGGATTTTGACGGCAACCAAATGTGGTCTTAGATTGAGCCCTCGATCGGAGCCGGGGGCTCGGGAATCCGGATCTTCACATGCTGGCGTGGACAGATCCCACGCAGCCGCACCGCCTCCATTTGCTCCACGGCCATCATTTGCGCCCGTTGGGCTTGAACAAAGGCACAGGTCGCTCGCTCCTGAGCAATTTTCGCCTGCCTGGAAGCAAGTTGGGCCGCAACCGGCGCTGTGAAGAGGTCCGGTGAGGCAAGATTGGGAGTTCTTTCCAGCACCCCGGCGATAGACTCCCGCAAACAACGGTCGTATTTAGCGGCAAAGTGACTGCCCAGCACAAGAGCCATGAGTCCGACCGCCATCCAGTACATTGCCCTCTCGGAAGCCATTTTCTTAGTCCTCCATTGGGTATGCTGTTTAGACGCGGAGTCCAACAATCCGTTATCCGCTATTTCCGATGTTATGTAGGGAGGGCCCGAAGGAAAGGTTCAGGCCAGGAGTTCACTTCGAGGATCCCGTAAGCAGGCTGCTCAGCTCGGGGGCGGTTAGGGCATTACGCGCACCCAATGTTTCGAGGATCATCGGTCCGAGCTGTGACACGCTGCCGGCTCCAAGCGTGAGAATCATGTCGTTCTCCCGGGCCTGGGCAGCGACGGTCTCCGCAGCCTCCCGAAAAGAAGCAACGTATCTCACCTCGCTTTTGCCTGCTTGTTGAATATGGCGGGCCAATCTCTCGCCTGAGACCCCCTCAATCGGCTTCTCGCTGGCGGGATAAATATCGAGGACGAGCACGGTATCTGCATCCTCGAAGGCCGTGGCGAACTCCTCGATCAGATCGCGCGTGCGAGTGTATCGGTGGGGTTCGAACACGACGTGGATTCGCTGATATCCGCATTGGCGAGCGGCGGCTAAGGTAGCTCGGATCTCGGTGGGGTGATGGCCGTAATCGTCGATCACGCTCACGCCCGCAGCCTTGCCGCGCAATTGGAAACGGCGATCCACGCCGCGGAAGTTCTCAAGCCCGCTGCGAATCTGCTCGAGGCCGATGTCCAGACCAAACCCTACGGCAACCGCCGCCGTCGCATTCAGCACATTGTGGACGCCCGGAACATGCAGGCGAAATTCACCCAGGTTCCTACCCTTGTAGGTGACCTCGAACCGGCTAATCGGCTGATTGTTCTCGGAAATGGCGCCGCATTCGATCACCTTGATATGGAAATCCGAGCCCCGGCGGGTACCGTAACTGATGGTGCGGCGGCGAACCTGCGGCAGCAAGCGACGAAGATGGGCATCGTCGTTCGAGACCACCACTAAGCCATAGAAGGGCACCTGATCCATGAAATCCAAAAAAGCGCGCTTCACGTTCCGCATATTGCGATAGCAGTCCATATGCTCCCGATCGATGTTGGTGACGATCGCGAGAACCGGGGAAAGCTTCAGAAAGGAGCGGTCGCTCTCATCGGCTTCCGCGACCAGGTATTGTGACTTGCCGAGCCGGGCGTTGGACCCCATGGCATCGACCCGCCCCCCCACGACCACCGTCGGATCCAGCCCGCCGCTGGCAAGCACGGCCGCTACCATGGACGTGGTCGTCGTCTTGCCATGCATCCCCGCGACGGCAATGCCGTATTTGAGGCGCATGAGTTCGGCCAGCATCTCGGCGCGCGGAATCACCGGAATGTGCAGCGCTCGTGCCTGCTCAACTTCGGGATTGTTCGAGGGAACGGCAGAGCTGGTAACGACCACTTCGGCGCTGGTAACGTTGTCCGCGCTGTGTCCTTCGAAGACTTGGGCGCCCATGCTTGCCAGGCGCTCGGTGATGACGCTGCTCTTAAGGTCGGAACCGGAAACTTTGTAGCCGAGATTCAACAGAACCTCGGCAATGCCACTCATGCCGATGCCGCCGATTCCCACGAAATGCACACGCTGAATTTTGGCGAACATAAAGCCTCAGGGCAGACCCTGCCCTCTCGAAGTTAACTCAAGGTGCACGAAAAACTTCAGCCGCATCTCGTTCCTGCGACAGTCAGATTGGTTGAACACTGATGCCGGCCTCTTTTGCTAGGCGGCGACGAGTTGCTGCCCGCCATCGATATCGTAGGTTGCGCCCGTGAGAGCTGTGTTGGTCATGATGTGTACGGCGAGCGCAGCCACGTCGGCAGCTTCGACCACGCGGCGAATGGGGAGCGTTGTGCGAAGCTGATTGCGACGGTTTTCGAGTTCCGCGCCCAGCAATTGGGCCGATAACGGCGTGTCGACGAAACCCGCAGCGATGAGGTTGACTCGGACTGGCGCCAACTCGAGCGCCAGGCCCGCAGTGAGGGCGGGGAGCGCCGCGGTAACTGCGGATGCGATGCTGAGGCCGATGGCTGGGCGGCGACCGCCGGTGCCGCTCATGAACAGCAGCGTGCCTCCTGCTCTCACCTTGTGGGCCGCGTTGCGGGCGACGTGGAGCGCCAGTAAAAGGTGCTCGTCGAGGAGGCGATCGACCTGCGCAAAGTCCAGGTCAGCGAGGCGAGCGTAATACGGCCGGCCTGCTGTCACCATCACGTGGTCAATCGGAGTCGGCAGGGCACTGAAGAACCGTTCGAGCGAAGTAGGGTCGGCCGCATCGAAGGCCGCGGTGCTCAGCGCATCGACCTCGCTCGCGGCGCGCTGGAGGCGCGCGGGATTGCGTCCACTCAGGATCACCTTCGCTCCCTCAACCCGGGCTCGTCGGGCAGTTTCGAGTCCGATGCCCGCGCTACCGCCGATCACCACCACGGTTTGCCCGAGAAGACACGGTTCGTGCCGGATGGCAGTGGTAGTAGTGCTCATGATTTGCTCCAGTCAGCCGTCGAAAACTACTTTCGCCCTAGGGCATGACGTTCGATACTGCGCGAAGCGTGGCTCTCTTGCCTCGGAAATCGTTTCACGGCGAGAAGAATTATCACCCGACGCTCGAAACGAATCAACGAAAACGTCGCTCGGAAAATCTCACCAGTTTCGCGCGCCCGGGCGCGGGATGGCCGGATGACCGATCGCGTCAGCTACTTTAGTTCCTGCGCAGCAGCGTTGGCACACTGCGCGTCGTTTTCGCTCAGGTCGCCGGAGACGCCAATCGCGCCGACAATTTTGCCCTCGGAAAGCAAGGGCACGCCACCTTCGATCGGTACGGCTCCGTCGAGCGAAAGAATTCGCAGGTTGACGCCTGCTTTTGCCATCGCGTCCTGAAAAGCTCTCGTCGGACGCTTGAAGATGGCTGCGGAGCGAGCCTTCTCGATGGCGATCTTCGAACTGGCCGCCTGCGAATTGTCGGTGCGTTCGTAGTAGACCAGATTGCCCGCAGGATCGACGACGGCTATCGTCATCAGCCAGTGATTTCGCATGGCTTCGGCCTGGGCGGCCGACGCCACCTTTTTCGCTGCCTCCAGGGTGATGGACGGGCCATACGGCGTGAGATACAAGCTCGGGGGCTGAGCCGCTGGTGGTGTTGCGGTCTGCGCCCGGCATAGAACTGATGTGGCAAAGCTCACTACGACGAGTAATTTCACCAGACCTTTTCGTGCCATCTCGTTATCTCCTGTCGCTTTGGGAATGGGATTTCCCATCCCGAGCCAGCCGTGTCCGACAACCATGCACGCTTGCCCAACACTGGACAACCAAATCGGTACGCCGGCAGGCCGAGGATGGTGTGCGCCCGCAGACGAAATATGATATTCGCTTCTAGTATGGTCGGTTCTGGTTGCGGCGCGCGACCTTGTGTAATCGAGAAGAGGTTCTGTGGTTGGATTGCTTGAGAATGACCAGGAACAATGCTGGCCCTAGCCATAGCTACCCAGTTCTACCCGAGCGGTTTGGTTAAGACCGAATACCAAGTCGCCGCCGAACCAATTAGGCAGGTTCTCCGGTTGCCAGTCTAGCTGCCATTTCCGCAATCTCCCGAGCGGCATTTGGGTGGGACAGCTTGCGGGCGTTCTCCCCCATGCGGTCGAGGCGCCCGGGATCGGCAAAGAGCAAACTCACGGTCTCGATCAGGCTTTCCTCGCTGAGTTGGCTTTCCTCCTGCATGATGGCAGCACCGATTCGCTCGAGAGCTTCAGCGTTGCGTTTTTGATGATCATCGGCAGCTCGTGGAAAGGGCACAAAGATGGCAGGTCTCGCGGCCGCTGTAACCTCCGCCACCGTGCTTGCTCCGGAGCGACAAAGGAGCAGACTCGAGCGGCCAAACGCGCCCGGCATATCGTCGATGAAACGATGGAGTTCGACCGAGGAGCCTAAGTTCGCGTATGCCGCTTGCGCATCGGGAAAGTCGGCTTCGCCGGTCTGATGGATGATCTTGAGACCCGGCACCCGTTTGAGCAGCGGCGCCGCCGCTCGCATGGCAATGCGGTTGATGGCGTGCGCTCCCTGGCTCCCGCCAAAGATCAACAGCGTCGGGGACTCCGGGCGGCCCTGGATGTGAAAGAACGGATCGCGCACCGGAACCCCCGTAACTTTCCAACGTGGAAAGTACTTCCCGGTTTCTTCGAAGTACACGGCGGCCGAAGAGGCGAATCGGGCCACCACGCGATTGGCGAAGCCGGGAACCAGGTTGGGCTCGAAGATCAGCGTCGGGGTTCGCCCGAGGATTGCGGCCAACATAGCCGGGCCGGAAGCATATCCTCCGACTCCGATCACCACGTGGGGATGGAACTCAGACAGAATCTGGCGCGCCGTCCATACGGCTCGCGGCAGGTTGAACAAGGTTTCGAGACGAGTCCTCAGGCCAACATTCTTTAGCTTTCCGACATGGACGAAGCGCAGGGGAAAACCAGCAGCCGGCACCAGACGACTCTCGATGCCCCGGGGAGTCCCGATGAATAAGACTTCGCCGGCATACTCCTTCCGGAGCTCGTGCGCAATGGCCAGGGCGGGGATGACATGTCCGCCGGTCCCACCCCCCGCAACTATAGCCCGCATGCCGTTGACTATAAACCGGAATCCGGTGGCGTGCGGGGTGGCAAAACTGGCATGGTTAACGAGTCAGTGCCGACCGGGCGTTTGCCTGCTTATTCCGCTTGCTTCGAGATATTAAGCAGCACGCCCACGCAGGCCAATGCAAAGAACAGCGACGAGCCTCCGTAAGACACAAAGGGCAAAGGTATTCCCTTGGTCGGCATTAGGCCGAGCACCACGCTGATGTTAATAAAGGCCTGAACCACGATCATCGAAGTGATGCCTAAGGCAAGCAATCGGCCGAACATGTCCTGAGTGCGCATGGCGGTGTCGAGGCCACGCCACAAGAAGACGGCGAAAAGCATGACGAGTATTAACGAGCCTAATAATCCGAACTCTTCGGCGGTCACCGCAAAGATAAAGTCCGTGTGCGGCTCGGGCAGATAAAACAGCTTTTGCTTGCCTTCCATCAAACCCACGCCGGTCAACCCGCCGGTGCTCACCGCAATCAGCGACTGGATGATATGAAAGCCGCGGCCTTGGGGGTCAGAGTACGGGTCGAGAAAGGCCAGAATCCGCGCCCGGCGGTAGGCCACATGAAATACGAGAAAATACAAAGGAACGAGCGAGGCGAGCAATCCGTAACCGAGGTAGCGTAGCTCGATTCCCGCCACAAACAAAACGCAGCCGGTGATGGCCGCGCAGGTGATGGCCGTGCCCAGATCCGGCTGCAGCACGATCAGACCAACAAAGACGAGCGTAGGTACGACGGCGGGCAGAACCGTGTTCCGCCAATCATTCATGTTCCGGGTGCGGTTCTCCAAGAAAAAGGCAAGAAATAGAAGCAGCGCCGGTTTGGCCATCTCCGAGGGCTGGAAAGACATGAGACCCCAATGGATCCAGCGGTGGGTGTGGTGAGCGCGGTCCACCAAAAAGACGGCGATCAAAAGGAGAGTGGTCAGACCCAGCAGAGAAAAGATCACCGCAGGATGCTTGTAACGGCGGTAGTCGATTCGCATGGCGAATACCATGATCAGGAGTCCGGCCGCCGTCCAGCCCAGTTGCCGAAGCAGAAAGAAGTATCCGGAACCGTAACGCTCCTTCGCCATCACCGCCGAGGCGCTGAACACCATCACCAGGCCGATAAAGATTAGGACGAGAGTAACCGTAAAGAGCCAACGATCGGCACTAACGCGCTTGGCCATGGAACCCTCATTTCAACACGGCCGCGAGTGGGGATGGTTATGGGTTCATTGCACTGTGTTGCTTGACTTGGTTCGCCCGTCCGCACCCAAGTCGGGCTCGGCTTTTCCTTCGAGCGACTGTACCACTTCTTTAAAGACTTTGCCCCGGTGCTCGTAGTTGCGGAACTGATCGAAGCTGGCACAGGCGGGAGCGAGCAATACGATGTCTCCCGGCTCGCCGGCCTCGGCGGCACGTCGGATGGCATTCTCCAGGGTCTCGGCGTGAACCACTTCGGTGGCGCCCTGGATGTGCGACTCAATCTTCTCCGCGGCGGCGCCGATGGTATAAACGCATTTCACCCGCTGCTGCAGAAGATCGTTCAGCTGGCGGTAATCGCTGGCCTTGTCCTTGCCGCCTAGAATCAGACGGACGTTGGCGGGGAAGGATTCGAGCGCCTTGATCGTGGCATCGACGTTGGTGGCTTTGGAATCGTTGTAATACTCGACCCCGCGGATCGAGGTCACGTATTCCAAGCGGTGCTCGACGGCACGAAATTCGCGAACCGCTTTGCGGATGCGCCCAGGCTCAACATCGCTAAGAACTCCCATGCACACGGCGGCCAGGACGTTCTCCAGGTTGTGCGCGCCGCGTAAGGAAATTTCCTCGACCGGCATGATCTCCCGCCGGCCGGCCGCGTCGCGGAAGAAGATGCGGTCCTCGGAAACATAGGCTCCCTGGTTCGGCTCTCGCTTGCGGCTGAACCAGAAGACCTGCGCCCGGGTGCGGGTTTCCAGTTCCACGCAACTGGGGTCATCGGCGTTCAACACCGCGAAATCGCTCGCCTGCTGATTCTCGAAGATACGTGCTTTGGCATCCCGGTAAGCGGCCAAGGTGCCATGCCGGTCGAGATGGTCCGGGGTAATGTTGAGCACAGCTGCGATGGGAGGCCGAAACGTCCGAATGGTCTCGAGCTGGAAGCTGGAAACCTCAAGCACAGCCACCGTATCCTCGGTCGCCTCGGCGACCAGCGAAATCGCCGGTGTGCCAATATTGCCGCCAACTAGGGTGGGGAAGCCGCCGTTTCGAACTACCTCCCCGGTCAGAGCCGTGGTTGTCGTTTTACCATTCGAGCCGGTGATGGCTACGATCCTGCCGGGAAAGAACTGGGCGGCTAGTTCGATTTCTCCGATGACCCTCTCGCCCAAAGCACCTCGCCGAGGAAGCGCCTCGAGCGGAACTCCAGGACTTACTACGATCAAGTCCTGGTTCTCGAAGGTACGTTCCGCATGTCGGCCGGTCTCAACCGCAAACCCCTCATCGAGCAAGCGAGGAATTTCATCCTTCAATTCCTCTAGGGTTTTCGAATCCGAGACCGTGACCCTCGCTCCTCTCGACTTCACAAATCGCGCCGCAGCCATGCCCGATTGACCGAGGCCCACGATGAGGACACGTTTGTCGCGAAGCTCGATGGCCACTGCCTCCTCCTGATTCATGATGGGCAGAATCAGGGATGATAACGACTAGCTATCTGAGTTTCAAGGTCGTGAGGGCAAACAGGGCGAAGACCAGGGAGGCAATCCAGAAGCGTACGATGATTTTCGACTCCGACCAGCCCAGGAGTTCGAAGTGATGGTGCAAGGGAGCCATCTTAAAGATGCGTTTGCGGCGAAGCTTATAGGAGGCCACCTGCAGGATGACCGAAATGGCTTCGATCACAAAGATCCCGCCAATGAACGGAAGCAGCAATTCCTGTTTGATGATAACGGCCACGGTTCCAATCGCTCCGCCCAAGGCGAGCGATCCGACATCCCCCATAAAAACCTCGGCCGGGTGGGCGTTGTACCACAAGAAACCGATGGCCGCCCCCACCATGGTGCCGCAAAAGATGGTCAGCTCGCCGACCTGCGGCATGCGCTCTAGTTCCAGATAGGACGCGAAGGTGGCGTGGCCGCTAAGGTAGGTGAGCACCGCCAAGGCTCCCGCGGCAATCACCGTACATCCAATGGCGAGTCCATCCAGGCCATCCGTGAGATTCACGGCATTGCTGGCCCCGACGATCACCAGGACGACAAATGCAATGAAGGGAAGAAAAGCCAAGGGCCAGAGGTGAGCCGTGTGCTCCACCGAGTCGATGACCAGATCGGGACGAAATTGCTTGATGAACGGCACCAACAGCTTGGTCGAGTACAGCCCCCGGGTTTGCATGGCAATCAGCGCCACGGCAACCCCGATGCTGGTGGCAATCTGGTAGCCGAGCTTGGCTTTGCCGGTGAGTCCCAAATTTCTGCGATGCACCACCTTGCTGTAGTCGTCGGCGAAGCCAATCGCGGCAAAGGCGGAGGTCGAGAGCACCGCGATCCAAACGAAACGATTGCTGAGATCAGCCCATAGAAGGGTGGGAATCACAATGGAGATCGCGATCAACAAGCCGCCCATGGTGGGCGTTCCTGCCTTCTTCTGATGAGCTTTTGGTCCTTCTTCCCGGATGTATTGGCTGATCTGAAACTCCCGCAGCCGGTTGATGACCAGCGGGCCTACAATCAATCCGGTGAACAGGGCAGTCAGGCTGGCAAAGGCGGTACGAAAGGTCAGATAGCGGAAAATGCGGAATGGCGGGAAGTAGTGAAACAGCTTCAAATACAACAACCAATAGAGCAATCCGCCTCCCTGCTCCGACGAGTCGAGGGTTTTCCGGCCAGCCCTAAAACCCCGGGCCAGCCACCGTCAAGCGCTCTCGGAGCCGCTGCAACGCTTTTTCCAGCTTCACGCCGCGCGACCCCTTGACCAAGACCAGGTCTCCGGGCTGAGTCTCCCTCGCCAACCAGTCGCCGGCTTCTTCGGGTGTCGCCACGAATACCGCTCGCATCCCCACCCCCCGAGCCGCTTCGACCATGGATTTGGCCAGGCCGCGCACTCCTACTAGAATATCGATTTTTTCCCCCGCCATGTGCTCGCCCGATTGGCGATGCAGCGCTTCCCCGCCAGACCCGAGTTCGAGCATTTCCCCGGCGACCACAATCCGACGCGCTGCCGGCATCGTCGCCAAAGCGTCCACCATAGCGTTGAGGGCTTTCGGATTCGAATTGTAACAATCATTAATGACCGTGATGTTGCCCAGTTGGACGACCTGTCCACGCTTGTCGGCGGGAGCGAGCCGGGCCAGCTCACGAGCGGCTTCCGCCGGAGTGAATCCCGATACGAGAGCCGCGGCCACCGCCGCCAGCGCGTTACTGACGTTGTGCGCCCCGACCAAAGGCAGAGTCGCCTTCTCGCGACAACCATCCACGACCAGATCGAACTTCGATCCCAACTTTCCTTGGGCCTCCACATTTTCCGCCCGCACGCGGGCTTCGGGGCGTTGTCCGTAGAGGATCACCTTGCCGTCGAAATTGCGCCCAAACTGGGAGACGTATTCATCGTCGGCATTGAGGATGGCGGTGCCGCTCTGCGGCAAGGCTTCGACCAGTTCGTATTTCGCTCGCGCGATGTCCTCGAGGGAGCGGAAGAACTCCAGGTGCACCGGCGCCACATTGGTCACCACACCGATTTCCGGCTGGGCAATTCTTGCCAACCTGGCAATTTCTCCGGCGTGGGACATCCCCATCTCGATGACCGCGATGTCATGGTCCGGCTCGAGCTTCAGAAGCATCAGCGGCAGGCCGAAGTGGTTGTTGAAATTGCCCTCGGACTTCAACACGCGCAAGCGGGAGGAAAGCACTTGCGCGATGGCTTCCTTGGTGGTGGTCTTGCCCGCCGATCCCGTGACCCCCACCAGCGGCTTGGCCCAGAGCCGCCGGACTGCGGCCGCTAAGGCTTGCAGGGCGGCCAAAGGGTCGCCGACCGCCATCAGGCCAGCTTTGGCGGAAAAGCTTCGCAGTCGGTCCTGAGCGACAACGGCAGCGACGGCTCCTTTTTCGAGAGCCGAGCGGACGAAATCATGACCGTCGAAGCGTTCGCCTTGGACGGCGAAGAACAGCTCGCCCGGCTGGATGGTGCGGGAATCAATGGAATAAGCGAGGGCGGTCGCTTGCCGATCAAATTCACCGCTGGCGGAAACCAACTCAGCGACTCGACCGAGCGGTAGCTTCATACGTTGCGTGCAGCGGCTGCGTCGGCGGGCTCCGAGGAAAATCCGGCGCTCGACAAAACCTCGCGCGCCACCTCCACATCATTGAAGGGGATGGCTTCCTCCCCCACGACCTGGAATTTCTCGTGGCCCTTGCCGGCCAGCAATACGATGTCCCCGGGTCTGGCCTCCGCGATCGCCAGAGCAAACGCCGCCTTTCGGTCCGGCTCAACCTTGTATTTCACGTCCGAGCGCTGCAACCCGACCAGAGCATCATTAATAATGGCCAGGGCATCTTCCTGGCGCGGATTATCCGAGGTGAGGACGACAAAATCACTCGCCTCGCCCACCGCCTCGCCCATCAGCGGACGCTTGGCGCGATCACGATTCCCCCCGCAGCCGAATACGGTGATCACCCGGCCTCGGTTGCCCGCACTTTCGACGAACCGGCGGGCCAGCGAGGTGAGATTGCGCAAAGCATCTTCGGTGTGGGCGTAATCGACCACGACCGTGAAAGGCTGACCACAATCGACCCGCTCGAAACGGCCGGGCACTCTCGTCAGGCTTTCTACCCCCCGGGCAATATGCTCGGACTGCAAACCGCGGGCATAGGCCGCACCGGCAGCGGCAAGAATGTTATAGACATTCACCTGACCGAGAAGGGTAGAGAACAGGGGGATGACGGCGTCGGGCATGACCAGGTCGAAGCGCGTTCCCTGTTGGCCGATTTCCACCTTCTCAGGGTGCAGATCTGCCTTCTTCTGTCCATAGGTGAGAACCTGTGAACCGTGCTGCCTGCTCACCTTGACCAGTTTTCCCCCATACGGGTCATCGACATTGAGCACGGCCACCCGGGGGCCATCCGTCCCCGAACCTTCAAACAGGATTCGCTTGGACGCGAAATACCCCTCCATCGTCTGATGGTAATCGAGGTGATCGCGGGTCAGATTGGTGAAGACGGCAACATCATAAGGAACGCCATACACTCGCTGCTGCGCCAGCGCATGGGAAGAGACTTCCATGACCGCCTCTGTCGCGCCGTCTCCCAAAGCCTCGTTCAACATGCGATTTAGCTCGAGCGCTTCCGGGGTGGTGTGCGGAGCGGGCAGGGTTTTGCCGGCCACGTGATACTCGATGGTACCGATGAGCGCGATCTTGCGCCCGGCCGCAGCCAGCATGGACTCGACCAGAAATGCGGTCGTGCTCTTGCCGTTGGTGCCGGTAATTCCGCTGACCGCTAAGCGTTCGGCCGGCCGGTGGTAAAAATTGGCACTCAGCCGAGCCAGCACGCGACGTCCGTTAGCCGCCCGCGCCCAAGCCACCTCCGGGCGCGGCTTTTCCTGGTCAGAATCGGTGACAACGGCAACGGCTCCGGCGGCGATAGCTTGATCAATGAATTGATTGCCGTCGCGGCTCTGCCCGTGCATGGCAAAGAAGACGTCTCCGGCTTGAATCTTCCGGGAATCGTATTCGAGACCGCGAACGGTCGGATTCCCGCTCCGCGACAGGATCTCCGCGCCATAGAGAAGCTGTTCGAAATCCATTGCTATATTGATTATAGGGCACGCCAGCGCGCCCCGCGGGGTAAGAGACGACGGACGGTCGCCGCGAGTAAATTTCGTCTCGGCGGGACAACGCGGCGGCCGCGGTTAACGCCCAAACCGCACGGTAACTTTCGACCCCATGGCAACGTGGGCTCCGGCCGGTGGCGACTGGTCTTCGCCCAAACCGCTGCCGACGATATCCAGATCTAAGCCGTTCGCTTCGGCCGTCTCAATCGCCGCGCGCACGCTCTTTCCCGCGAAAGACGGCACGAGGATTGCGCCTTGCTCAATATCCACGATGACCGTGCCTCGGCTGGGAACAACTGGCGCAGACGCGGTCGGGGGCGAGGGAGCCAGGGATGCCGGCTTTAGCGGCGGGGGCGGATTCTCGCGCTTGGCTACCTCGAGAGGCACCCTCTCCGCAACCTTTTCACTCGCAGTCGAAGCAGCGGGCGGAACGGAACTCGGGATGGGCAGGTCGGCGAGGTCGGTCGTGTCACTCAGCCGATCCGGCGAGCCTTCCCGCAGATCGTCTTCCTTCTCTTTGCTCTGTCGCGAGGCCAGCAGGTTGCGATTGGGCGGGAGCTCGACGTCATGAGCCGTGTGCAAGTACTCGAGCACTTGCTGCACAATCCGCTGAAATACCGGCGCTCCAACTTCGCCACCATGGTGCCCGCCGACGGGCGAGTCCAAAATCACGGTACAAACCACAACCGGGTTATTGACGGGCGCGAACCCGGCAAAGGACGCAATGTATTTGCTGCGCGAATAGGTATGAGTGGCCGGGTCGACCTTCTGCGCCGTTCCGGTCTTGCCCGCGGAGCTGTAGCCCTCGAGAATTGCCTTCTTCCCCGTGCCGCGAAGGACCACGCCCTGCATCATCTCTCGCATCAGGGCAGCGGTCGTCGGCGAAATCGTTCGGCGTCCGTCCACCGGGTGAAAGGTGATGGTTTGCGGTGTGCTCTGCGGGGTGGTGGTCGAGGCCACGATTCGCGAGCCGACCAGGACGCCATCGTTGGCGATGGTGGAGACCATGGCGGCCAGTTGCAGCGGCGAGATGCCGATCTCCTGGCCCATGGCGATGGCACCGATCGACACCTTGGACCAGCGGTTGAGGGGTTTCGCTAGTCCGCGGGTTTCGCCCGGAAGCTCGATCCCCGTCTGATGTCCAAATCCGAAGCCGCGAATATATTTGTCCATGCGCTCATCGCCCAAGCGCAGGGCAATCTTGATGGCGCCGACATCGCTTGAGTGCGCCAGAATGTCGGACACCGACAAGACGCCATACGGCTTCCAATCGTGAATGCGGCGACCGAATACGACGATCGAGCCCATCTGGCAATCGAACTTCTCATCGGGGCGAGTCAGGTTTTCGTTCAAGGCAGCCGAGATGGTCACCAATTTAAAGGTCGAGCCCGGCTCATAGACATCGCTCACCGCATGGTTCTTCAGCTTGTCGGGCGCGATTTCGCGCGTCTGGTTGGGGTTAAACGTGGGTCGATTCGCGAGCGCCAGAATTTCTCCGGTATGCGGATTCTCCACGACGACCGTGCCGCTCATGGCATGCGTCGTTTCCATCGCCGCGTCGAGCTCGTGCTCGGCGATGTATTGAATCTCCTGATCCAGCGTGAGCACGACGTTTTGCCCGGGCTCAGGCTGCTTTTCGACGCTCGAAAACCACTTCCGGCGAGCATCGACCGAGATCAGCATCTCCCCTGCCCTGCCTCGCAGCCCATCGTCATAGGCGCGCTCGATGCCGCTCAACCCCTCATCATCGGTCCCCACATAACCGATCACCTGCGCCGCCAGTTCCCCTTTGGGATAGAAGCGCTTGGATTCCTTCTGGAAGTAGATCCCGCGCAGATTGAGCGCGCGGATGCGCTGCACGGTCTCGCTGTCGGCTTTTCGCGCTACCCAGCAAAAGGTGCGGGCCGCCTTGCAGCGGGCAAGAAGCTCACGGGCGTCGGCTTTGGTGATGCGCGAAATCAGCGAGATGGCGCTCGCGAGATCAGGAATTTCGCTCGGGACCGCGAAGGCAGAATCCACCGAGATGGACATCGCCAACTCGCGGCCGGCGCGATCATAGATCACCCCGCGGCGCGCCGAGATTTCCACCGTGCGCTGCTGTTGGTGTTGAGCGCGGAGCTCAAAACTCCCATAGCGGAGGAGTTGCAGATAGACCAGACGCAGGCTTATGGCCGAACACCAAACGAGAAGCGCAACACCGAGGACATAAAGACGGGTTTCCATGGTGTTGCGGGATGAAGGAAAAGCCACGTTGCGTCCTTCGATGAAGCAGGAGGCCCGCCCCGCCGAAGCCAGGCGAGCCTCCAGCAAACCGAACCTAAAGATTGGCAGGGCCTCTCAGGGATCGGTCGAGTCCCTGCTGGTCGGATCCGATTTCATCCGTGCGAAAAAGCCGGTTTCACGGCGCAGAAATCACGGATACGGCAGCTACGCTCGCCATCTCGGGGGCACTCGAGTCAGGCAAGGCGGAATCCATGGGCATCACTTGGCCGGCCCGAGGCGGTTGCATCCCGTACTCGCGCGCGATTTTGTCGATCCGCTCGGGCGCACGCAGGGACGCCTTCTCCAGCCGCAACACGCGGTTCTCCTCAATCAGACCGTCCCGCTGAGCCTTCAGCGACTCCACCTTGTATCCGTACTCCACGGCCTTGAAATGCTGCCAGGTGTAGGTCATGACCAGCAGGAAAAGCGAACCCAGGGCCACGCCGAACTGACGCATTTCGTGGCCGCGCTTGGGATCTTCGAGCTTGACCTGGCGCGAATTGTCGATGGGTTTGGCAAAATAAACCTCAGGCGTGCCGTTCCAGCATGGCCTGTGCCCATTCCGCAAGATACCTTTGAATATCGCCGGAGCCGCAGACATTAGGCGACTCCCGCAAGACGGGATTCAAGGTGGGCCATTTCGAACTGCGCTGCTTGATAGAAATGGGCCAGTTTCTCTTCTGAAGAAAGTAGTCTTTGGGAGCATTTTTCCGCTTGCTCCACGGTTTTGATCAGGTCGTCAATCAGGGTGCCGGTGTACATGATTTCCTCGTTTCTACCTACCTTCAGAACTTCTCCGGAGCAGTACCGAGAGAAGGTGGTTTTGTTTTTTTTCGCCCTTTGGAGTTGGGAGGCGATACTGCTCCGGAAACTTGGTCTTCGATTCACGGTCATTACGAGCAACCTGCCAGAGTCTTGGATCTGAGTTCCTCGCGCGGAACGCCGGGCCGTGGGCCGCTAGATTCGTTCCGCGGCGCGCAATTTTGCGCTGCGTGACCGTGGATTGCGATCGATCTCATCTTCCCCGGGCGTGACCGGCTTTTTCGTCAGTACGCGGTAAAGACCTTGTTTCGCTCCTTCGCGCAAGGCATCTTTCACGATGCGATCCTCGAGGGAATGAAAGCTGATGATCACCAGTCGTCCGCCCGGCACGAGGATCTGCGGTGCTCGATGGACGAGAACCCGCAGATCATCTAGTTCGCGGTTTACGAAGATTCGGAGGGCTTGAAAGGTTCGGGTCGCCGGATGTATGCGCTCAAAGCCGGCTCCCCGGCGCGGACCAGCCTGGTCCGTGAAGGGGCGCTTTTTCATTGGCCGAGCCGCGGCGGATATCACATCCGCAAGTTGTGCAGTTGTATGTATCGGCCGCGACCGGACAATGGCTCTGGCGATTCTCCGCGACCTCCTTTCCTCACCGAATTCGTAAATCACCTCGGCGAGCCTGCGCTCGTCGAGGTGGTTTACCACTTGTTCGGCAGTCAGCTCGGCCTGCGGATTCATTCGCATGTCGAGCGGGCCCTCCGCCTGAAAGCTGAAGCCTCGCAGGGGATCGGCGAATTGCAAGCTGCTCACGCCGAGGTCCGCCAGAAGGCCAGCGGCCATGGCTGACTCCAACCGATCTTCGATCTCGGTAAAGGAGGCGTGGAACAGCGTGATTTTCGGCCAATCTTTTTCCCCCGCTCGGGGAGAGCCGCTAGCCGCCGCGGGCCCAAATCTTACCTGCCCCGGCTCCAGCCGCTGCCGTGCCATTTCGAGCGCTGCAGGGTCTTTATCGAGCCCAATCAAATGACCCCGTGCGCCTAGGCGTCTTGCGATTTCGTAACTGTGCCCGCCAAGGCCCACGGTGGCGTCGATATAGGTTCCGCCGCGCTGGACGGCTAAAAGGTCGATCGCTTCTTTTAAAAGAACCGGGACGTGTTTGCCACCACGCCCACCCCCCTGAGGGGTGTCTGTGAAACCCTCGCCCACTAGATGCCCAGCTCGTCGAGCGTCTTCTCATCCTCGGGCGTAAACGCCTGCTGCTCAATCTCCTGCCGGTACTCTTCCAGATTGCGAACCACCAGGTAGGTCAAGTTGCCGGTGACCGCGACTTCGCCTTTGATCCGCGCCGCGTCCCTCAGCAATTGCGGCATCAGCAGGCGACCCTGGCCGTCCATCTCGACCGTTTGCCCCCAGTAGTTCACCCGATCCAAGAACTTTTTCTTGGTGGGGTTGTAGGTGGACAGTTGAGCCAAGTGCTGCTCGATCTTCTCCCATTCCTCGAAGGGATACACTTGAGCAACTTTCCCGTCCAAACTGGTGATGTAAAATTGCGTACCGTATTTCTCGTCGATCACGCGCTTGAATTCTGCCGGGACCTTTAACCGTCCCTTCTCGTCGATGCGCGTTGGGTGATTGCCGCGAAACATGGGTTGCGCCCTTTACGGGCCTAACAGCAGCTAGTCGAACCACAAAGGAGGCAAGAGCCTTGCACTGGCGGTTCATTTCCGATTCATGCGGGCTGTTTTGGGGGGTATCGGCCCTAAATCCCACTGCCGCCTCTCGCTTTAGCAAGTCCGCCCACCGTCATCCTATTCTTACCACTTTGTACCACTTTCGACCACATCCTACGCCTAAATTATTTGTTGTCAATAAGGAATTTATGGGTTGTTAGGAGTCGTTTGGGTGGGGAGGAGAAAGCCCCAGAAATTGTGGCGAGGTTCTCGGCTAACCACAAGCGATAGAGTTTACAGACTTGGTTCTCCCCCCTCTCTCAGCTATTTGGGTCCGCGGGGCGAGCAGGCTCTAGGAACGGGCGGAATCGGCCGACGGGAGCGGCTTTGAATGAAGCCAGGTTGGCGGAGCGAACCCCAAGGCTCTCTTCTATGGTTGGAAATCGTGGCGAAAACTGGCAGCAATGCGGGAGGATTCTACTGACAGCGGATCCCCTGAGCAGGCATTACTTGATTCATCCCGCGCCGAGGGGGATCATCGGACCGGTTCGACAAAAACCGCCGTGCCATAGGCCAGGACTTCGGTTACCCCCTGCATAATCTCGGTCGCATCGTAACGCGCCCCGACTACGGCGTTTCCCCCCAATTCCGCCGCGTGCTCAAGCATCCGGTCGAACGCTTCGGCCCGGGTTTTCTCGCACAGATTGGTGAGCAAGGTGATGTTTCCACCGATAAGGGTCTGCAGGCTGGCCCCAATGGTGCCAAAGATCGACCGCGATCGAACTACAATGCCGCGTACGACCCCGAGGGTGCGCACCACGCGAAATCCGTCGAGCTCAAATTGCGTGGTGACCATACTATGAGCCACCATTTTCCGGGGCGCCGCGTAGCTAATCCCCATGCTTGTGTTCTCCCTCTACGAACAGGCTTCACCGTATCACTCGAAAGGTTCGTCGCCAGCGCGTTTCATCGAAGAAATGAAGCGCGACATGCACCATAAATGCCACCCGATCCCCAGGCGAGTTTCTGGTGTACTCGTCCTCGGGCGTCTCGAATGACCAGTACACGAAGATAGGGCGTCCGATTACATTTTGTCGCGGAATGAATCCCCAGTAGGGGCTGTCAAGGCTGACGCCGCGGTGGTCTCCCAATCCGAAATAGGCATCCGGGGGCACGACGATATCTTGCCCCTGAAGACGGGACGCCAGCTCCCCTCGCCAAGAATTGGAGATATTGGAATCGCCGGCAGGAGGCACCGCCGGGAAATCATTCCGGTACGCGTCGCTGAGGTGGTCAGCGTCATGAAGGATATAAGGCTCTTCGAGCCTTTCGCCATTACGATAAACCACGCCTTGACGTAGATGGATGCGGTCTCCGGGAACCCCAATGATTCTTTTCACCATGTAGAGCCCCGGAGTCTGCGGGGATACAAACACGACAATGTCTCCGCGACGAATGTCGCGGTAGGGGCCGAATGGCCCCAACCATGAGCTCTTGGGAGCAAACCCGACGCGGTCTACGAAGACGTGGTCGCCCACGAGGAGCGTAGCCTCCATCGAACTCGAAGGGATGGCAAACGCCTGCACCACAAAGGTGATCATAAACAAGCCCGTCACCAACACCCCCGCCACCGACGTGAAGAACTCGAGGGGTGTTTCCTTCGGCTTCTCTTCGGCTGTGTCCGTTTTGTGCACCTTCCTGGCTAGGATGATTTTTTCGTGCACTCTTGGTTTCCACCTGCTAGACAATCGTTCTCTTTATCGCCAAACGCTGGGTCCATGATAAATCAGCTCCGGCTCGCTAAAAACATGGCTCCGGGGCCCCAGCAAGGCCGGACGAGCGCTGCAGTTTACCGCGCAGCACAGTCCGAAAGCAACACCAGCGGCGTGCCAGCTTCGGCTGTTTATACTTGGGGCGAGCGCAGCTACCTGAATACACGGTACGCCGATCAAAATATCGCAAGGATGGAGGGTGTTGTATGTGCGGAACTTGGTCCACGCGTGCTTTTATGCATAGGCTTTCTGTGCGATGGGCGGTTTCCATCGCTTCTGTTTCCTTGCTGGCCGTCGCGACTTCCGCCGCCCCGTCTCAGCAGGCCCCTCCCGGTGTTGTAAGGCCGGTCTCGGCCGTGAAATTCCTGCCCGACGATGATGTCAAGTGCCTGCAATTTGTGCTCGAAACTGGCAATCTCGAGACCGGTCCCAGCACTGCGATTATGAAGGCCGCCCGCGGTTGCGTTGTACCGCCGCACTATCACACCGCCGTCGAACAGCTAATGATTGTTCGCGGAGAGGTTTCGACCGGTATGGAAGGTATGCCTAACACAAATCTGGGACCCGGGGGTTTCGCCATGATGCCCAGTAAACAGCCGCATTGGTTTACCTGCTCGGCGAAGGAGGATTGCCTGATGTTCGTGACCTTTGACCGGGCCTACGACATTGTCTGGGTCAAGAAGAACTAACCGGTACTCCGCAACACCTCATGAGTCGCATGGCCGCGAGCAATCGTGTCGATCGCAACCTTTCATAAGCCATCAGTCTGCAAAGCATCGGCAGTGGATGGCTGAAGCAAATCAAGATCCTGCCAGTTTCCCTGCCCGCGCCCGGTCTCGACCGCATATACTTGAGCGCTTCAGGAGCTGATAATGCCGACCGGCCCCCGCGACAAGGTAATGCGTCAACCTAAGGTATCCACCAGTCGCGATTCTTACCTGCCGAGATCCGAAGCCAGGAGGTTTCATCCCGTCGAACGAGATTGGCCGAGGCGCAACCGCGTTCGACGATCGAGAAGCAGAGGCTTGATTCCTCAAGCTGCCCTCCTATTCTTGCTCGCCTCACCGGTATTCGCAGTCGAGCCTCCCTCCCCTGCTGTTTATAGCTTTCGCATGGAAAATACCTGGATCCCGATGAAGGACGGCGTGCGTTTAGCGGTAACCCTATACCTCCCCGATGGGCAAAAGTCGGGGGAACGGTTTCCCGCCATCCTGGAATATCACCCTTACCGCAAAGACGACTCCAGCGCCT
Organism: Terriglobales bacterium; assembly: GCA_035501575.1. Taxonomy (GTDB): domain Bacteria; phylum Acidobacteriota; class Terriglobia; order Terriglobales; family Acidobacteriaceae; genus JAFAGX01. The sequence goes on along the minus strand of DATJVZ010000224.1, from coordinate 819 downwards.
TTCGCGATTATGGTCTTTATACGTACTTTGTCCGGCGAGGTTACGTCTGTGCCCGCGTGGACATCCGCGGCTTCGGCACAAGTGAAGGCACCCCCACGGAGCGCGAGTACTCTCGGCAGGAGCAGGACGATGGGATGGAGATCATCCGCTGGCTTGCCCACCAACCGTGGTCGAACGGCAACCTTGGCATGATGGGAATCTCTTGGAGTGGATTTAACTCCTTGCAAATGGCCATGCGCCATCCCCCCGAGCTGAAGGCCATCTTGGCCATAGCTGCCACCGCCGAACTATTTCATGATGATGTTCATTACATGGATGGCATGGCGCACGTCGATGAGTTCGAACTGAATATGGACATGGCGGAGGGCATGACCGGTGCCCCGGACTACACCCTGGACGAGAAGGTGCTCGATCCACGTTTCAACGCGCCACCTTGGTCGCTCCTCTACTTCCAGCACCAGCATGACGGCCCGTTCTGGCGCAGTCCGGTTCGGCCGTTGAGTGAAATTCAGGTTCCCAGCTTTCTCATTGGCGGCCTGCAAGATGGCTATCGCGATAGCATTCCTGCCATGTTAGAGCAGTCGAAAGCTCCTTTGAAGGCGATTATCGGGCCATGGAACCATTCCTACCCGAACGATGCCGATTTCGGTCCCCGCATCGAGTGGCGGCGGGAGGCAGTCCGCTGGTGGGATTATTGGCTCAAGGGCCGGGACACCGGCGTCCTTCAAGATCCGCGGCTCGTGATCTTCATGCAGCACTGGCATCCCCCGGACCCAAGCCTGGACGAGGTGCCCGGCGTCTGGCGGGTTGAGAACACCT
>DATJVZ010000223.1:0-32916 GCA_035501575.1 Terriglobales bacterium | reverse complement strand
AGCATGGCGCCGCCGCCGGCGCTCCCTGAGAGTTGCCACCCTTTTGTTGAGTGTGATCGCGACATCGCTGGCTTCGGCACAGACCGGCGAGCGCACTGCCGGTGAGGAGAAGCATCTGAGCAATGTCCGCCAGCTCACTTTCGGGGGGCAGAATGCCGAGGCCTACTTCTCCCCCGACGGCAAGCAGCTCATCTTTCAGTCCACCCGGGATGATTTCGAGTGCGATCAGATTTTCACCATGAACACGGATGGTTCCGAGGTTCACAGGGTCTCCACTGGCAAGGGGCGAACCACCTGCGCCTACTTCTACCCGAACGGAAAGAAGGTCCTTTATTCCTCTACCCATCTTGCCGACCCGGGATGCCCGCCCCGCCCTGACTTCTCCCGGGGATACGTGTGGGCGGTATATTCCGGCTTCGACATTTTTACCGCCAAGCCGGACGGTTCCGATCTCCGGCAGCTTACCCACACCCCGGGATACGATGCCGAGGCAACGTTCTCGCGCGACGGCCGGAGAATTGTCTTTACCTCCATGCGCCATGGCGACCTCGATATCTATTCCATGGATGCCAACGGCAAGCACGTGAAACAGCTCACCGACGAACTGGGCTACGATGGCGGGCCTTTTTACTCACCCGATGGCCAGTGGATCGTCTACCGAGCGTATCATCCCGCCTCGGAACAGGAAATCAGCGACTACCGGGAATTGCTCAAGCAATCCCTGATTCGACCCACCACGCTCGAGCTGTGGATCATGCGGGCCGACGGCAGTGCCAAGCATCAGATCACGCATCTCGGCGCTGCCAGCTTTGCACCCTCGTTTTTCCCCGATGGCAAGCGCATCATCTTCTCTTCCAATCTGGGCTCGACCGGCGGTATGGGGAATTTCGAACTTTACGCGGTGCACATCGATGGCAGCAATTTGGAGCGCGTCACCTACAGCCCGGGGTTTGACGGATTCCCGGTTTTTAGTCCTGACGGCCGGAAGCTGGTGTGGGCCTCCAATCGCAATGCCAAAGCAGCGCACGAAACCAACATCTTCATTGCCGATTGGCTGCCTTAACGCCCGTCAGTTGACTGATAAATCAAATATTTCTTGCGAAGCTCCTGAAACTTGGCGAGCCCTTCCTGCCAATCTTGCGCGATCCGCCGCGGGTCCTCTCCCTTGGCCAGCGCATCATAGACCGCTTGGTTTACCAGCAGTTCATTCATTCGCTCCATATGAAACTGCTGAGGGTAGAGTTTTTTGAGTGCCGCGGCCAACTCGATTCCCAACTCGGGCGCGTCCAGGGCATTGCGCTCGACAAGAACTATATTCACTCCTTGGCATTGTTCTGCGGCATAATTGCTGGCGGTCGGAGCGAACTGCACGGGGACAAAGCGCACGCCAGACACTTGCCTTTGGTTCAAATACTGGGCCAACTCGTGTCCCTTGATCCAGGGTGCGCCGAGCACCTCAAAGGGGGTATCGGTGCCCCGTCCCACGGAAACGTTCGTTCCCTCGACCAGCGCCACCCCAGGATAGAGGGTAGCTTGCGTCAGGTTGCGCAAATTGGGTGAGGGATTGATCCAGCTCATTCCGGTCGAGTCGAACCAATCGCCGCGCATCCAGCCTTCCATGGCCACAACTTGGAGGCGGGCGTGGATGCCGCGCTCGCTGTTGAACAACTTCGCTAATTCTCCCATGGTCATGCCGTGACGCACAGGAAGGGGGAAATAGTTCACGAAGCTTTCGTGACCTGGTTCCGAGACCGGGCCTTGCACCAGGGATCCGGTTACAGGATTGGGGCGATCGAGCACGACGATGTCGATACCGGCCTGGGCCGCCGCTTCGAGAAAATATCCCATCGTAGTCTCGTAGGTGTAGAAGCGGGCGCCTACGTTTTGAATATCGACCACGACGGCATCGAGGCCCTTCAAGACGTCAAGCGGTGGCCGCCGGGCGGCATCGCTGGCGCCATAGACGCTGTAGACGGGAATTCCGGTGGCGGCATCCTTGCCATTCGCAATCTCGGTTGAATCCACTGTTCCCGTTACTCCATGCTCGGGACTAAAGATTGCCACCAGCGAAAGGTCGGGCGCTTGCGCCAGCACGTCGATGGTTCGCCGACCTTCGGCATCCCGCCCCGTCTGGTTCGTGAGCAACCCGATTTTCCGGTTCCCCGCCGTTCCTCGGATCTGCTCCCAATGGTGCGCCTCGAGCACATCGATTCCGGCCGCAACCGCTCCATTCCGCGAGGCCACTCTCCTCGCCGCGGTTTGCGCTTCGTTGTAGCCGGTAATACTCGTCCAACGCAGAAGCTCGTTTTCCGGCGGGGTAAGGGTAAAGGCGGCGGTTACGGCGGTTGCAATTTCGCTGCGCAAGGCCAGGGCGCTTCCCTTCCCGTGGGGATAAACCGCGTTGGTGAGCAGGATGATATAGGTCCGGGTCGTCGGATCAATCCACAGGGACGTTCCCGTGAAGCCTGTGTGTCCGAACGAGCCGACCGGGAGCAGCTCGCCGCGATTGCTAGAAAAGGGGGAATCAATGTCCCAGCCGAAACCGTGCAATACGTCCGAGGTCGGCGGCTGTTGGGGTGTCGTCATCTTTTCGATCATCAACGGCGAGAGGACTGTCCCGCCATGAAACAAAAAATCAGCAAATTTCGCGAGGTCATCCGCGGTAGAAAACAGCCCGGCGTGGCCCGCCACCCCGCCCATTCGTCTCGCGGTCGGATCGTGCACGGTTCCACGAAGCATCTTGTCGTGCTCGTCATACTGCGTGGGCGCGATCTTGGATAACCAGTTGGCAGGTGGCAGAAATCGCGTGTGATTCATTCCCAGCGGCTGGAAAATGTTCTCTGTGCAGTACTCATCGAGCCTCTTGCCTGATACCCGCTCGACCAGCGCCCCCAGAACCACAAAATTGATATCGCTATATACAAACCGCGATCCCGGAGGGTCCATGAGCGTCTCGGAAAAGGCCATGCGGAAGGCCGTGTCCCGCCCTTCCCAGGGTCGGGTTAAGTCCAGGCTCCGCGGCAACCCGGAATGGTGGGTGAGCAATTCACGGATGGTAACGTCCTCTTTGCCATTCTCCCCGAACTCCGGAATATACTTTGCGACTGGGTCGTTCGTGCGCAGAGCCCCCTTCTCAATCAGTTGCATCACCGCCGTGGTCGTGGCCACTACTTTGGTCAAAGAAGCCAGATCAAAAATTGTATCTGCGCTCATCGCCTCGCGCCGCGGCTCGAGCGAACGATCTCCGTAGGCCTTGCGGTAGACTACCCGGCCGTCGTGCGATACCAGGAGAACCGCGCCCGGAATCTGATGGGTCTCGATCGCATTTTGAACAATCGGGTCGAGCAGGGCTAAGGGGTTTCGAGAACTCGTGACCTGGGAGACTGCAATCTGAGCCCGGGGGAATGGCGCGGCTAGAACGAGGAGCGTCAGGAACGCAGCCACCCTGGAGCGTCCCTTCGAAACTGGCTTGAATCGCTGGATGAGGTCACTCTACACAAGCCCCAGCGCTTGCTCAACCGAATAGGAACGAAATCGCGGCGAAGGTAACCCCCCCGGCGGCGCCGAAGAGGCCGTGGACCTTCATCGCCTTCGATTCGAGTACGCCACCGCAGATTGCCAACCAAAGCCACTTCAGCGATTCAGACTCCGGCAGAGACCGACGGCAGGCAAAAGTCAAGAAGAGCGGCGAACTTCGGCTTTACCCATTGAAACGACAGAAATAGGCTTCGTACCCAACTTGACCGCTCTCTTTTCTGTGGCCGCGCTCAGGCAGCAAGGTCGTAGCGATCAAGGTTCATCACCTTGTTCCAGGCTGCCACGAAGGCTTTCACAAACGCCTGCTTCGCGTCGTCACAGGCATAGACTTCGGCGATTGCTCGGAGCTGAGAGTGCGAACCAAAGATAAGATCGACTCGGGTGCCGGTCCACTTGATTTTGCCGGTTGCGCGATCCCGCCCCTCATACACACCTTCCGATGTAGAGGAGGGCTGCCACTTCGTATTCATGTCGAGCAGGTTGACGAAGAAATCGTTGGTCAGCGTTTCGGGCCGGTCGGTGAAGACGCCGTGTTTGGACTGTCCGAAGTTCGCATTCAGGACGCGCATGCCGCCGATGAGAGCCGCCATCTCGGGGGCAGTCAGCGTCAGCAATTGCGCGCGGTCGACCAGCAGCTCCTCGGCAGACATATGGTGTCCATTCCGGGAATAGTTGCGGAATCCGTCGGCCCTCGGCTCCAGTACTGCGAATGAGTGTAGATCGGTCTGCTTCTGCGAAGCATCTGTGCGCCCCGGCGAGAAGGGAACGTTTACCTCGTGCCCGGCCCTTCTTGCCGCCTCTTCGACGGCTGCGCACCCGCCGAGCACGATCAGGTCGGCAAGCGAGACTTTCTTTCCGTTGGACTGCGCGCTGTCGAACTCCCTTTGGATCGCGCCCAGCGTGTTGAGAACTTTCGCCAGTTCCCCCGGTTGGTTTACTTCCCAATCCTTTTGCGGAGCCAGGCGAATGCGCGCCCCGTTCGCGCCCCCGCGTTTATCGGAGCCGCGAAAGGTCGCGGCCGACGCCCAAGCCGTGGTAACGAGTTGGGAGATCGACAGTCCGGATTTGAGGATCTTGGCTTTCAGAGCAGCAATGTCCCGTTCCTCGATCAATTTATGATCCACTGCGGGAACAGGGTCCTGCCACAGTTGCGGCTCGGAGGGAACGAGCGGGCCAAGGTAGCGTGAGAGAGGCCCCATGTCGCGGTGTGTGAGCTTATACCACGCTTTGGCGAACGCGTCTGCGAACTCATCCGGATGCTCGTAGAACCGCCGTGAAATCTTTTCATAAGTGGGGTCGAGCCGCAAGGAAAGGTCCGTGGTCAGCATGGCTGGCGCACGGCGCTTTGACGGATCGTACGCATCCGGGACCGTATTACCGTTGCTTGAGCCATTCTTCGGTGTCCACTGATACGCACCGGCTGGGCTCTTGGTCAGCTCCCATTCGTGGTTGAACAGGTTCTGGAAGAAGTTGTTGCTCCACTTCGTCGGCGTCGAGGTCCAAGTGACTTCCAGCCCGCTGCCGATCGCGTCCGCCCCTTTGCCCGTGCCAAACCTGCTGTTCCAGCCGAGGCCCTGTTCCTCAAGGCCGGCGGCTTCCGGCTCGGGACCCACCAGGGAAACATCGCCAGCGCCGTGGGTCTTGCCAAAGCTGTGACCGCCGGCGATGAGCGCAACTGTCTCCTCATCATTCATCGCCATGCGGGCGAACGTCTCCCGAATATCTCGCGCCGCAGCGATTGGATCCGGCTTGCCGTTCGGCCCTTCCGGATTCACGTAAATCAGGCCCATCTGAACCGCGCCGAGGGGATTCTCGAGCTGACGATCTCCGCTGTACCGTTCGTCCGCGAGCCACTTGCCTTCGGGGCCCCAGTAGACGTCGTCTTCGGGCTCCCAGACGTCCTCACGCCCGCCGCCAAAACCGAAGGTCTTGAAGCCCATGGACTCAAGGGCGACATTGCCCGCGAGAATCATGAGGTCAGCCCACGAGATCTTCCTGCCGTATTTCTGCTTGATCGGCCACAGCAGGCGACGCGCTTTGTCGAGGTTCACGTTGTCCGGCCAGCTATTGAGCGGCGCGAAGCGCTGCTGGCCGGCCCCGGCACCCCCGCGGCCGTCGCCGATGCGATACGTGCCGGCGCTGTGCCACGCCATTCGAATGAACAGCGGTCCGTAGTGGCCAAAGTCGGCCGGCCACCAATCCTGCGAGTCCGTCATCAAGGCATGCAGGTCCTTGATCACCGCATTCAGATCGAGGCTCTTGAATTCCTCCGCGTAATTGAAACCCTTGTCCATGGGATCGGACAGGGGGGAGTTCTGATGGAGAATCCTCAGATTCAGCTGATTTGGCCACCACTCCGCATTCGTTGTGGACCCGGCCAGCGTGTGGCTGCGAACATCGCCCACCACCGGGCACTTGATTTCGGTTGCCATGTTTTTTGCTCCAGATTCTCGAGGACAGGCGCCCTCGGCTGCCGTGGTAGTCCTTCTTCCACGTGTCTATGTTCTTTACGAATTAGTGAATAAAACTGGCTCGTACTACGAATCCATCCCTGGCTTCCCACTCGGGCATCGTCGGGGGCTGCGCTTGCTGATGGGCGCCATCGTCGGGTATTCACATGCAGAGGACAACCATCAATTTAACGGGCAGGCCGCGAAGCGCACTTCACGCAGAGTCCGCGGAAAATGAGCTCGCATTCGCGAAAAATCCGTTTACCGAGTGAGCCCGAAGCAGGCTTCGGCACGTCGTACCATTCCATGTCCTCAACATCGCCGCAGCGGTCGCAAATAAAGTGGTGATGATGCATGCTTTTCGCATCGAACCGCGCGGCGCGGCCTTCGACGGCCACTTCACGCACCAAACCCGCTTCGACCAAGTCCCGAAGATTGTTGTAAGTCGTGGCCCGTGAAGAGCGCGGATCCACGCGGTTCACGGCTTCGAAGATTTCCGCAGCCGTGGGATGCCCGCTGTGTTCCATTAAGAATGCCATGACGGCGTAGCGCTGCGGAGTGCACCGCAACCCTTTGCCCTCCAAGGACCGCTTAATCGCCTCGACGTCCATCATCCACTTAGATAATATCTAATATGATAGCGATCTGTCACCGCGAAGGTTGCCGATTCATCCCACATCGCCGATGGTCGCCGCGCTTATTTGGCGTTTGTAAAGCACTTAGGCGGTCTTCCCGCAAGGCCGAGGCTGGGGCCTGACGCCTTTACCCGAACCGCGAACTTTGCTATAACCCGGACATAGGACCAACTGCGACTTCGCCGGAGAACTCGCCGAATCGCGGTGCTCGAAGCATGCCGCACTTGCCGGTCACTGCCCACGCGAACCAGGACACGGTTTTCCAAAAGCCTTTTGCTATCGTCGCGCGGGCAATCGGAGAACGCGCCTTTCCGGCCGCTTCTGTCGCCGTGACCTGCGGCGGCAAGCTCGTCTGCCTGAAAGCTTTCGGCCGCTTCACCTACGATGAAGACACTCCGGAAACCACGAACGCCAGCATCTTCGATCTGGCTTCCCTCACCAAGATCGTGGCCACGACCGGCATGGCCATGGTGCTTTACGAACGCGGCCTTCTCGATCTGGAAATGCCCCTGGTCTCCCTCCTCCCGGAATTCAAAAGCGACGACGGTCGCCGTAAACAAGTCACCGCTCGCATGTTGCTCGATCACTCCTCGGGATTACCAGCCTACGAGAAGTTGTTTCTGCGGACCACCGATCGCGAGCAGCTGATCTCGGCGGCGCTGAGCGTGCCCCTTGCGCGGGACCCCGGCTCGAAGGCCGAATACAGTGACATCGGCTTTATTGTTCTCGGCGTCGCCTTGGAGAGGCTTGCCGAAGACGCGCTCGATCACTTCTGCCGTCACGAGGTTTTCGGCCCGTTGGGCATGTCGCACACGGGGTTCGATCCCCCATCTCACTGGTGGGCGCTGATTCCGCCGACGGCAGACGACCGAGCATTTCGCCAGCGCATTATCCAGGGCGAAGTGCAAGATGAGAACGCCAGTGTGATGGAAGGCATCGCCGGACATGCCGGGCTTTTCGCTACCGCCGAAGACCTGTCTATCTTCGCTCAGGCGATGCTCGAGGGAGGCCGTCCCATCCTTCGCCCCGAAACCCTGGCGCTTTTCACTCGCCGGGAATCTTCGCCTGCGGGAGGTTCGCATGCCTTGGGCTGGGATACGCGGTCGTCCCCCTCCCAATCAGGCAAGTATTTCTCCGCCCGATCCTACGGCCACCTTGGCTACACCGGAACCTCGCTGTGGATCGATCCCGAACGACAGCTATCCGTCACTTTGCTGACGAACCGAACCTGGCCGGATTGCGCCAACCAGGCTATCAAGCAAGTGCGGCCCGCCTTTCATGATGCAGTCATCGAAGCGCTGGAGGCGGCCCGGTGAAGCGCTTCAGGGAAAGAACCAGAGTGGAACAGCTGCTCACCGAGCACAGCAATCCCACTTCCACCAATCTCGACCGGAAGTCTGCGCTCGCAATCGCGCGTATCATCAATCGAGAAGATGCCAGAGTTGCACCTGCAGTCAAGCATGCTCTGCCCCAGATCGCCAAGGCCATCGACCTCATTGCCACCGCCCTCAAGCGCGGTGGACGACTGATCTATGTGGGCGCCGGCACCAGCGGGCGTATCGCTGCGCTCGATGCGACCGAGTGCCCCCCCACATTCAATACCGATCCGAAAACCGTTCAGTTCGTGATCGCCGGAGGGCCAAGAGCCCTAGCCGCTGCGGTAGAGTCCAATGAGGATTCGCGTTCCTTGGGTGAGCGTGAACTGGCGAAGAGGAAGCCCGGCAGTAAGGACGTAGTCGTCGGAATTGCCGCCAGCGGTCGCACGCCCTTCACGGTTGCAGCCGTCGAATACGCGCGGCGGCGAGGCGCCAAGACCGTAGCCCTCACCTGCAACCCGAGGTCACCTCTCGCCAAAGCTGCGCATCTCGCCATCGTAACGGAAGTAGGTCCTGAGGTGGTTGCAGGTTCTAGCCGGATGAAAGCGGGCACCGCGCAGAAAATGGTTCTGAACATGCTTTCCAGCGGTGCGATGGCCAGGGTGGGCTACATCTACGGCAATCTGATGGTCAACGTGCATCGCAAAAATCAGAAGTTGGCCGAACGTGCGCTCACCATTCTCGAGCGAGGAGCAGGCGTCGACCGAATTGCCGCCCAACGGCTGCTAAGATCTGCCGGAAACAGCGTGCCCGTGGCATTGATTATGAAAAAAGCTAGGGTTGGGCGAAGCGACGCCGCGCGGGCGCTGAAGAAGGCGACGGGCAACGTGCGCCAAGCCATTGCGCAAGCGCTTCGGGCAAGGGTGTAGACCGGCGGAGCTCTGCCGGTCCGGGAACAGCGCCGGTCCTCGTCATCTCCGATTGGCCGTACCCTTCCGATTACCACGGTGTGATTCCTCCCACCCTGTTCCCGCTACAATAGACCAGCACCGCAGATGGGACGGACTCGGCGCTTCGAAGGTCGACGTTGTCCTGGGTAATAAAGCTTCTATGGACAAATTTGTAATTCGTGGGGGTCAGCCACTGCTTGGCACCATACACGTCAGCGGAGCAAAGAATGCGGCCCTTCCCGCGATGGCGGCCGCTCTGCTCTCGGATGAACCCGTCATCCTGGAGAATGTTCCCCAAGTCCGTGACATCGAGACCACGCGCAAGCTGTTGTCCGCTATGGGCGCCGAAGTCGAGCTCGGCTATGGCCGTGCCCAGCACCGCACGACGATTTCCTGCCGCACGATCGCTTCCCCCGAGGTGTCCTATGAGTTGGTCAAAACCATGCGTGCCTCTACGCTCGTACTCGGGCCGCTGCTGGCACGTTTCGGGCGAGCCCGGGTTTCGTTGCCGGGAGGATGCGCGATCGGCGCACGACCGATCGATCTGCACATCCGGGGCTTGGAGCGATTGGGCGCCGCCATCAGCCAAGAACACGGCTACGTGGAAGCCAGCGCGAAGCGGCTGAAGGGCGCGGAAATCGTCTTTGACAAAGTGACCGTGACCGGCACCGAAGACCTGCTCATGGCTGCCACCCTAGCCGCAGGCGAAACCGTCATGTCGAACTGCGCTCGTGAACCCGAAGTCGTCGATCTCGCCTCTCTCTTAAATAAAATGGGGGCCCACATCGAGGGAGCGGGGACAACCACCATTCGCGTCCAGGGTGTGGAACGGCTGCACGGCGCCCGGCATCGCATCATTCCCGATCGCATCGAGGCCGCAACCTTCCTGATCGCGGGAGCGCTCACGTCGGGTGATCTCAACATCACCGGTTGCGAACCCAGCCATCTGGAAGCGGTGCTCGAGAAACTCCGTGCGATGGGCTTGAAAACTGCTCGGAGCAAAGAGTCGGTTCGTGTGATGGGGGACAATCCTTTGCAAGCCGCCGACCTGGTTACCGAGGAGTATCCCGGCTTCCCTACGGATGTGCAGGCGCAATATATGGCTCTTGTCACCCAAGTGGAAGGCACTTCGATCATCACCGAGAACATCTTCGAGAACCGCTTCATGCATGCCCAGGAGCTCGGCCGCATGGGAGCGAACATCAAAATCGAAGGCCGCCGGGCGACAGTCCGCGGTAAAACCCCCTTGAGCGGTGCTGCGGTGCAGGCCTCCGACCTGCGCGCCTCTGCCTCGCTCGTCCTGGCTGCGTTGGTCGCCGGCGGCGAAACCATCATCGATCGCGTATACCACATCGATCGCGGCTACGAAAACATCGAAGAGAAACTGCGCGGTGTGGGAGCGCAAATCCGGCGCATCGGCGAAATTCTTCCCAAGAAGGCCATGGCCCCGGCCGCCCGAGGCTGAGCTCGGCGAGTCTGTAGGATCGGCGGAGGATCTCGCGGCTGCCCCATAAAGCCCCCTAGAATCAAGAGCTGCCCAACTCGGGCGCAACATATTTCTTCCGACTGAGTTTTTATAAAACGAACACCAGGCATCAAGGATGCTGGGGCTCAGATTGGAAGGCACGTCAACCCGAGGGCATGGCATGAATATCACTCGCACATTACGTTATCTGCTCATCGCAGCCGTTTTGCTGGTGTTCTCCGCGGTCAGCCCGGCCGCGGTTTTTCTTTCCGTTAACTTCGGGCCACCGGCGTTGCCGGTTTATGCCCAACCTGTTTGCCCTGGCGAAGGCTACATCTGGACGCCGGGCTACTGGGCGTGGGGGCCGTATGGCTATTATTGGGTGCCTGGAACCTGGGTTCTGGCGCCTCAGCCTGGCCTGCTGTGGACACCGGGATACTGGGCCTTTGGTGGCGGGTTGTATTACTGGCATCCCGGTTATTGGGGTCCAACCGTCGGCTTTTACGGCGGCATTTCGTACGGCTACGGCTACACCGGGACCGGCTTTTACGGCGGTTATTGGAGAGAAAACCACTTCTACTACAATCAGGCCGTCAACCATGTAAACGTCACTAATGTGCGCAATGTTTACAACACGACGGTGATCAACAACACCAATGTTACGCGGGTGAGCTATAACGGCGGTCCGGGTGGAATTGTCGCACACGCAACTCCAGAACAAGAAGCCGCTGAGCACCAGACGCACCTCACACCCACTCCGTTACAGATCCAGCATGAAAACACGGCAAAGGACAATCCCCAGCTGCGCGCCTCGCTGAACCAGGGACGGCCATCGATTGCCGCGACGGCAAAGCCCGGGGACTTCGGCGGGCACGGAGTGGTTGCCGCGACGCGCGCCGGCGCGCCCTACCGGGCTCCCGAGGATCATGCTGCGTCGGCGAATAACCTGGCCCGTCCCGAAAACAACGGACGACCGGAGGAAGGCAGCAAGGCGACGACGCCGCGGAACTACGTGCCACGACCGCCCAGTGCGGCCGACCGCGACAGCGCGCCCCGAGCCGAGACCGCACCGTCCTCAGAAGGAACCCCTCGCCAAGCAAGCGCTGCGCGGAACGTTCCTCGACCGCCGAGTTCATATCAGCCCAGCTCGTCATCCCATGGCAGCAGCATGTCAGGCGCACAGACGTCCCGCCCGGAAAATACGTCTCGGGCAGGAAATGTCCCTCGGCCGGAGAGTGCTCCCCGGCCGGAATCTTCGCAGCCGCGCCCAGCTAGTCCGCGCACGGAAGATGCTCCGCGGCCAGCTCCGGGGCCGCGGCCGCAGAGCACGCCGCCTCAGCATGAAGCCGCACCCCGCCCGCACGCTGCGCCCGAGTCCCGTCCCTCGGAAGGCCGACACGAGAATTCGCCCCAGCGCTAGGCGGTCGCTCACGGGGGTCGGCGCTAGGGGCGGTTGCTTGGCTCCATCAGAACTTATTACTTATTGCGCGCTTGCGGCATCCTGCGCCCGGCCCTTCCACCAGCCACCGTGACCCGACCAGTACCCGACGGCAGAATCGACCGTTGCCGCCACATAAAAAGCAGCCGTGAGCGGGAGGAGCGCCGCCCAGAAGCATGAGAGTCCATAAAAGCGCAAAATGGGCCGGTAGGCGATCGCCATCGCCAGGTAAGCTGCGAAGGCAAGAGCGGCCGTCCATTTGCCGGCGCCCAGCAACAGGAGGGGAGCGAGATAGGTAACAGCCATTCCGACGATGACGAGCGACAGTAGCCATGGCGAATGGCGCAATTGGCGGAAAGCGGTACGCGAAATCATGCAGCGGATCTCAGCGAAGCTCTGGTACTCGCGAAGAGCTTTCGATCTTGATGTGAGGCCAAGCCAAATTCTGCCGGTCTTCTTCACCGCCCGCGCCAACGCGCAATCGTCGATCAGCTCGTCGCGGATCGCGGCAATCCCCCCCATACGAGCAAGGGCCTGAGACCGGATCAATATGCAGCCCCCAGCCGCAGCCGCAGTGCGGTTCCGCGGGCGATTGACCCAAGCCGGCGGATACAATTTGAAAAAGAAAAATACAAACGCCGGAATCAGCATTCGTTCGGCCAGGGACTGACAATGCAGTTTCACCATCCGCGAGACCAAGTCAAAATTTCCCGTCTCTGCGCGTTCGAGCAAGCTGCTTAGCACATCCGGCTCATGGACGATGTCTGCGTCGGTCAGCCAGACGTAGTCGGGCTGCAAAGATGCCGCCGATTCGAGCCCCTCGGAAACAGCCCAGAGTTTTCCCGTCCAGCCCGCAGGCAGTGCCCTCGCGCGAACCAGAGTGAAACGGTGGGGTGATGGGGCATATTCCGCGGCCCGCGTAGCAACCTCTGCCGTTCCGTCTGAGCTGTGGTCGTCCACCAGGAAAATATGAAGAGAGCCGCTAAAGTCCTGCCTCAGCAACGATTCAACGGCGCGCCCGACTGCGGCTGCCTCATTGCGGGCGGGAACAATCACCGCGACCTTCGGGATCGCTCGAATCCGTTGTGCTGAACCAGGGTCGTCGACGTTCATGCGCCAGAACCCACCTCGTCCGAGCAACAGATAAATCCAAATCGCCAGACACAACCCGCCCATCGAAGCAACTACCATGCGCCATTATTATCGCCCGGAAAATGTAGCAAGTACTTCACGATTGCTCTCGCTCCCACCTGAACTCAAATCGTCGCGCCGCTTCGAAGGCGACACCTCTCCGAACGAATCACGGCTGGTCGAAAAGTTCGGAGCGATCAATGCGCTCACCCTTGAACACCACCAAAGAGATTCGTTCCGTGGCAGACATGTCTTCGAGGGGATTGCCGTCGACCACCAGTAAATCCGCATCGTTTCCGGGATGAATCGAGCCGATCTGTCTGTCGGCTCCGAGCAAACCAGCGGCAGTGGCGGTCGCAGCCTGCAGTGCAGCGGGCTCCGGAATGCCGGCTTGCACCCAGAGCTGGAGTTCGTGGTGCACGGTAGGGCCGTGAAGGACGAGAAGGTTCCCGGCATCGCTGCCGGTGACGAGAGGAACACCATGCTGGTACGCGCGCTTCAGATTATCGAAGGCAATGCCCATGTCGATAGGGTACTCTGCCAGGGCGTGGCGGATCTGCTCTCCATCTTTTGAGGTAAGCCCCTGCTCGGTTCCGCGCAACAGTTCGGCCGGGCCCACCTGCTGAACCAGCGAGCGCTTGAGCAATTCGGTCTTGCCCGCGACCAAATCTTTGAAAGCCTCACCGACGCTCAAAGTCGGGTCGTAGAACGTCCCTTGCCGAGCCATCTCATCAAATACGGTATCTGGGATCGCTTCGCGAAACGATCCGTGTTCAATCGATGCGGCCCGGGCCTCGACCGCGTCCTTTACATCGCGCACGTCCCCAGTGTGGACGGCCAAGGGCAGACGGTCGGCGTGCGCCTCGCCGGCAACGGCGTCGAACAAACCGGTGTCAAGCCGGTTGAACCGTCCCCGGCCGGTTTCAAGAATGGCTTTGATGCAATCCACACCTTGCTTTTTCAGTTCATCCACCTGCTGCCGGGCTTCGTCCGGAGAACCGGGAATACGGGTGAACTGCTTGACCGCGGCGTCTCGCACACCGGGCGGGAGCTGCTGGAAATATTCCGTCCCGTGCCCACCGGTAGCGGTGAAGACCGGACCACAGGTGAACAACTGCGCGCCAAGACGCTCTCCGCTATTGATGGTCGAGCGAACCTTGAGCACGGTATCCAATCCGTCGCCGACGCTCCTCACGGCGGTTACGCCGCTGTACAGGTACGCCGCCAGAGCCCGTGACATGTTCTTCTCGAGATCGTAGTCTGTCATGTCGGCGTAGAATCCGCCCGGGGCCCCGAGGTGAATATGAACGTCGATCAGACCGGGCAGAATGGTTTTCCCGGAGGCTTCGACAGCTTCCGCTGGGACGGATCTCGGGTCCGGGCCTGGGTCCGCGTAAACCTCGGCGATCTTGCCGCCCCGAACCAATAGGGCGCCGCTTTCGATCACCTTCCCGTCGCCCACAACAATGCGCGCCCCGCGAATCAGAAAGGTCTCGCTCCGCGCCAGCCGACGGTTTAGGATTTTGGTTTTGACGACATTGCCGCGGGTGTGCATTTGCCAGGCGCCAACACCTAGGAAAGGCAGCAGCACCGCCACAATCGACAGCTTTGCCGAGTTGCGGATCTTTTCTTCCTTCTCCCAGCGAAACAACTTGTAGGCGAGGAACAGGCCGATGCCGGTGGTCAAGAGAAGGGCCAAGATCGGGAGACGGTTCTGCGCGATACCTTCCCGTCGCAGGAGCATGGACTCGACACCGATTACCAGGTAGGTAGCCGGCAGAAATTGGGTCACCAGCAGGAGCCAGGGCGGGAAAATTGAGGTGGGAAAGGTTGCGCCACTCAGGAACAGCATGGGCAGGTAAACCAGCTGCACCAGAATCTGGCTCTCGGCCATCGAGTTGGCGACCGCGGCTAGAATCAGGCCAAGGGCGCGGAATCCCGTAATGCCGAAGGTGGCGAGGACCAAGATGGATCCCATCCGCTGCGGCCACGCCATGCCGTAGGCAAAATGCGCCAGAGCAAACAGCAGCAGCACATAAGGCAGGAACAAAATCCAACCCGTCACGGTCGAAGCCACGAGCAGGGGCAGCGGGCTGATGGGTGTCACCTTGTAGCGGCGGAGAATGTTGGCTTCGCGCTCCTGCACGGCGCGAATGCCGGCGCCGAACAGGCCATTGCCGAGGATGCCGATGATGATCACCATGGCAAGGACAACGGTCATCGCCGAACCCCGCTCGGCATGAAACGCCTGCGCGAACACAAAAAAGAAAACCAGAGGAAAGAGATAGTTAAAGAAGATGACGGAACGCCGGCGCAGAGCCAGTTTGAGATCGAGCACGATCAGGACCAAGTAGGCTTTCATTCGCGAAGACTTTTGCCGGTCAGCTCGATGAACACATCTTCGAGCGTGGGTTGCTTGAGATGCACGTCGGTCAGTTCGATTCCCTGCTGATCGATCCATTTCACAAGATCCACCAGAGTGGCTGCCGGACGGCGCGAGTGCACCGTCAGAATATGCCCCGTCGAGTCCAGTGCGTCCTTGGTGACTTCGGCCCATGTCGGCCGCGGTTCAGGAAACGGTCGCGCACAGGTCACCACAATGGTGGAAGCGCTGCGGCTTTTTTGCTGCAGGCTGCGGGGCGTATCGAGCGCAATGATTCTGCCTTCGTCGATGATCGCAACCCGATCGCAAAGCCGCTCCGCCTCTTCGATGTAGTGCGTGGTCAGCAGAATGGTGCGATGTTCGTTCTTAAGTTGTTCCAGCAAGGAGTGGATTTCCACGCGGACTTGCGGATCGAGGCCAGTCGTAGGTTCATCCAGAAAGATGAGTTGCGGATCGTTCACCAGAGCCAGAGCAAGAGCCAAGCGCTGCTTCTGGCCTCCCGATAATGTGCTGTAGAACGCGTCTCGCTTGTCCTCGAGCTGCAGGCGGCGGGTGAGTTTGGTCAAGTCGCTTCGGCGGCTATACAAAGCCGAGAACACCTCCAGCGCTTCGTGCACGCGGATCTTCTCCGGCAGATTGGTTGCCTGCAGGCACACCCCGATCCGATCTTTGAGCTGCCGCCGTTGCGTATCCGGATCGAATCCGAGAACCGCCACATGCCCTCCGGAACGGGGACGCAAGCCTTCGAGAACCTCGATCGTGGTCGTCTTGCCCGCGCCGTTCGGGCCCAAGAGTCCGAACACTTCGCCAGGTTGAATCTCGAAGCCGATTCCTTTGACGGCCTGAACGTCGCCGTAGGACTTCGTAAGATTCTGAACTAGGACGGCTGGAGCGGTTCCGGTCATCGAGGATGAATCAGGGTATCCAATCAACAAAGCGCAGTCAAAGCTTCCCGTTCGGGCGCGGCTTTGTTGATGGGAACCCTGGCATGGCGGCTTCGGTCGAGCACACCCGCGCGAGTAAAAGGCGGCGCAATTTCACCCGCATCGGCTCACCCGGACTTGGCAAAGTCGTCTACTCAAGGTAGAGTGACGTTTTCCCCGGGGAGTAGTTGGTCTCGATCTAGGAGCACGCTCTATGTTTCGTCGCCTGTTGCTGCTTCCAGTGGTTCTTTCCTTCGGCCTGTTGGCGTGGTCCCAGACCGCCGACGAATTGATCAATAAGAACATTGAAGCCAAAGGCGGAATGGACAAGATCAAAGCCATCAGAACGCTGCGCATGACGGGCAAGGTCGTGCTTCCGGGGGGATTCACCGGTGCGTCCGGACAGGAAAACCTGCGTCCCAATCTCGTGCGTGAAACCTTCACCTTGCAGGGTATGACCGCGGTCCAGGCCTATGACGGCAGTGTTGGCTGGCAGATTCAGCCGTTTTCGGGCAAGAAAGACCCGCAATTCATGGGAGAGGATGATCTTCGGGATCTCATCCTTGATTCCGATATCGACGGACCTATGGTCGATTACCGGGCCAAGGGCAACAAAGTTGAATATCTCGGCCACGATACTGTGGACGGCGACGATGCGCTTCGCCTCAAAGTCACCCTCCACAATGGCGACATCATCTATTACTATCTCGACCCGGACACTTATCTGGAGATCCGCAAAGAGACGCAAGAATTCATTCGCGGATCGGTTCGAGAGAATGCCAGCGAAATGGGGGCGTACAAGCCTGTCGGCGGAGTCATGTATCCGTTTTCGATCACCTCCGGACCTAAGAACGACCCGGCGCAATGGCAAACCAACACGGTGGACAAGATTGAAGTAAACGTGTCCTTGGACAGTTCGGAATTCGCCGTTCCAGCCTCTTTGAAGAAAGAAGAAAGCACCAAGTAGCAATTTTCGGACTTCACGAATGCGTTCTCTAAAACCTTCATAAAGGACGGATCATGATGGTTGCTCTCAACCGGTGCCGGCTCAGATTGTCTGGAGTTTCTGCGTTCATGATTTTCGGACCCTTGCTCGCCGCTTCCCCCCAGTCAGGCATCAAGTTTGATGCCGCCACCATCTCCGGATTGCCGGCTCGCAACATCGGCTCGGCCACGATGAGTGGGCGCATCAGCGCGGTGGATGCGATCGAGCAGGAGGGACGCATCACGGTCTTTGTTGGCGCTGCCAGCGGGGGCATTTGGAAATCGGTGAATGGCGGTACGACCTTCAAACCAGTATTCGACCGTCAGCCGGTACAGTCGATCGGCGCCGTGGCAATCGACAAGTCAAATCCCAGCATGGTGTGGGTAGGCACGGGCGAGGCATGGACCAGAAATAGCGTGTCCATTGGCGATGGCATTTATCGATCGTCCGATGGCGGAGAGAACTGGACCAATATGGGCCTGAAGGACTCCGAACATATCGCCAAGATTCTGATCGATCCGGGAGACAGCAACAGCGTGCTGGCGTGCGCGACCGGCCATCTTTGGAATGACAACGACGAGCGCGGGGTTTACAAAACGACCGATGGAGGCAAGACCTGGAAGAAGGTTCTGGCCGGGGTGAACAGTTCTACCGGCTGCGCCATGCTCGCCAGCAGCCCGCAAGAACCCAATACGATTTTCGCCGGGATGTGGGATTTTCGCCGGCAGGGCTGGACCTTCCGCTCGGGCGGCCCCGGAAGCGGACTCTACAAATCGGTTGACGGCGGAGACCACTGGACCGAACTCACCAATGCGAACAGCAAGGGTTTGCCCGAGAAGCCCTATGGTCGAATCGCTTTGGCGGTCGCACCCTCGCGGCCGCAAATTGTCTACGCCATGATCGAATCGAAGAAGAGCGCTTTGTTTCGTTCGGACGACGGAGGACAGAATTGGAATCGCTTGGACTCGAGCCAGTTTCTGGTTTGGCGCCCATTTTATTTTGCCAACTTGGTGGTCGATCCAAAGAACCCGGAAAAGATTTTCAAGCCCGATGGGCCATTGCTTCTGAGCGTAAACGGAGGACGAAGCTTCAGTTCCGTGGCCAACGCCCACGGCGACTTTCACGACCTCTGGATCAACCCCCAGAACCCAAACGTGATCTTCGTCGGCGACGACGGAGGCCTCTGGCGCAGCGAAGATGGCGGTACGCGTTGGAAGCATCAGCCGAATCTGCCGGTTTCGCAGTTCTACCACGTCAGCGTTGACAACGCGAATCCCTATCACGTTTACGGCGGCCTGCAGGACAACAGCAGCTTCGTCGGCGATTCCTCTTATCCCGGTGGGGTCACCAACTCCCGCTGGGAGAATCTTTACGTGGGAGATGGTTTCTGGATGTTTGAAGATCCCGCCGATCCCGACTACGTCTATGCCGAATCTCAGGGCGGCAACATTGGACGCGTTAACCGCCATACTCTGGAGAACCGCTCCATAGAGCCTTTGCCTCTTTATCAGGAAAACAAGCTGCGCTTCAACTGGAACACGCCGATTCACATGAGCCCCAACGAAAAAGGAACCATCTATATCGGTGCGCAGTTCCTGTTCCGCTCTCGCGATCACGGACAGTCCTGGGAACGCATTTCTCCCGATCTCACCACCAACGATCCGGAAAAGCAGAAACAGGAAGAGTCCGGTGGAGTCACGATCGACAATTCTTCGGCGGAAATGCACACTTCCATCTATTCCATATCGGAGTCCCCCAAGAACGGGCAGGTTATCTGGGTTGGAACCGACGACGGAAACCTACAGGTCACTCGCGATGGTGCCAAGACGTGGACGAACATGGTCGGCAATGTTCGAGGACTGGGCAACAATTCTTGGGTCTCGGCCGTCGCCGCCAGCCGCTTCGATGAGGGAGCGGCGTACGTCACTTTTGACCGCCATACCTTGGGTGACATGAACCCGTATGCCTACAAAACCACGAATTACGGAAAAACCTGGGCTTCATTGAACCCCAAGGAAAGCGGAGTCGTTGGTTACGCCCACGTGATCGCGGAAGACCCAGTGAATTCCAACCTGCTGTTCCTGGGGACGGAATTCGGCCTTTGGATTTCTTGCGATGGCGGGCAGCACTGGGCGCAGTACAAAGGAAGCAACTTTCCCGCCGTTGCGGTGCGCGACATCGTCGTGCAACCCAGGGAGTCTGACCTGGTGCTCGCCACGCACGGCCGCGGGATCTGGATCATCGATGACATCACTCCGCTGCGCGCGCTCACCCCTGAGGTCATGTCACAACCGGCAGTCTTCCTCGAGACTCGACCTGCGATTCAATACTTTAACGCCAACGGCGGATGGCCCGAAGGCGACGAATCTTTCAATGGGCCTGCCCGGTCGAGCGACGCGTTCCTCAACTATTACCAACGAAGCCGACATATCTTCGGCGATCTTCGGATCGAAATCTTCGATGCTGACGGCAGGTTGGTAGACACCGTAGATCCCAGCAAGCATCGCGGCCTCAATCGGGCGGGTTGGTCCATGCGATTGAAACCGCCGACGGTTCCTCCCGCGGCAAACGCTCTGTTCGCGGCGGCGCAGGGCCCGCGCGTCATGCCTGGAACCTATACGCTCAAAATGACCAAAGGCGACCAGGTCTATACCACACGGCTGCAGATCGTTCTCGATCCCCGGGCGAAGTACACGGTTGCGGATCGACAGGCGCAATTCGATACGGTTATGAAGGTCTACAAGTTGATGGGCCATATGAGCTACGCCGTCAGCGCTATCGAGGGAGTTCGTGATGCGGCCAACGCGCGAGCCGCCAAGCTGGGTGAGAAAGATGCACTGCGGGCGCGGCTCGAGCATCTGTCGCAGGAAAGCGATGCGCTTCGCTCCAAAATCGTGGCTACGAAAGAGGGTGGGGCGATCACCGGCGAAGAGCGCATCCGTGAACATCTTGGGGAACTCTACGGAGATCTCAACCAATACGAAGGCCGCCCGACCAATGAGCAGGTCGCGCGGACAGATTCGCTGGGCCGCGAATTAGAAGATGTAATCACGGATTTCCGCAAGATGACGGATGCGGAATTGCCCTCCATCAACTCGGGGCTGACGAAAAAGAAGTTGGAAGTGATCTCAGTCCTTTCCGAATCCGATTGGCAGCAACCGCACGCAGGTGGGACGCCGGCAAAAAGCTCGGTGGGCCGAGCTGCTGAAAACGACTAAACCGGCGGCTTTTCTGAGCTTGGGCGAAAAAGCGAAGCGGCCAGATCGGATCTCTCCTCCTGGCCGCGTATTCGAGTGAAGAAGTTACAGCGCGGTGCAAACTGCTTTGACTTCGGTGTATGCTTCGAGTACTTCGTGGCCCATTTCCCGACCCCACCCGGACTGTTTGTATCCTCCGAATGGCAACGCTGCATCGAAAATGTTATAGCAGTTGATCCAAACGGTGCCCGCGCGGAGCTGAGCTGCGACCCGGTTCGCCTTGCGAATGTCCTTGGTCCAGATTCCCGCAGCCAAGCCGTATTCGGACTTGTTGGCCCTGGGAATCAGCTCCTCGGTATCGCTGAATGGCATCACCGTGACCACCGGCCCGAAGATTTCTTCGCGAACGACTTTCATGTCTTCGTTGGTATTCACCAAAACCGTCGGCTTTACGAAATAGCCTTTGTCGCCAGCCTTACTTCCTCCGGCTACGGCTTTTGCGCCCTCCGAAAATCCCGACTCTAGATAGCTACATACCCGATCCATCTGTTCCTTAGATACGAGCGGCCCCATTTCCGAAGACGGCTCGAATCCAGGTCCCAGCTTGATCTTCTCAGCGGCCTTGGCAACGCCATCGACAACCTTTTCGTAAGCCTTCTTCTCGACAAAGAGTCGCGACCCGGCGCAGCAGCATTGGCCGTGGTTGAAGAAGATGGCGCTCGCTGCTTCCTTGATCGCACTGTCGAGATCGCTATCGGCGAAGACTATACTGGGAGACTTACCGCCCAGTTCGAGAGAAACCTTTTTCAAGTTCCCTGCTGCCGCCTGGATGATCAACCTGCCAACCTCGGTGGATCCGGTAAACGCCACCTTGTCGACGTCAGGGTGCGCCGCCAGAGCGGCTCCGGCTGTCTCGCCATAGCCGGGAACGATGTTCACCACGCCGTCGGGAATGCCGGCTTCGGCGATCAATTCACCCAGTCGCAGAGCCGAAAGCGGAGTTTGCTCCGCAGGCTTCAGGATGACGGTGTTTCCGGTTGTCAATGCCGGCCCAAGCTTCCAAGCGGCCATGAGCAGAGGGAAGTTCCAAGGGATGATTTGGCCGACTACTCCAACCGGTTCCCGCAAGGTATAAGCCAAGTATTTCTGGCCGGGGGTATACGGCACCGAGATGGGGATCGTGTTTCCCTCGATCTTAGTAGCCCAGCCCGCCATGTAGCGAAACAGATCCACCACTAACGGTATGTCGGCAACGCGAGCAATCGTGAGTGGTTTGCCGTTGTCGAGGCTCTCCAGCTCCGCAAACTCCTCCAGATTCTGTTCGATCAAGTCAGCCAACTTCCAGATCATGCGTCCGCGCTCGGCGGCGGTCAGTCGCGGCCAGGCTCCGTTTTCAAAAGCATTGCGCGCCGCCTTCACTGCACGATCGATGTCCTCGCGATCACCCTCGGCGATCTCTGCCAGCACCTCGCCGGTCGCTGGGTTATAGGTTGGAAATCGCTTTCCTGACGCAGCCTCCACCCACTTTCCATTGATCAACATCTTATGTTTCCGGGAAACAAAACTGCTGACTTTTGGCTCCGGTAGAACAACCTTCAAAGCTGTGGCCATATCTTTTTTCTCCTTTTGCTTGCTATTAGTGCTGCTCGATCGGAAAATTCACACCCCGCGTTGAAGAGACCGGGCACCGGTGCGCCTGACCAGCAGGGCAACGGAGAGGCTCATATCCTCCGCTCGTGGGACCAGTTGCTGATTGTATCTCAAGGGCGGCCGGAGGTGAACTGCGCAATATAAGGAGAAGGAGAGGCTAAGATCGGGCCTGTACTATTGAAACCAAAGACATGCAGATGCTAGCCCGCTACCCCGTAAACCCATAAAGATGAGGTCATCCGTTGTAGAGTGATCGTGGCCTCCAGCCTGGTTCGTCGGGCGCGTCTCTGCTGCCGCGAGCCGGGGAGCAACGGGTCTCGAATCGCAACTTTCTCCCAGAATCGGGGTTCGAGTTTTGGTGACAATTCGTGTTCCTTGCTCGAAATAACCGCTTTACATCAGAGTGAGCAGAGTTCATGATTGAATATAATGGTCTTAGCTTCTGATGAAACCGTCGCAGTGCCTTGCCGGTAGGATCGAGCAATCACGACCGAGAATAACTCTGACAGATCCTATCCAATTACTAAGAATCTCTTGGAGAAGACATTGAAAAAGCTTAGTTTAATCGCGATTGCGGTTGTGTGCTTGACCTGTGCCAACCATGCCTTGGCCCAAGGCTTCGATGTCACCTTCGGGTTCGGTACGGTCCATTCCGCCGCAGCTGAGACTAACACCACCACGGGACTGACCTACCCCAGTCTGCGCGGCGGCCTCTATCTCGACGGCGGCGCCGATTTTCTGCTGCACCGTAACTTCGGGATCCAGGGGGACGTTTCTTGGAGGGCATCTCAGGGAGTCTATGGATTACAACCCTATCGCCCGATATTTTGGAATTTCAACGGTATTTGGGTGCCCAAAATAAACAAACATCTTAGTGGAGAAGTCCTGGCCGGGATTGGCGCCGAGGACTTGCGATTTTATGGAATCGTCAATTACAGCGCTTTTTCCGGATACACCAACTATGCGAGCAGCGTTCACTTCCAAGGTGATTTTGGTGGTGGGCTGCGTGTTTATTTCTGGCACGGTGCTTTCATCCGTCCGGAGGTGCGCCTCTATCTCATCAATAACAACGTGGAGTTCAGTTCGGGCACGGTTCTGCGCTACGGCGGATCAATAGGCTACAGCTTCGGTCGCTGATCGCTCGACGGCGTAAGTCTCCTTCACGGGGCCGCGGCGACCCAAAACCCAGGTAACAGCGCAAGTTATTCACAGCAAAAGATTTCTCAGATTCAAGACGGGAGAGCTGCTCTACCCTCCACTAGCATTGGCAGATCTTGAGGTGGTTCTTTCCGCAAGTTAGCTCGCAACCTTTCTCCGGAAAATGCATCGATAACTAGGAGAGCGGTTTTCAAGCGCTTGGCTCTATTCCAACTCGGAATGGGCTGTCCGCAAGGAAATTGGCCGCGACGTCATTCGTGCCATCTTTGGCTGATTATCTTTAGTTATGAAGGAACTATCCAATAGTTGGTTGCAATTGTTTGTCGATGCGATGACGGAGAAAGATCCGTACAAGCGTCTGGCGCTGGTCGAGCAATTGAGGAAAATGCAAAAGCCTGGTTCCGACGAAGTGCTCGACGAACCGAACAGTGCGTACAGGACCCGGCCAGAGCGGCGACCTGCCGCGGATCTCAATCGATTGCGCGAGCCAGCCGCCCGGCCGCATCGATCCAGTCTCGCGACTCGAGCGCCGAGAACCAGGCTTGGTCGAGGTTGTCGGCCGAAGTCGCAACACTAAGGCGGGCGCCCAGGCTTAGGGCCAACAGGTCGAGTCCACATTGTCAGATACGAGATGTTATTCTTGATGCCGCACTCCACCAAGGCCTTTAGTCGGTCATGTCAAATCCCAAGATCGCAGAACCTTTAGACCGCAGCGAGTCGGGCGAGTCTTTCGCCGACATCCTTTCGCGATTCGAGCAGAATCGTCCGACGAAAACGTTCGAAGGTACCCGTGAAGGCACGGTTGTCTCGGTTTCGGCGGAGTCGGTGTTTCTCGACATCGGGTTCAAGACCGAAGGTATCCTGGCGCTCTCGGAATTCCAGAATGATCGTGAGAAGCCGAAACCAGGAGACAAGCTGCCGGTCACCATCAAAGGTCGCGATCCCGAGGGCTATTACCTGCTCACTCGCAGCAGGGCGGCGCGGCCGAGGGACTGGGCAGCTCTGGAAAAAGCCTTCGCCGACAAAACCACAATTCTCGGAACGGTTACGGGCGTAGTGAAAGGCGGGTTGAGCGTGGACGTGGGTGTCCGCGCGTTCATGCCGGCCTCCCGCAGCGGTGTGCGCGATTCGGCCGAGCTGGAGAAGTTGGTCGAGCAGGAAATCCGCTGCCGCATCATTAAGCTCGACGAGGCGGAAGAAGACGTGGTGGTCGATCGCCGGGTGGTAGCCGAAGACGAAGAGCAAGCGGCCAGACAGCGGCGCTACTCGGAATTGAAAGAAGGCGACGTGGTGAGCGGCGAGGTGCGCAGTCTCACCGATTACGGGGCCTTCGTCGATATTGGCGGTGTGGATGCTTTGCTGCATATCGCGGATATTTGCTGGGGCCGTATCGATTCGCCGGCGGACGTGCTCTCGGCGGGGCAGATCATCGACCTAAAGCTCTTGAAAATTGACCGGGAGAAGCGACGGATTTCCGTGGGGATGAAGCAGCTGCAGCCGCATCCGTGGGATTCGGTAGCCGGCAAGTACAAGGTCGGCGAACGCGTGCGCGGCGGCGTGACGCGGGTAACGGATTTTGGCGTGTTCGTGGCCCTCGAGCCGGGAGTTGAGGGGTTGATTCACGTTTCCGAGATGTCGTGGGCTAAGAAGATACGAAAGCCTAGCGATCTAGTGAAGCCGGGCGAGACGGTGGAGGCCGTCGTTTTGGGCGTGAATGTCGGCGAGAGGCGCATGTCGCTGGGATTGAAACAGGCCTTGGGTGATCCTTGGGTGGATGCCGGGCAGAAGTTTCCCGCCGGATCCGTCGTGGAAGCTCAGGTGGTCAGCCTCACCAAGTTTGGCGCGTTCGTCCAGGTGGCCGAGGGTGTCGAAGGGTTGCTTCACATCAGCGACATCAGTGAGGAGAAGCGCATCAACCACCCGCAAGATGTGCTGAAAATCGGGCAATCGTTGAAGGCGCAGGTGCTCGAAATCGATCGCGATAAGCGGAGACTGAAGCTTGGCATGAAGCAACTGGTGCCGACGAGTATCGATGAGTACGTCGCCGAGCACCAGGAAGGTGACGTTGTGAGCGGACGTGTGGTCGAAGTTTTCAATACCTCGGCACAGGTTGAGCTGGGCGACGGAATTCAGGCGGGGTGCCGAATTCCGATAGGAAAAGCAAGGCCGGAGAGCTCTGCCAGTCGAGCCGGCGGTGAAGCCGCCGATTTGGCGTCCCTCCGATCGATGCTCGAAGCGCGCTGGAAGGGTGCTGCGCGTGACGCATCTCCGCATCCGCAAGAAGTCCAAGCCGGGCAGATTCTCAGTTTCCGCATTACTAAGCTGGATCGAGCGGCGAAGAAGATCGAAGTCGAGCTGGTGTCAAGCTGAGTGCTCGCCCTGAACAACTGCTTCTAAGTGACCAATTTCCCAAATCTAGACCGATTGTCAGCTTCTCATTCCTGAAATTCCGGGGCTCTTGCGCTTCGAGCGCGTGGGTTATTGGGGAGATAAACGATCTCCTCGCAGACTGGATTTGCCGCTTGGCGCGGCGCGTCCAAGCGCAAAGCTTATCGATTATCATGTCTACTTGCCTCGGCTATCGACAGTGAGCGGCGTCTTTCGCCAATTCTGCCCTCGATGCCGCACTGCCAGAATCTTCCACTCCTCTATTTACTGGGGGCTCCCTGCCATGTATGATCGCTGTCCCAACTGCGGTCTCCTGTTCAATCGCGAGCCCGGATATTTTCTTGGAGCCATGTACATCAGTTATGGGCTGGCTCTAGCCGTTATCGCTGTTATTGGCACCGCGCTCTGGGTGCTCACCAGCTGGCGCGTAGACAAGATCGCACTCTGGGCCGTGCTGTTGTTCTTGCCCTTCATCCCCATGCTGACGCTGCTTGCACGGGTGCTTTGGATTTATCTTGATCAGAAGATCGACCCCGAGACCAAATAACCGATACCGGGTTGGCGAGGACCTCGCTTGCCACTTCTCTGTGCGCGGGTGGGTCCGCACACCCCGCACACCTCCTGCTCACTTCCCCCATTGCCCTTCGGGGCTTTGGACGACCTCGAAGTGGGTTACCGAATCATCGAAGCTGGTCAAGATGGCTCTCGCACCAGCTTCTACAACCGCCTTTTCCGGGTTCGCTCCCGCGAATCTGCGGACCGCCTCCATCGACTGCCACAAGGTGAGCACGACGAATTCGGTAGCGCCGTTCAGCACCCGGCGGAGCAGGTATGCTCCGCGATGTCCTTCGATCTCCTGGAGCGCGGGGAAGACCTTGGTGGTCGCATATTGAACATATTCGCCGGCCTTCTCTCGAGTGGCGCGCCCTTTCCATAGTCGCAGGATCGTTCCCTTCCCTTCTTCACCAGTCTCGACGGCTCCGTGAGCTGCTTTCGCCTCGTCTATCCCTTGCAGTCTGATGGGCCTCGCCGCATCTTCTCCGGCAACCGTGGTCCACTCCCGGACATACCATCGCTTGACCAACCCATTGGTCACATAAGGATCGGCCCGGGCAAACTTCTCGGCTACCTCCGACGTGTCCCCTTTGAACAGCAACACGGCGCCATCCACCGGATGCGCGAGGGCACCGCCCAGAACCAGTTCCCCCCGCGCGCTCGCCTTCCAAGCTCGTGCCAGGTGCTCGTCCCGAAATTCTGTGCGTCGGGACACGTAGTTTTCACCAACTTCGTAAAACAACAGATAATGCATTCCAGCCTCTCATTGTTTCATTCGGCGAGTCGCAACCGGTGAGCCTGTTCCGAAAACAACGCCCGCGAACGTCCTCCCGATCTTCGTTTCGCTGCTCGAACGCCGCCACTCGCCTGGCTGCGGAACCATTCGCGCGCGCTTGATGTCTTAATTGGATTTGCTTGGTCGTACCGACCGGGAATCGTGATGGGAGCGGACCGCCGCCCGTGCCAGCAATTCTTCAATTTTGGCAAGAAGAGTTTGTGAGGCTCCTCCCTTGGTGATCCACGCGTCGGCAATGCCGATCGTTTCCCCCGGCAATTCGGAGTAAGCAGAAAGAATTACAATCGGCAAGTTTTCTTTGTGGCGCTTCAATTCGCCGGCGAGTTGAACGCCATTGCCCCCGGTCATCCAATAGTCCACGACCGCCAGATCAATCGCGTGCTCCGCGACAATCGCGAGCGCGGATCGAAACGAATCGGCCGTCAGTACGCGGTAGCCGGCGTTTTCGAGCAGGAGCTTGCGCAGGACAAGCTGATTCTCCTCGTCGTCAACACAGAGGATCGTGGCAGCATTTCCGTTCACAAGTTCAGTCAATCCGGTTTCCTTCCTGTTCACCAGGCGCCGTCGCAGCGCCGAGCCGCAATACCATGAGCTGCTTTCCCATCTCCACCAGACCGTCGACCGGTTGCGCCAATCATACCTCGTCCCTTGGCTCTCTAGGCTATCAAGGCCGCGGTCGCATCCGGACTCTGGTAGGCAGCGAAAGCCGGTATAAACACCGAAAAGCAAGTGACGTTCCCGCGGCCCAGTTGCACGCTGCGGAAGCGAATTGTCCCTTCATATTTCTGAATGATTCCCTTACTGATCCAGAGCCCCAGTCCCGTACCTTTGGCTTCCTTAGTGCTAAAAAACGGCTCGAAGATTCGCTTGCTGTGCTCGGAGCGAATCCCCACCCCGGTATCGGATATCGAGATCCGCATACCCGGCCGCCCGCTACCGGAGGATTCCAGCAGTCGGATCCGCAAGCGACCACCTTCCGGCATAGCCTGCACCGCGTTCGCGATGAGATTCAGGAAAACCTGCTTCAGTTCCAAGGGGTAACCTTGAATCGTGCCCCGCGTCTTGTAGTGTCTCTCCACCCCGATGCGGTTCAACTGCAAGCGTCGCGACTGCAGTTCAAGGACATTGTCAAGAATCTCGGACAGGGAGACGGCAACCACCTGCCTAGAATCGCTGTAAAAACCAAGGGTCTGTTTGGTAATGTGTGCCAGGCGCGCCAATTCCTCCTGAGCCAAGCGCGCATAACGGCGCGCTTCTTCATTGAGGGACGAGTTCGCGCGGAGAAGATAGAAGGCGTTCGAAATCGCTTCCAGGGGGTTATTGATCTCGTGCGCGATAATTCCGGCCAGGCGTCCCATGGCCGCCATGCGCTCGGACTTGACGAGCGCCTCCTCGGCCTGTTTGCGTTCGGTGATATCCGTGTTGGTACCAAACCATCGTACCACGTTGCCGTTGGCATCTTTAATGGGCAACGCGCGCGACAAAAACCAGCGATAGGAGCCATCCCCTGCGCGCAGCGGAAACGTGTCTTCCCAGGGCTCATCCACCGCCCAGCAACGCTCGATCCCATCCACCACCTCAGCCACATGGTCGGGATGAACCAGGCTTTTCCACGCCTGGCCTCTCATCTCGTCGAGCGTCGTCCCCGTGTAGTCGTACCAGCGCTGGTTGTACCAAAAGATCGAGGCATCGGGATTGGCCATCCAGGCGAGCTGTGGGATGGAGTTCGCCAACGAACGAAACTGACTCTCACTCTGGCGCAGCTCCTCAGTACGATCGATCACCCGCTGCTCCAACTCCCGGTTCAGTCTCTCCAGCTGCAGAGTCTTGCGATAGAGCTCGGCAAAGACGCTCACTTTGGCCCGCAGCAGCTCCGGGATTACCGGCACGGCAATATAATCGACGGCCCCGCGTTCGTATCCTTTCAGGCGATCCACGTCGGTCAGATGAACCGCCGAAATGAAGATAATCGCGGTTTTCTGGAAGCGGGGATGTTCGCGGATCATGTCCGCCAATTGATAGCCATCAATTTCGGGCATGCTGACGTCCATCAGCACTACCGCGACATCGGTCTTCAGCAGATGCTCAAGTGCCTCCCGCCCGGAACTCGCTTGGAGAAGGTTTTCCCCCAAGGGAGCGAGAATCGCCTCGTAGGTCAGCAGCTTTCCAGGCTGATCATCGACCATCAGGATGTTTACCGGCGCGTGAGAGTTCATGGCTTCCTATGCCAACCATCGAAACTGATTCATGTCGAGGACATGCTAACCATCTACCGGTGCAGCCACATTCGCAGTGCGGAAAGCAGCTGCTCGGTGTTCACCGGCTTCGCCAGGTACTCGGATGCGCCCGCTTCCAGACATTTCTCTCGATCTCCCTTCATGGCCTTGGCGGTCAACGCGATGATCGGCAAACGACGGAATGACGGGTTCTGCCGAATCACCTGCATGGTCTCATAGCCGTCCATCTCGGGCATCATGATATCCATGAGCACGATGGCTAGATCCGGCGTTGACTCCAAGGTTGCAATGGCCTCGCGGCCGGTTCCGGCGGTCAGCACCGTCATGCCGCGTCGCTCCAGCACGCTGCTCAGGGCGAAAATATTCCGCACATCGTCATCCACGACCAGCACCTTGCGGCCCAGCAGCGCCTCATCGGAGCGATGCAGCCGATCCAGCATGTTTTGCTTGTCACGAGGCAGGTTGGCGACAACCCTATGCAGAAAGAGAGCCGTTTCATCGAGAAGCCGCTCCGGAGATTCGACACCCTTCACCACAACACTCCTGGCCAGGGCGTGCAGGCGCACATCCTCCTCGGGGGACAACTCCTTCCCCGTGAAAACCACAATGGGCAGATCGCTTAGGGACGGAGTGTCCCCCAGGCGTGCCAGCACATCGAATCCCGACATATCGGGCAGCCGCAGATCGAGCACAACGCAATCGACCATTTGGTTGTTGATCGCCTCGAGCGCCTCGGCACCGGTGCTGACGATGGTTACGTCGATGTCGTCGTGGCCCAGAAGCTCCTTGATGGTCAGCTGCTCCCCGGGGTTGTCTTCGACGACCAGGAGGCGCTTACGGCAAGTGGCGTACTCCTTGATGCGGGTTAAGGCCTGCTCCAGGGCTGCGGGCGTGGTTGGCTTGGTGACAAAAGCAAAAGCGCCCCGGGCCAGGCCGTGATGCCGATCTCCGTCGAGCGTGAGCATCTGAACCGGAATGTGCCGGGTCGCGGGATCCTGCTTCAGGTGATTCAGCACCGTCCAGCCCAGCATGTCAGGCAGGAAGACATCGAGCGAGACGGCCGTCGGATGGTACTCGCGCGCCAGCGCCAGAGCCTCGGCCCCGCGCGCGGCAGTGAGCACCTGGAAGCCCTTGTCGTGGGCCAAATCGCAGAGCACACGGGCGTAGTGCGGGTCATCCTCAACGATGAGCAGCACGGCACCATTGGGCTGCAGGTTCTCCCGATCGTCGGCGATTTGTTCCGCCGGATGTTCAGCTACGTTCACGATCGACAGCTGAAGCGGAGCCACCGTTGAAGGCCTGCCCTCCCTAATCATACGCGCGGTGGCCGAAGGACCGACATAGGTTAGCGGTAAGTACAACGTGAAGGTGCTGCCCTTTCCGGGAGTGCTGTGCAGTTGAATTTCGCCTCCCAGCAAACTCGCCAGCTCCCGACTGATGGCCAGACCTAATCCGGTGCCTCCGTATTTGCGGCTGGTCCCGGCATCAGCCTGTTGGAAGGCTTCGAAAATAATGCGCTGCTTGTCGGCAGCGATGCCAATGCCGGAATCGGTTACCTCAAAGACGATTACCGCCACTTTCGTCGACAGAATGGGATGATCCTCGCTCCAACCGCTGACCGCCGGCCTGACCGACAGCCGGACTCCGCCCTGTTCCGTAAACTTGAACGCGTTCGAGAGAAGATTCTTCAGCACCTGTTGTAGACGCTTCGAATCCGTCACCATGCTGCGCGCCAGATTAGAGTCGGTTTGAATCTCGAAGGAAAGCCGCCTGGTCTCCGCCTCATGGCGGAATGGCCGTGCGACCGCATCGAGCAGGCTGGCAAAGAACACCTCCTCCGCCTCGACCGACACCGTGCCGGACTCGATTTTGGAGAGGTCGAGAATATCGCTGATCAGGTTGAGTAGGTCCGTCCCTGCGCCGTGAATGGTGCGGGCGAACTCAACCTGTTTCGGGGTGAGATTACCGTCGGGGTTATCGGTCAGCTGCTGGCCCAGCACCAGGATGCTGTTCAGCGGTGTCCGCAATTCGTGGGACATGTTGGCCAAGAACTCCGATTTGTACTTGGAGGTAAGCGCCAGCTCTTTGGCTTTCTCTTCCAAGGCTCGGCGAGCCTGCTCGATTTCCTGGTTCTTCCTTTCTACCTCGACGTTCTGTTCCGCCAGCTGCTGAGCTTTCTGCGCAAGTTGCTCGTTGGTTTGCTGCAGCTCTTTCTGTTGCGCCTGCAGCTCGGCCGCCAATTGCTGCGACTGTTTCAACAGGCCTTCGGTTTGCATCGTTGCCTCGATGGTGTTGAGGACGATTCCGATGCTAGCGGTGAGTTGTTCGAGGAATGCGAGATGGGAGGCGGTGAACGAACCCAGGGAGGCAAGCTCAATCACCGCCTTTACCCGGTCTTCGAAAAGGATGGGCAGCACGATCACGTTTCGTGGAACTGCTCCCACCAGACCGGAACGAATCGTAATCGTGCGGTCCGGCGGCAAATCGGTGATCAGCATGCGGCGCTTCTCGAGCGCACACTGGCCGATCAAGCCCTCGCCTAACCGAAGGCAGCGCAGATGGCCATCGTGTTCATCGGCGGCGAATGCCGACAGTAGCACCATGCCGCCCGAATCTTCCTCATCCATCTGGTAGATGACGCCGTGTTGGGCGTTGACCAGGGGCGCCAGTTCGGACAACAGCATCCGCCCGACGGTTCCCAGGTCGCGCTGGCCCTGCAACATGCCGGTGAAGCGAGCAAGATTGGTTTTGAGCCAATCCTGCTCAGTGTTGCGCTCCGTGGTGAGGCGGAGGTTGTTGATCATGGTGTTGATATTGTCCTTCAGCTCCGCCACTTCCCCTCTGGCCTCGACCTGAATGGAGCGGGTTAGATCGCCTTTGGTAACCGCGGTGGCCACTTCGGCAATAGCCCGCACTTGGTTGGTCAGATTGTCGGCCAAGAGATTTACGTTTCCGGTGAGACCCTGCCACGTTCCCGCTGCTCCAGGGACGTTGGCCTGGCCGCCGAGACGCCCCTCCACGCCAACTTCTCGGGCGACCGTCGTCACCTGGTCGGCGAAGGTGGCGAGCGTATCCGTCATATTGTTGATGGTTTCAGCTAGAGCCGCGACTTCGCCTTTGGCATTCACCGTGAGCTTTTGTTTGAGGTCGCCGTTAGCCACGGCAGTCACAACCTTGACGATGCCGCGTACCTGTTCGGTCAAGTTCGCGGCCATCACGTTCACATTATCCGTGAGGTCCTTCCAGGTGCCGGCGACACCGGGGACCTGCGCCTGGCCTCCCAGTTTGCCTTCGGTTCCAACCTCGCGGGCCACGCGGGTAACCTCGGCCGCAAAAGCGTTGAGTTGGTCGACCATGGTGTTGATGGTATTTTTCAACTCGAGAATTTCGCCCTTCACGTCGACCGTAATCTTGCGCGACAAATCGCCGCGGGCGACCGCGGTCGTCACCTCGGCGATGTTTCGTACTTGGCCGGTCAGATTGCCGGCCATCGCGTTCACCGAGTCCGTGAGGTCCTTCCAGGTACCGGCCACGCCGGGTACATTGGCTTGCCCCCCCAGCCGGCCTTCGCTGCCAACTTCGCGGGCCACGC
Organism: Terriglobales bacterium; assembly: GCA_035501575.1. GTDB lineage: Bacteria > Acidobacteriota > Terriglobia > Terriglobales > Acidobacteriaceae > JAFAGX01. The sequence continues at coordinate 130 of DATJVZ010000223.1, read as the reverse complement.
GCGTGACCTCCGCCGCGAACGAGCGCAACTGCTCCACCATGGTGTTGAGCGTCTCCTTCAGCTGCAGGATCTCCCCGCGAACGTCCACCGTGATCTTTTTGGACAAATCACCCGTCGCAATCGCCGTGGC
>DATJVZ010000222.1:0-3562 GCA_035501575.1 Terriglobales bacterium | reverse complement strand
CTAGCACTCCCTCAGCAGTTCCTTTTGTAAATAAATGATCTGGCCAACGTGGTGGTAGGCGTGTCCGGCGCAAGCCAGGATCTGCGCGAATCGGGTCGAACCGTCGGCACGCTCAGCGTCGAATGGTGTAGACCAGTCGCGGTCTGATTGTGCAGAGATAGTGCGGATGGCTACAGCGATCGCCTCGTCGAAGCCGCTCAGAAGCTCGTCCTTTGGCTTGCCGCAATCACTGAATTCCAGATCGCGGTGACGGATGTAGCCTGTACCGGCGATCTGCGCCCCGATGTAATAGTTCAGGTTTCCAGTGAGGTGCAGGATGAGGTTGCCGATGCTGTTTCCGTACGGAAACGGGCGCTGCCAGATCTGCTCACTCGACAGCGGCTCAAGCAGATCGTGCACTTTGGCCTGAACTCTCATCTGAAAGTATTCCGCAAAGCTAAATTGGATTACACCGAGCGAAGCCATGTCACTGTCCTCCCTTGCTGTAATTGGAGATAGACTAACCAACTTTGGGTCCAGCGATTCTCTTCTGTACCCAACCGTGACAGTCATGGAAGACCACTGTCCAATAGATTGTTTTGAGCATTATAATCAAAAGCAGAGATAGTACATTCCGATGGAAGTACGTACCGCATGACCCGGGCGGTTGTACATTCCACCTGCGGAGGCCAAATCGCTCTTCTCAGCCGAGGATTGAGGCTGCTCACGAAATTGACACATTTGTGACTATACCCGGCGTTTCCTGGCCGCACGCGAACCGCTCGCCTAACTCTAAGAGGAACTCAGCGAGGTGCTGGATAAGCGCTTCCTCTATGTCTGACTCGGAGTATTCGTCCTTGAGATCGAGGAATTCGAGAACGAACGGATCCTTGATGGCCTCCTCGGGGGTCACCATATCGCTGGGTTCCGATTTCTGAAGATAAGGGCGACGACGGCCACAAGGATCGTGTTGAACGCCGACCCCGCGTTTTCCGCTTCTGTTCCTCCGGCCCAATGGACCAGCCGCCAACGTTCACCGCCAAAACCGACATCTGAGGAACAAATGGACTGGAGAAGGATAATGGCCGCTGGTACGGCAGTTTTTGGCGATCTGGCGCGACCATACCTGCCCGCCGGTGTCGGTTAATTCGTTAATAGACGTCGAGGTCCCGGCCCGAGGCGACGGCGCCTTTGTAACTCTTACGAATTTCGCTCAGCAGGTCCTCATCAGTCATGCCGCCGAGATAAAGCTGGTGGTAGAGGACCAGTAATTTAGGCTTGGCTGCGTTGGCAATTTTTGCGAGCTCATCTGCAGAGGTATGAAATGCCTGCATGTATCGCGACGATCTGGAGTTAATGTACACCTCGTGCAGGAGAATGTCGCAACCGTCACAAGCATCAATGACACTTTGAGTTGGGACCGTATCGCCAGAGATGACGATGGTTCGATCCCGGCCCCGAACACGGTAGCCGAACGCTTGTGGCCAACTGCCATGCTTCACCGCAAAAGCTTCGATAGTGACGGCGCTGTCTTTATAGATGACACCCGGTTCGATCTCATGCACGTTAACCGTACGTCCGGTAGGGTCGAGTTTCTCAAGGCCATGGACACGAATGTCGTAGTCTTGTTGATAAGCGAGCAGGATGTGATGCGTCATGGATTTGAGTCCCGCCGGCCCATAGGCCTCGAGGGGCGTCCGGCGTCCAACTACCCACGGCGTGAGGATGAGGTCCGGATAGCCAGCGGTATGATCCGAATGAAGATGGGTGAAAAAGACACGCTTGAGGTTGACGGCGTCCAAGGCCGGGATGCCCTTTGCGAAGGCTGCCGCTGCGCGCCGTACGATACCCGGCCCGGCGTCGAAGAGATAGGCTTCTTCGTTCACGACGACAGCGACGGCGGGCCCGGAGCGGTCCGGGTCAACCACGGGCGTGCCGGTACCGAGTAAGACCAATCTTGTCGTCATTGGCTCAGGACCTGGCACGAGGGTAAGACCAAACAGCAACAGAACCACGGGGATTCGGATCATCGCTGGCCTTTAAGACAGCTTCATCTTTGGGCATCAAAATATCTGCTTCAAAGCAAGTTACAGTTACCTCGCGGCGGTGCGGTGCCCTGTAGTTGGCCAAACAAGGGTCGTGAGGCCGGTGGTCGCCGAAGTGTCTTGCAATGGGACCGACGAATTCTTCGGCACGGTAAATGGTATTGAACGGGGAACTCCTTAACTGGATCAACCCCTCCGCTGCCGAGGTCCGATCAGCATGGCCATGAAGCCCAAGACCGCAAGACGGCTAGCACTGAATGCGCGCATGCAGTCCCTACGACGATTCCGAGAATGGCCATAAGACCGTTCGCACTCTCCTTTGCCGGAACTTGGCCCCTGTGCAGAACTGGGCAAGACTAAAACAGAGGCAAGTTCTGCAAGCGCTACAATGCGGCCGCTGCTTCAGGCGAACGGCCGGAGGCGGCCTGCGCGACGGTGCGCCTCGCACGGCTAAACGACGCCTCGAGGTGTTTGGGTACCTCAACGAGTTCGGCCATCCGCCAGTTGGCATCGTAGGGCGTTGTCGCGACGATCTCGAAAGGCGCGCCACCAGTGAACTGCACCAGGCGGCTCATGTCCACGTCGTTCAGCAGGATGTGTCCGTTGGAAAGCCGCGTACAGGCCTGAATCCACCCGCCATCGTAGGGAATCCGGGCGGCGATTTTGAGATTTTGGTCCAGTACCAGCAGTTCCTTTCCCAGGCTGTTGCAACAAAGCCAGCCACCCTCGAACTTTTCGAGAGTATGAGGGCGCGCTAGACCTTCGAGCAGGACTTCAGCGTGCTGTTCCGCTTCCGGCAGGCTGCGGTCAATCTGAATCAACTGGCCTTGATGGAAGAGCAAGGAGAGCACATAACGCTCGCTCTCGTCGCGCATCACCGCCGTGTTGACATGCGTGGCGTGGTAACGAGTGTGGTAGTACTGATCGCGATGCTCCTGCCCCCTGCCCGAGGTCCTTTCTTCTCCCGAGGGCGACACGGTGTAGCCGTGCTCGGTTGCCCACCACTCCCAGAGGAGATTCCCATTGAGATCAAGCTCGAAGATGGCGTCATTGCCGCTGCTGGTGACGAGTACGCCGCGCCGTGTCCGCACTAGGCTGTGAAGGTCGTTGAGGTAGGGATGAGAAATCCGCTTTAGCAGGCGGCCCGGCTCACGCTCAGCGTCTATCACGAAGATGCTCGCGCCCTCAAGGTCATTCAGGTAAATCACGCCATCGGCAAAGCGGTAGCCCGCAGGCATGAGCAACAAGTTGCCCCAGTCAGATTTCCAAATCACCTCTTTACTATCCCAGTCGTAGACCACCATCATGCCCGTATAGGGCGCGGTGTTCCTGGTCACTGGAGCGATCACGCCGTCAGGCAGCAGAATGAAGTCCTCCTTTGGCCAGGTCAACGGAACGTCGCCTAGCGCGCCTGGGTCGGCATTCACCATGGGGTTGTCAACCTTTTGACCGGGCACGCGAGGAACACCGCCCTCTAGCTTCCATCGCTGCACAATTCGGTCCTTCTGTGTGGTGAATATCGTGGCTGCTACCAGCAT
>DATJVZ010000221.1:0-18856 GCA_035501575.1 Terriglobales bacterium | reverse complement strand
TAGCAAGTGGAAGGCTTACGTTGATTGGTCGATTTTCAAATTCTTCGGCTTCATTAGTTACGGCCTGTACTTAATTCATATCCTTGCGTTTCATGTCACCAGCATTCTGCTCTCTCACTACCTAGCCGCCCCTTTGACAAGGAATCCCTTAGCTGCCATGCTGCTGCATTTTTGTGGTGGGCTTGTCCTGGCAACGGCAATTGCTTATTTGTCTAGACGTTCTCTCGAGGAAAGATTTTTGCGAATTGGTTACAGTTCAAGGCGGGTTAAGGTACTAACGCCATCATTCGTATGAGCCAACTGGACAGGTTCGCCGCCGGCTCACTCGCTTCTAGCCGACAATCCATGGCCAGCAACAATTAGAGGGCCAACGTAAGCTCAAAGCCTTGCTTCCATCAGCTCTTGTGGCGGGCAGTCTGCCCGAGCAAAATCAATAATAGGCCCAAAACGGAGTCTGCACGTTTGGCAAGTCGATGCCCGTATACACATTTCTTCCGTAGAAGAAGGGCAGCCCCCAATCAAATCCAGAAGCGGCAGGAACCGGACCGGCGAGCGTGCCGAACGCGGCGTTGCTTGCGGTGCTGGCGCCGGTAAAAAGGTTCTGGGCATTGCCCACGGTGAAGTTGACCGTCGATTCGAACGACGGGTTAATAGGGTCCTGATTTGTGGCGGAAAGGCTCTGCGCGGAAGCCGGGCAATAGAATGCTGAAAGGTCGCCGACCGGTGTATTGGTCGGGCAGACAGTAATGGCGTTGCTAACGTTGGGGAAAAATAGAGCATTCGAGCCGCTATCAATGAAACTGCCCGGACCCGTACAACTCGTGGGATTAACCCCGAAGGTCTCACCCTTAAAGATCGTGTTGAACAGATCGCCGCACGTGTTAAAAAAATTGGCAGAGCCCGGAAGTTGGTTGTTGCTCTCGGTTCCAATGCCGAAGACCAGCGACCCCGTCACCGTGGCCGCACTGCTCGAAACGGCAGGCAACTCAACAATTACGCCATTATTGTCGGTGGGAAAAGCCACTACCGGGTTGGTTACCTGGTTAGAGTCATTCATAAATTGCGAAGTGCAGGGCAGGCTGGAGCACGAGTAGTACGCCGGCGCTATAGGGGTTGAGGTTTGGCTTGGATCGCAGGCAGGGCAGTCAACTGGTTCAAGCCCCACTCCCAGAATGCCGTTTGCACCCAGCAATGCGACCGTGTTCTCATCGACGCCAGAGCAACTGGGAGGAAGGTTTGAGCTGGAGCTGGCGACCACCTGAATCGGCACATTGCTGGCTGTTTCCCCCGCCATGGTCACGGTGGCCGCCTGGACCGGCCCCCAAAGCAGTGATCCATCTACAAAGGAGACGCACTCCCAGGCTGCAGACCCATTGTTAGCATTGACCGCGGGAAGGTTCAGGGAAGAAACTGCGGATTGCAAGACCCTCACGCCGACCGAACCCGTGTCCACCAACAGGTGATCCACCTTGGCACAATTCGAACTGCTGCCGGGAGCACAAATGGTCACAGTGGCGAACGCGCCATTCGGATAGATGGCGTTCGCCGTCGGCCCACCATCGACTGCGATGGACAGGACATTGGCGGTAGTGCCACCGCCGCCGGGGATGCCCGACGGAGTTGAGCCTGAGCTGCCGCAACCGACCGCAAATCCTAAGCTTCCCAGCAAAGTCAATACGCACAGCTTCTTACGCACAAAGTCCTCCCCTAGCTTTTCTTACTTGATTTCGTCGGCTTTGAGACTCGGGGGCAACATCTCAGGAAGGTAAGCTCGGCCAAAATACGCCCCCATGTGTCCTCCGGTCTGCACTACCAGGCCGGGCTCTTGAATGTTGAGCGGTCGACGCCCGTAGGGCCTCTTCGCCCCTAACGCCGCCGAGTATTGTTGAAAGTAGCTACCCAGGATTTGTTGCATTTCGGGAATGAACGGTCCGTGCCAAGACACGGCAAACACCCTGCCCGTCGATGAAACGTATTCGCTGATGATGGTCCCGCCGGGGGCTTGAATAGGGTGCACCTCGTAGGCTTCGGCCGGCCTCACTTCGAGGCTCGAGGCCTTCAGGTGTGCCCGATCTGCATCCACCGAGGTCAGATCGCCGCCCAGAGCGGCCAAAGCCGGGCAAGACAATCCTAGCCAGCCGATTCCCACCATTAACCACGAGGTGAAAGGTATGGAACGTTTGAACAACGCTTTCATAGCATACGCCCTCAATCGGAGTCTCAAGCAGCCTCTAACCCAGAAGCTCTGGGTTAGTTGCCACTCTTCGTACAATTTTCGCCGAAAAGGCAAATTTTTGATACGCCCCGGAAGTAACCTGTCATCAGCTTTTGTAAAGTTCTGTCATTTGGAGTGACGGCGACGGAAAATTGGCGATGAGACTTTCCTTTCTCAAGCGCGTGGCCGCGTATCCGTCACATCGTGCTTCACGGTGCAAGCGATGCCGACCAGGCGAACCTAGCGACGGAGGGAGTTGAGCACCGAGGATCAGGTTTCAATCACAATCTTCTCTCGAGTCTGCGCTAGTTTGGCCAAGGATTCCTGATAGGGCCTGCGGGCGATTCCCCGCTCGGTCACGATGCAGGTTACGTAGCTCGCAGGAGTGACATCAAAAGCTGGATTTTCGACGGCGACACCTTCCGGGGCGATTGCTCGACCAGCAATATGGGTAACTTCCTGCCTGGCACGTTGCTCAATCGGAATCTTGCCGCCGTCCGGGGTATCGAGATCGACGGTCGAAAACGGGGCTGCCACGTAAAACGGAACCCCATGTTCCTTAGCCAGCACGGCCACCGTGTAGGTTCCGATCTTGTTGGCAACATCCCCATTGGCTGCAATGCGATCCGCACCGACCACGATGGCGCTGATTTTGCCCTGCCGCATCATCGATCCCGCCATATTGTCGGAGATGAGAGTCGTGGGGATGCCATCCTTGAGCAACTCCCAAGCGGTCAGTCGCGATCCCTGCAGGAAAGGCCGCGTTTCGTCGGCATACACTTGAATTTTCTTGCCTTGCTCAACCGCCGAGCGAATGACTCCGAGCGCCGTCCCGTAACCGCAGGTGGCCAAGGCGCCGGCATTGCAATGCGTCAGGACACCGCCGGTTGCGGGCATGAGAGTGGCGCCCAACCGGCCCATCGCCTGATTGGCTGCGATATCTTCGGCGTACATGCGTTGCGCTTCTTCGATCAGGGCTTGCTTCAGTTGCGGAAGCGGACGACCTTTCTGAGATTCGAACTTAGCTTGCATCCGCCGAATTGCCCAGAAAAGATTAACTGCCGTGGGCCGGGTGGCGCGCACCAATTCGCAACAACGATCAAACTCCCGTTGGAGTTCGCCGAGACTCTCTGCCCCGGAGTTTTTCACCCCGAGAGCAAGGCCCATCGCCGCCGCCACGCCGATGGCGGGCGCGCCACGCACGACCATGGTGCGAATGGCGTCGGCCACCTGTTCGCAACTCGTGCAGGTGAGGTACGTCTCCTCCGTCGGAAGCTTCGTCTGATCGATGAAGCGCACGCCGGAGTCTGTCCACTCGAGGGTTTTAATCATGGTTGCGAACCATTCGTTTTATTCGGCACGGAGCATGCGCCGATTTCCTGGCCTTGGCCGGTTACGGTCCTTTCCCATCCAGGAGCACCCGCGGGCCGAGAGTCGACTGCTGATCACGGCTTCCGGCCGGCTAGGTGCTCGGTTCTGACATCCTTGGCGGCAAAGATGGAGACAAACTGCGCCGGGGCTGCGGCTCGCTCGACCGCCGGGCGCCCGTTCGCCTCTTCTCGTTCTACCAAGCACATGACTCCCACCACCTCAAATCCGAACTTCCGCGCTGCCTCCAGGGCCTGGATGGTGGAGGCGCCGGTCGTGCAAACGTCATCCACGATCACCACGCGCGCGCCTTTCTCGCGGAAGCCTTCGATTCTCTGACCCGTTCCATGTTGCTTCTCCGCCTTGCGCACCAGAAATCCGTGAATGTTTCCGCTGGTCACGCTCACCGCCACCACGATCGGATCCGCCCCCAGGGTCAATCCCCCAATCGCCTGCGGGTGCCAATTTCGCGCTCCGATGCTCTCGAGAAACACCTGCCCGGTAAGCTGCGCGCCTCGTGCATCCAAAGTGGTCGTACGGCAATCCACATAGTAATCGCTGCTGCCACCCGAGGACAGGGTGAAATTCCCCAATTGAAAAGACTTCTGGGCGAGGAAACGCAACAGTTCCTGACGGGCCGAGGACATGGAATGACTAAGATAACAGCAGCCCGTGGGTGATCGCTACTCGCCAACCAGCCGCACGCCCGGATGGTCCCACTCAGGAATTCAGCTTCTGCAAATGACGAAAGCCGTCGGTCGCAACCACCAACAAGGTCGACAAAGTTCCGTTATAGCCGACATGGACGAGGAAACTAGCCGCCACAGATTTGGTGATGGCGCGAACCGCGGTTAAGGCGACTCCCACCAAGAAGATGATCGAAACTGCCCACGAATACTTGAGCTGTTCGCCATGGAGAAGTCCGAAAGCGGCGCCGGTCAGGAAGATGGCCAGCGGTATTCCCATGCGGCGCGCCAGAACCGGGTACAGCAACCCGCGGAAGAACAGCTCTTCCATAAAGGGAGCCAGCGTGACCGACAGCGACGTCATCAGCGCGGCCGCACGGGCATTCTGAAAGAAGCGATCAATCGGCAGATGCTTCGGAATCGGGAGGAGCGCGCTGAATCCCATAAGCGCGAGATACAATAGCGCGCCCAGCATCAAATAAGCCCCCCAAGATCGAGTGGGCCAGTTCCATCGCAACGGTTCCCAGAATGCGCCGCCCCGTTTTTTCAACAAGCAATAGATAAACCCAAAGACCGCCCCGTAAGCCAGCACTTGCACCAGAAGAATGACATCGGGAATCTTCACGATGTCCATCAGGAAAAGCTTGGGGTACACGAGCAAATGCGCTGGCAATACAACGAGCAGCGGAATCACCATGAGCGACACGACCGTCAGGGCTACGACGCCAACCACGTCCCAGCCGCTCCAGACCGGATCCTCGGGAGGGTTTGGGACACAAATGGCGGAGTGCGTTGGGTCGGAACCCGACAACGGGTTTGGCGGGAAAGACAACGGTGTATGAAGGTTCTCGTCGACTTTTGAATTTACACGAAAATCCAGATCGCAGGTGAGGGACTTGGGGAGTCCCCCGGTCGACTCCCGCCCACGATGCTCATTGCTGTCCCGGAAGTCACGGCAACCGAAGCCTTTGGGATTAAGCCGAGAAACTTCGGATTTCGTTCTCTTTGCTATCGAAGTAGCGTGCCAGTGCTTGCCCGGTAAACGACTTCTTGTGGCGGGCAACTTGCTCGGGAGTTCCCTGGGCAACGATCCGGCCACCTTCCTCGCCGCCCTCCGGACCCAAATCGATGATCCAATCGGCGTTGCGGATTACGTCCAGATTGTGTTCGATGATCACGATGGTGTTGCCCAAGTCGGTGAGGCGATGCAAGACATTGAGCAACTTCTTGACATCATCGAAGTGGAGGCCGGTGGTCGGCTCATCCAGCAAGTACAAAGTCCTGCCGGTTTGCCGTTTGCTCAGCTCGCGTGCCAACTTGATGCGTTGCGCTTCGCCTCCCGAGAGGGTCACGGCGGACTGTCCCAGGTGAATATAGCCCAAGCCTACTTCGACCAGCGTCTGCAGCTTCTGCTTGACCGGGGGAATATTGTCGAGCAGCGTGAGCGCGTCCGCGGCTGGCATCTCGAGAATGTCTGCGATCGAGCATCCCTGGTAGCGGACGGCCAAAGTCTCTTGGTTGTAACGACGGCCCCCACAAATTTCGCAGAGTACGTATACATCGGGAAGAAAATTCATCTCGATGCGGCGCTGACCTTCTCCCTGGCAAGCTTCACAGCGCCCCCCCGCGACGTTAAAGGAAAACCGTCCCGGCTTGTAGCCACGTTCGCGAGATTCCGGCAGCATGGCGTAGAGATCACGAATGGGAGCGAACACACCGGTGTAGGTCGCGGGATTGGAGCGGGGGGTGCGGCCGATGGGTAACTGGTCAATCCGAATCACTTTATCGATGAGTTCGGCCCCGGAGATGACCCGGTGCACTCCCGGCTCCTCCCGTGAGTGATAGAGAGTCTTGGCCAGCGCCCGATAGAGAATGTCATTAACCAAAGTCGACTTACCGGAGCCGGAGACTCCGGTCACCACGGTCATTACCCCCAGCGGGAAGCACACATCGAGATTCTTGAGATTGTTTTCCCGGGCCCCGAGAATGCTGATGCCGGCGCCGTTCGGCTGCCGGCGCTCAGCCAACATCTCGATCTGGGTCCTGCCGGAAATGTAAGCTCCGGTAAGAGACGCCGGAACCTGCATGATTTCTTGCGGGGTGCCCTGCGCCACCAGATCCCCTCCGTGCCGGCCTGCCCCGGGGCCCAGATCGATCACGTAATCGGCGCGACGAATCGTCTCCTCATCGTGTTCGACGACGACGACGGTATTGCCCAAGTCACGCAATTCCTCGAGCGCCTTCAGCAGACGGCCATTGTCACGATGATGCAGGCCGATTGATGGCTCATCGAGGACATACAACACGCCTCGTAGTTTGGATCCAATTTGGGTCGCCAGGCGGATCCGCTGCCCTTCCCCTCCCGACAAGGTGGCAGCCGATCGATCCAAAGAGATATAACCCAGCCCAACCGCGTCGAGAAACTGCAAGCGTTCCACGATCTCGTGCACGATTCTCGCGGCAATGAGGGCTTCGCGGGGCGTGAGTTGGATTTTCTGGGCGGCTTCGAGAGCCCGGGAAACGGGCAAGCGGGTGAAGTCCGCGATCGACATGCCTCCCACCTTCACCGCCAGGCTCTCGGGTCGGAGTCGTTGCCCGTGGCAGGCGGGACACGGTGACGCCGACATGTAATCTGCCAGGAATTCGCGATAGCTCTCCGACGCCGTTTCCTCGAAGGTGCGTTTCAAGTATCCGAGAACTCCGAAGAAACCGGTCTTCCCGCCTGGCCGCCCTTCTCCATAGAGCAGAAGATTCTGGATGTTCTCGGGAAGCTTCTCAAACGGAGTCCGTAAATCGAAGCCGTGCGCCGCCGCCGTGATTTCAAGCATACGGATCAGGCTCGGCGAGGCCGAGCCAGGACCCAGCCCGCCATCCAGCAGAGGCTTGGACCAATCCGCGATGAGCTTCGCGGGATCAAGATCGTAACGACTGCCCAGTCCATGGCATTCCGTGCAGGCCCCGTAGGCGCTGTTAAAAGAGAACGACCGCGGCTCGAGCTGGGGAACACTAATTCCACAATCCGGGCAGGCCAGCTTTTCCGAATACAGCTGCTCTTGGCCGCCAACAACCGAGACCTCAACCAAACCGCCGGCCAGTTTCATGGCCAGCCCGATCGACAGCCCCAAACGATGCTCGATGCCTGGCTTGACAAGCAAGCGATCCACGACGACTTCAAGCGTGTGGTTCTTCCGCTTATCGAGCACCGGTTCGTCCTCCAGATTGACCAACTGGCCATCGATGCGCGCCCGGGTGAAGCCGTGCTGCACCAGCTTCTCCATTTCCTGCTTGAACTCGCCCTTGCGCCCGCGAACGATCGGTGCGAGCACCATAACCCGGTCTTCGGGAGTGAGGGCCATGACCCGCTCGACGATCTGTTCCGCGGACTGGCGAGTGATGGCTCGGCCGCACTGCGGGCAGTGCGGCGACCCGATTGAAGCGAACAGAAGACGAAGGTAGTCGTAAATCTCGGTAATGGTCCCCACCGTCGAGCGCGGGCTACGGCTGGTGGTTTTCTGTTCAATTGAGATCGACGGGCTCAGCCCATCGATCGAATCGACATCCGGCCTCTCCATCTGCTCGAGGAACTGCCGTGCGTAGGCCGAAAGCGTCTCCACGTAGCGCCGTTGGCCCTCCGCGTAGATGGTGTCGAAAGCGAGGGAAGACTTGCCCGACCCGCTGAGACCGGTAATCACGGTTAGGCTGTTTCGCGGGATCTCAAGGTTGATGTTCTTGAGATTGTGTTGGCGCGCCCCTCGCACCGAAATCTTTGTAATTGCCATAGTTATCGGACAGCAGTGCTCTTACTGGCCTTCCGTAATGTGGACGGGTCTCTGGAAATGTTGGAGAGTGGAGTACACACCTTTACTCCGTATCCTATTTGCAAACAGCAGCGAGCGTCAACGCAGTTACAGTGGGGATGGGGATTCGCAGCTGCGGCGATTTATGAAAAAGGCGGGCCGAACTTGGGTGAGTTACTAGGTGCTTTCATACTCTCTTTAACCGTGGTAGCCGTCGTGGCACTCGGCATTATTTCCGGGTTTGGCGCTGTCCTCCTGATCCTGCAAGCCTTCGCTCCGAACCAGCCCGCGGAAGGCACGAAACCCTCGCTAGTCGGAAACCAAACCCAAGCCGCACACGCGGGCGGAAACTAATCCGATCGGCTAAAGCTCAGCCTGCCACTTAGTCTTCATCATCCTAAAACCAGGGCTCGGCACGGGTGGGGTATCGTCTCGGTGCCGTTGAAGGTTACTTCTGCTGCGGAGTTGGTCCGGCGTTCGGATTCGGCGGATAACCCGGAGGAACCGGTGCACCCTGCTGCTGCTGCTGCATTTGCTGCTGGCGTTGTTGCAGTTCTTGCAGAAGCTGCTCGGGAGTCTTGATCGCGGACTGGCCCGGCTGCTGCGCTTGGGCTGGTTCTTCCCCTTGCGCTTGGTTGGCCTGCTCGTCGGTCGCTTCGCTGGCATCAGGAATCATATCCTGTGCCGCATCATCATCACTCGCCGCGTCCCCAGCATCCACGGGTTGAGGGACGGGTGCTTGCACTCGGCCTTGGAACCTAGCCTGCTCGACGGGAGCTTGGTCACTGCCGGGCTTCGAGATGAGCACGACTCGATCGAGCCCTCTGGGATCGGTCTCGGATCCAACCAGAACATAATTAAAATGGGATCCATTGAGCAGCGAGGCCACGACATCTCGGGCTGGGCCTGGACCAAACCTGCCCACCACCCGCTCAGTGGCATTTCCCGGAACGTCGATCGCTGCTCCGGTCTGTCGGTGCACCGCCCGCAGAATATCGCCTAAGGTGGAATTGTCGGCGGTGATGGTCAAAAGTCCGCCGTTGTAGGCAACTTGAGGAGGGGTTGCCGGCCTTTGCTCGGGTGTCGGCGGAGCAACGGGTTGGGGAGCCGCAGGTTGCGGCTGAGCCAACTGCTGGGGGGCCTGGGAGGGACGCCGGTGGTGATGCCCGGGCGGCGGGACTTGTGCCCCTGCCAGGGAGATTGCGAGCGACCCCACGGCTGCCGCCAATCCAACTCTGATCTTCATTGTCCTCTAGCCACAGAACGGCCACTACCCTGGATCTTGCAGGGCCTACAGGCTATTCTAGCATCGCTGGGCTAGTAGGTGGGTGCGTAATACCCCTTGCGGGCACGTACCTGAAGGTCTTTCTTGAGCGCGGTAATCTCAATCGGACGAAAGCGCCCATCGGCTTCAAAGTCTGCCGGACGGTAGGAAACTACATACTGGCTGCGGAGTTCGTCCTCGATGGCGGCAAAGGAAGTCTTGACATCCTTCATCTTGTAGGGAAAGAAAGCCCGGCCACCGGTGGCCTCTGCGAGTTGCTGCAAGACCGTGTCGCCCCGCAGGATCAGACCACTGTCATCGGTTGAAATCGCATAAATGATGACTTCTGCCCGCTGCGCCATCTCGATCGCTTGCGCTTCCCTGACCTCGCTCTGATTGTCTTCGCCATCACTTACCACAATGATCGCGCGCCGCGCCGGCCGCTCATCCCGCTCTTTCATCAGCTTGCTACGGCAAGCGCGGTAGATTGCATCATACAGTGCCGTCCCCCCGCCATTGTGCAGGCGGTCGACCCCGATCCTAAGCAGGTTGGTGTTGTCCGTAAAGTCCTGGGTCAGGGTGGACTGGCTGCTGAACCCCATGACGAAGGCCTTGTCAAAATGGGGACGTATGGTCTGTTCGAGAAAGCTGATAGCAGATTCCTGTTCAAAATCAAACCGAGTACGCACCGAACCGCTGGTGTCGATCAACAACCCGAGCTCGAGAGGAAGATCGGTCTCGCTATGGAAGTTGACGATCGATTGCGGTGGCTTGTGATCGTCGAGGATAGCGAAGTCCGCCTGATCCAAGTTGCGCACGAAGCGGCCGTGCTTATTGGTGGCGATGAACAGGACGTGGACTTCATCGACCCGCTTCTTAATGGTAAGAACCGCGTCCTGATCGTCGGCGGACCCAGAGACATAGGAGCTGGCGGGGATCACAGAACTCGACTGCGCGGGCAGGGGCGAGAGACGCGGCAACCCCAAGGCGGCAAGGAGAAAAATATACAGCCTTATGTACTTCATTCCGCACCCCTTCTGGGCCTCGCACGACTTATGCCCGGCCCGGTATCCCCCCACGTTATGAGATGCACGTAAAGGACCGAAGTCTTCATGCTTGACTTTATGAGAAGCCCTGACGTAGGCCAAGTTACAAAAGGAGCACGATTAGCCAGGATAAAGACTTGCAAACAGTAACCCTTGCGGTACGAGTCTCCCGGTTTACACCGTGCCCATCGGGTAAATGGCTGGTGTCCGAGCCAGGAGTAAAATAGATGCATCCACTACAGTTTTGGAGAAGCCATGAGAAAAAACCTGCTAACTCTGCTGGCGATCTGCGTCCTCCCCTTCGCGGCGCTTGCTGTGGACAGCTACCACGAGCAAGACCGGGTAAAAGATGCGGGTCAGGTTCTCAAAGAGATCTTGAATATCCCGGACAATATTCCCCAGGACTTGCTCGACAAAGCCGAATGCGTTGTCATCCTGCCTTCGGTCAAGAAAGCCGCTTTCGTCTTCGGCGCCAGTTATGGCCGGGGTGTCATGATTTGCCGCAGCGGACAACATTATACCGGTCTGTGGGGAGCGCCGGCGCTATACGCCTTGGAAGGCGGCAGCTTCGGTTTTCAGATTGGTGGGGAAGCTACCGATTTTGTCCTACTCGTTATGAATCCGAAAGGCGCCCGTTCCCTGCTCAGCAGCAAGGTGAAGCTGGGGGGAGATGCGTCGGCGGCGGCCGGCCCTAAAGGCCGTACCGCCGAAGGAGCAACGGACATCGTGATGTCGGCGGAAATTCTCTCCTATTCACGCAATAAAGGCCTCTTCGCCGGGGTTTCGCTCGAAGGATCGACCCTGCGCTCCGACAACAGCGCCAACGAGAAGCTGTACGGTCAGAAGCTAAGCGCGAAACAGATCATTGCAGAAAATAAGGTGAAGACTCCCGCTTGCGCCCAGGAACTGGTGGCGCTCTTGGACAAGAAGAGTCCGAAAAACCTCTCGGATCCAAAATCCTTGGAATGAGGTTGACGGCAATCCTGCGTGCCATCTCTAGGCCGGCCTATGAATCGATCCGTCCGTCGCTGCAGCTGGGCTCAGAGCGAACTATCGATCCGCTACCACGATGAAGAATGGGGCGTGCCGTGCCATGATGACCGCACGCTATTTGAATTTCTCATCCTAGAAGGCGCGCAGGCTGGCCTCAATTGGGAAATCGTTCTCCGCAAGCGGCGGAATTATCACGCCGCCTTCGACGGCTTCGATCCCCGTCGGATTGCCGCTTATGATCGGGCGAAGATCAGAGCTTTGATGGGCGACCCGGGAATTGTTCGCAACCAGCGAAAGATCCTCTCGGCCGTGGAGAATGCCAAGGCGTTTCTCAAGGTGCAGGATGAGTTCGGATCCTTTGACCGCTACATCTGGGGTTTCGTTGGCGGCAAAGCGCGGCGGAATGCCTGGCGGGAGCCAAGAGACCTTCCGGCGTCGACCGCCGAGTCCGACGCCATGAGCAAAGACCTGCGCAAGCGGGGATTCGCCTTCGTAGGCAGCACGATCTGCTACGCCTTCATGCAGGCCATGGGTTTAGTCAACGACCACATGGCGGGTTGCTTCCGGGGTTCGGCCATCGCGAAGATAAACCAGAGTAAGCGAAAATAACTGGCGCGGATGGCGGGATGCTTCGTTTCTCGGAGACGGTGATGGTCGGGTCGAATTTGGCTCACTCGGACTCTAGGCTGCCGTTCGATTGGTCCCCTCAAGCATAGATTCCCCGTTGCCGAATGGTATAGGCCACTCGGTCGATAGCCAGCATATAGGCGGCGATGCGGTTGTTGACCTGGTGGACGTCGGCATAGCGGATAACGTCGTCAAAGGCAGCCACCATGATCATTTCCAGTTGCTCGTTGACGAAGGATTCCTTCCAAAAGTAGCCTTGACGGTCCTGGACCCACTCAAAATACGACGTGGTCACGCCGCCGGCATTGCACAAGATGTCAGGAATAATGAACACGCCTTTCTCGGCCAAGATTTCGTCGGCTGCCGCTGTGGTGGGACCGTTCGCGCCTTCCGCCAGGATCTTGCACTTTACACGATCGGCATTGCGGCTGGTGATCTGATTCTCGGTTGCGGCGGGGATCAAAATGTCGCAATCGGTTACCAGTAGGTCCGCGTCACTCGAGGCTTCGGCTTCGGGGAATCCGACAATGGTTCGATTGCGTTGGCGATACTCGGATAATTTCTGCACGTTGATTCCATTTCGGTTATAGAGGCCGCCATCCACCTCGAGAATTCCGATCACCTTGTAGCCGGCCTCGGCCATGAGCAGGGCGGCATTGGAACCTACGTTGCCGAAACCTTGCACGATCACGCGCGCATCTTTCGAGGAGAGCTTGAGTTTCTTGACGGCCTCATCGCAGACGATCATGATGCCGCGGCCGGTCGCTTCGCGACGACCTCGCGAGCCTCCAATGTTGATCGGTTTCCCGGTCACGACCGCCGTAACCGTCTGGCGCATGTGCATGGAGTAGGTATCCATCATCCACGCCATGATCTGCTCGTTGGTATTCACGTCGGGTGCGGGAACGTCTTTCTCCGGACCGATGAATTCAAACAGCTCTGCCGTGTAACGACGGGTGAGCCGCTCCAGCTCGCCCATCGACATCTTGTGTGGGTCGCAGATAATTCCGCCCTTGGCACCACCGAACGGGATGTTGACGACGGCGCACTTCCAGGTCATCCAGGCGGCCAGGGCGCGTACTTCGTCGAGCGTGACGTCCGGTGCATAGCGAACCCCGCCTTTGGCCGGACCCCGGGCGATCGAATGCTGTACGCGAAAACCGGTGAATACATCAAGACTACCGTTGTCCATGGCAACCGGGATATGCACCGTAATCTCACGATTGGGGTAGCGCAAGACTTTCCACAGGCCTTCATCCAGGTTGAGTTTGTGCGCGGCCAGATCGAACCGGGCAGCCTGCGCCTCCACGGGGTTGAATTCGCGCTCCATGCTGCTAGGGCTGGCAGTGGTGGTGGTCATGACAGTCTCCGATGAGTGCAGTTGCTGCTGGTCGCTGCCGGCAGATTTCCGGCTTTGGGTGACAAATTCAGAAGTATAGCAGGCGAAAACCGGCAGGCAAGCCCGAGGCATCGACTGCGATAGGTGCTCGAGCGACCGTCTCGCCTGCGTGCCTCTTCGAGAACGGCGCCTAAGGCCAGTCCCCGAAGCTTCGCACTCCGCGTCCCCCCTTCGCCACTACAGGGATCCTAACTCGCAAGAAATGATAGACATCGCTAACGGCGACCGGCATGATCGTTCGTTCAGTGGCGAGGTGCGGCGCCTTGCGGGCGAAAGTGGCTAGCCCCGCTTGCCGTTCACCGTCGCGGTCAATGTCCCCTGCGCCAA
This sequence comes from Terriglobales bacterium, assembly GCA_035501575.1. Classification (GTDB taxonomy): domain Bacteria; phylum Acidobacteriota; class Terriglobia; order Terriglobales; family Acidobacteriaceae; genus JAFAGX01. The sequence continues at coordinate 5,134 of DATJVZ010000221.1, read as the reverse complement.
TCTAGCCGAGATTTGGTCTCCCGCATTGACCTGCGACGCATCCTGGAGCAGCACTCCCGACTCATCAAACACCAGGGCGTACCCGCGCGCAAGAATTGCCAGAGGGGAGAGGGCTCGAAGAGCCGTCTCGACGCGCTCGAAACGAATGCCACACTCCCGCAGCTGGCTGCGCAAGCCAGAGACGAGTGCGGCCGCCCGAGCCTCCAAATCCTTTCTCATGCTGGCGAGCACACGGCGGGCATCGTAGTGCCGGACCGAGGCAGAGAGAAACTCAAAGCGTCTGCGCTGATTCTCGAGGTTTCGCCGCTCACCCTCGGCTAATCGGTGGGCCAGATCGTCCAGACGCTGCTGCCGGCGATGAATGAAATCCATCAACCGGGCGAAGGCCGTATTCCGCGCCAGCTCAGTCAAGTTTTGACGTGCGATCAGCAGCCGATAACGGATGTCTTTCCCCAGTCGTGCATGCAGACTCTCCAGCTGCTCTTCGACTTCCTGGCGCGAGCGGATGACCAACTCCGCGGCGGCCGAAGGTGTAGGCGCACGCAGGTCGGCAACAAAATCAACGATGGTGAAATCGGTTTCGTGCCCTACGGCGGAGATCACAGGAATCGAAGATGACGCGATCGTACGCGCCAGGCCTTCGTGATTGAAGGCGGCGAGATCTTCTGCGGATCCACCCCCGCGAGCCACGATAATCACTTCCACGCCGCGAGTTTGGTTGAAGTGCCGGATACCGGCGCTGACCTCCAAGGCAGCCGCCTCTCCCTGTACTTGCGCGGGGAAGATCAGGACGCTCGCACTGTGATGGCGGCGCCGCAAAATGTGGAGAATATCGCGCAAGGCTGCGGCTTGGGGCGAGGTCACTATTCCGATCCTTCGGGGCAGGGTAGGAATCGGTTTCTTACGGCTCGAGTCGAAGAGGCCTTCGGCTTCCAGTCTGGCTTTTAGTTGCTCGAAGGCGATCTGAAGGCTTCCCGCTCCCTTCGGCTCAAGGTATTCCGCCGCCAGTTGGAGCTCGCCCCGGTCTTCATAAATCGTAACTCGTCCGCGAGCCACTACCTGCATGCCGTTGTCGGGGCGAAACCGGAGCAAGCGCGCGGAAGATCGAAAGATCACCACCCGAATTTGCGCGCTCTCATCCTTGAGGGTGAAATAAAGATGGCCCGAATCGTGCGCCCGGAAATTAGAGATCTCTCCTTCTACCCAGGTATCGCTGTATTCCCGTTCGAGATGGGTGCGAACTGCGGCCACCAAGTCACGTACCGTCCAGGTACGGCGACCCCTGGGATTAAAGCTGAACCCGAGCTGGTCCGAAACTGACATCCAGGGAAAGTGTACCGCAGACAGGGCGAGCACTCGGCAAACAGGAACCGCGGGAAGGCAGAGGCCCCCGAGACCGGAGCTCGTTCGGAAAGCGGCGCGACCGTCGCAGGCAGGAATGGCCACACTCTAGCGCTTGAACCTACCGATTACATAAAGCAGTACCGAGAGCACCACACTGATGAGGATGGAGGTAGCCAATGGGAAATAAAAGGTCGTGTTTTTTCCACGATAGACAATGTCGCCGGGCAAGCGTCCGAGGGGCAGGTTACTTCGCCCGGCCAGCGCCAGCACGACGCCAATGCCGACAATCAACGCACCGACAAGGATGAGAAGTTTCCCAAGATCCGTCACAGGCTCATTGTAGCCGAGTGAATGTGAGCCGCTATCTGAATGTTTTCCGGTGGGAGATTCCCTTGCTACGCGCCCAATACCACCATGCCTCATCGTGCCCTGGAAGTCCCCCTCTTTCCCGGATGATGGGGAAGTCTTACGCATCTAACAAAGAAGTCAGGCGATGCGAATGGCAGAGAAGGTTCCAGCCGCATATCGCCCAACCCAAGCCGACTGGCAAGTTCGTAGTATTGACACTCTTGATAACTTGCTGCAACCGGAGTTACGGATTTGTGCAAGTTTCGGCGATGATTACGTTCTGAGGTGGTAGCAAAGATCGGCTACCTTCTTGTGCCAAGCGTGCGAAATTCTCTCTGCTACAATTCTCGGCAATGACTGGTGGTAGCGAGCGCCCTGCTGGAATTTGGTAATATGTTGAATATAAAGCAGAAACCCAAAGTCGCCGGAACCTTGGTAGTGGCGCTTGTGTGCGCCATCGGACCGGGCTGCAATGGCTTTTTCGTGAACCCGACCCTCACCTCGATCACGGTAGGGCCGAGCGCGACCATCAACCAGAACGGTACCGTCCAGATGAGTGCCGTAGGCACCTTTAACGATGGCAGTACTCAATCACTCAGCAACGTGTTCTGGAGCAGCTCAGACACCACGGTGGCCGCAATCAACGGTGCCGGGCTTGTGACCGGCATTTCCCCTGGCAGCGCTACCATCACCGGGGCATCGGGTACGGTTAGCGGCACGGCCACCGTGACGGTCTCAATCTCCAATGTCACCGGGATTACAATCAGTCCCACCAGTGCCAATGCGACAATCAATGGGACCCAGAGCTTTAAAGCCATGGCAACGGTTTCGGGTGGGAGCCCAGTAGACGTAACCACTACTGCGACTTGGACGATCAGTGCGACAAGCTCCGGCAGCACAGCGGACTTCACGATCGTCGGAGGACAGGACCCAGCGGTAGTAACTGTACAAGCTACTGCCATGGTAGGTGAGGTGGCGACCGTAACGGCCACCTACGTTAGCGGAGTAAACACCTTCACGGCAAATGCGATGCTGAGGGTAACGCAGTAATCGCTCGATTCTTTCGCGAGATCTGCTGTCTCATATCTCGCCGTGCGGCACGCGCCGCGGCACCTAGTCCCCACGCGTGCGTCCGCTGAGATTTGATTCTGTTCCGGCCGATACCACCCAACTAAACCGCGGCCACGCCGCGCTAGGTTATATTGGCTTGTGATTCCTGGGCGAACCGTCCGTCGGCTGCTGCTTCTCCTGGTGCCGCTCCTTTCGCTTCCCGCTTGTCGAACCCACAAAAAAGTACTTGAAACCGATTACGTGTCCGCTCCCCAAGCCTTTCTTCGTGACCGTGTGGCCGCCTTCTACAGCAAAACCGGAACCGTTAAAAACGCAGACCGCGTGCAGGTGCTCGAACGCGAGCGCCGCTTCGTGAGGGTAAGGACCGATAGCGGCTTAGAAGGCTGGATCGAACAGCGATACCTGGTTTCGCAAGAGGTGTTCGACGGGTTCCAGAAACTGGCTCAGCAAGAGCAAAACGATCCCCTCCAGGCAGTGGGAACGACGCGCAATGACACCAACCTTCATCTGCAGCCAGGCCGCGAAACGGAACATCTTTACCAGCTCACCCAGGGAACGAAAGTTTCGCTCTTCAAGCGAGCTCCGGCGGAAAAGAGCCTGCCGGGCACGATCGCAGCAGCGGGCGGGTCAGAGCCGCCCAAGTCATCGATTGTGGAGGATTGGTGGCTGGTGAGAGATCCCCAGGGGCACATGGGTTGGGTGCTGGCGCGCATGGTGGACCTCGATGTCCCGCTCGAGATCGCACAATATGCCGAAGGCCAGCGTATCGTAGCATTCTTTGTGCTCGAGGAAGTCACCGATGGTGAGAAGAAAGTTCCGCAATACCTGGTGGCCCTGACTGATCCCAAAGATGGAATGCCTTTCGACTTCAACCAGGTGCGGGTCTTTACCTGGAACGTTAAGCGGCACCACTACGAAACTGCCTATCACGAGCGCAACCTCAATGGCGTGTTTCCGCTGACGGTTTCGCACGAGAATTTCGAGCAAGAGGGCACGTTACCGGTTTTCGTACTGCGCGTAAAGGACGATGACGGCAACGTGGTCGAGCGGAAGTACAAGCTAAAGACGCCGATTGTTCGCCGGGTACTCGCGCCGGGCGAGCAACCTCCGAAGACCGTCTCGAGGACCGTCTCGAGGAAGCGAGGTAAAAAAGCCAAATAGGCGAAGCCAGCCACTCGATCCGCGCGAAAAGCCCGACGAGCACATTGGCATACTGCTCGCTTATGCGGCGGACCCGGGTCCCGAGCTTTCGATCCGGGGCAGGGACGGATGCGGCTGCTTATTGTCCAGAGCCTCTCGCCACGCGTTCAAAGAATGCTGGAGTGGCAGCAGTTGGATACCGTAGAAGCCGTTTGGATAACCGTCCAGGTTCCTCATGCCGCGCTCCATGACGGAACGCATTCCGATATGGTTGCCCGTGGAATGGTGGTGGAACGCGACCGCCAGCTGAACTAAGCCCTGGAAGAATCTCTTCTCGTCAGCCGGGGCGGCTCGCCAAACATCTTCCAAGACTTCGTGGGCCTCAAAGAAGTGAGCACCGTTAAATAGAGCGATTCCGCGAGCCAATCCACCAGAATGCACGCCTCATTGTGTCACAACCGGTGGTCGAACAAGCCGAAGCCTGGCACCTTCCCGGAGAGCACCCGGCCCGCAGCGATAGCCTGCTTTCTACTTACCCAAGATCCCGTAATGAGAGGCAGCCGCCATAAAGAAAAGCATGGGCACGGAGAGAAACATGTTAGTTCGTGATGCGAGAAAGGCCTGGCGGGCGAGGGTCGGGCCGTCGGCCGGTGGAGTGCCGGCGATCGTTCCTCGAATGATCTTCTTGTTATTGCGCCAGATGATTCCCCACACGTTAAACAACATAATGATTCCCAAGCCGCCCCCGACTCCGATCGAGAGCACATGGTTATCGTCCTGCCCGACGGGAGTAAAGTTCACAAACAGCCACCCCGCGAGGATCACAACCACAGTGGCAATCAGCCCCAAGACGTATCCCGCTGGCGTCTTTGAGATTACAAAGTACAGAATCATCGAGGCCACAACCCAGATCAGCAAGAACAAGCCGATGGTGCTTCCTGAGCCCTTCCCTTCGCGGAGCGCGTCCGGGCCAACCAAAATCTGGCCCCAGTACCAGAATCCGAACAATACCGTAAGCAGCGCACTCCAGCGAAAGATCTGCAAAGCGGGCATGGTCATGTACTGAAAAACCTTCGGTTTCATGCTGGCATCGAGCTGCTTCATGAAAGGCACATTGACCAGATTGAAAAAGTACAGCAACCCGACCCAGGTAATCCCCGCCAGAAAGTGAAACCAGCGCAGAATCAGCGCCAGCGCTTCCGTGCCGGTATGGGTGGGTATCACCCACAAA
>DATJVZ010000220.1:0-8165 GCA_035501575.1 Terriglobales bacterium | reverse complement strand
GAGATTTTCTTTAGGGTCCTCCTACATACCTGGGATCGAGGCTGGCCTTTTGACCTTTCCTCCGCCTTATGGCCAGAGCCCGGTCTGAGCGAGTGACCCAGCACTTGAGACATCGGGATTCCTCAGCGCCGCGATCCATCGACGTTCACCAGGTTCCCTGACGAACAACTAGAAGAGCCGGAATGTAACCTCGACATTGATTTGCACGGCTACGGGCACGCCACCTTTACAGCCAGGCTCAAACAGCCACCCCCGAATCGCTTCCATGGCTTTTTCGTCCAACCCCATGCCCAGGCTGCGCATGACGCGAATGTCGTGCGCGCGCCCGTCCGTTCCTACGATGGCCCAGAGAACCACCACGCCCTGGTACTTGGCTTCGCGTGCTTCCTGCGAAAACTCTGGGTCTGGACCATAGATGACGCGGGGAGCTGTTATCCCGCCACCGATACGATAGGCTCCTCCTCCAATCCCGCCACCCGATCCCGGACCAACGCCAGGCCCGCTGCCCGAGCCCACACCGCCGCCACTACCGGCAGCAGTGCCACCTTCCGACCCAGTCCCATTCGAAGATGGTGCAACGATGGATGACAGTGGATCTCCGATTGGCCAGTGCTGAGACGATGGCAGATGGATTTCTGGCGGAACAACCACCGTCGGTACAACCGGAAGCCTGGGATTCTCGTTCCGAATGATTACCGCCGCAGGAGCCAGCTGCTGACGGGAGAGCTCCGGTAACCTTCCCTTCGACCCAGCCAGTTTGTCGCTATCGCCACCACCGCCTCCCCCTCCTGCGGTGCTCTTCGATGGAGGCAAGAAGTACGGACTGACATCAGTGGCAATCTGCGTGATCTGTCGCCTCACTTCGCGGCGATGCGTCACAAGGTAGCTACTCGAAGCCAGCAAGAGCGCGATCGCCAGGACGTGCGCCAGAAGGGACAAAAAGAAAGGGACGTTGTGAATTGCGTATAGCCCATACCCTTCGCCAAAAAGAGAGGGCAGGACGGTGGGGTCTTTTACCGAAGGTGGCGGAGTTCGACCGGATCGAGAACGCTTGGCGTGGAACAACATCGGCTGCGCTCCGGGTCGACGCTTCAAATCCGATGCCGAGAAGCTTCTCACTTCATCCTCAATCCTTGCGCGAACCATGACCGTATTCGAAAAGGGTTCGGCGAGAAAGAGAAGGACGCTCAGCAAGGGAGTCAATACTGGCTGGCCGATTTTTTCCAGTCCTCCTTGAGCTGGGCAATGACGTCGTCTGCCAGTCCGCCGATGTTATAAGTCGTCGCTTTCGCCGTCTTCCAAATAGGTTTCTGAGAGCGACGCTCCACAAGAGTGACTTCTGCAATCGTCCGCCATACCACCACTTTGGCCGGCACCATGGTGGTGGCAGTTTGACAAGTGAGCACCGCGTCAGCTTCTTCCGGCTTGGAGGTGATGTCTATGGCACTCCATTTTTGGAGGCGAGTTTTGAGCAGGAACGCAAAATCATCTGCAGACGGAACCACGTAGATCGACCTTACCTGGTATAGCGGAAGCGGGCCCGCCGACAGCGTCACCTGTGTCGGCGCGAATCCAGCGGTGAGCAGTAGACCAAAGACGATTGGTATCGCCCAGCCGGCTAGCACACGAGCGTGCTCCACGGTTCGGAAGTTCACGGCGGTTACCTTCCTTTCTCCTTGTCTTTCCACCCATGGACCAGTCATGTGGGTTCAAATCATCCTCACACGATTCGGAAAGGAATCGCAGTGAGGACAATCACGAGCGCTTGTGTTGAGCGATAATTCGAATCCCTGGCGTGCTCTCGAGACTCGTCGGGATCTTTTTCTGCGCCCGAGGTTCAGCCAACTCTCACGACAGGGGCAGGATCCATGCGTCAATTCCCCCCTTGCGTCAATTGCAGGTCCGGCAAAGGCACCATGTCAGCGCAACTACAACACTTCTGGAGCCTCGCTACCAACTCTCCGAGTCACCGTCAGGATCTCGCTGGGCGGTGCTGCCGACCAGGTCGTGTTCAGACCAGAGCAGGATCGCGCTGATTCCGCAATGCGGACAGTACAATTCCTGGACGTGAGACGGAGTGATTTCTCTTGTTGCCAAATCAGCCGCGCCACACTGCGGACAAAATTTGATTTCGCCTTGATTCATTGCCTCTTCCTCCGTGTCTTGCTTTGTGATTTCATCACTTGCGTGAGAGCGTGCCATCCTCCCACCGATCCTTTGATGAGCCGGAGCACCGACGCCCTCCAGGGCAAGCCAAGAAGCTAGTCGTTTGCAACGCCGAGGAGCGCCCGCCTTTCGATCGGCAAAAACTGACGCCCACGGTGTCCGATGTAGATTTGGCGCGGACGAGCGATTTTCTGTTCCACGTCCGCGAGCATTTCCTGCCACTGGGCCAACCAGCCGACCGTACGGGGGATGGCAAAGAGCACGGTGAACATCTCGGGCCTGAAGCCCATGGCCTGGTAGATAATCCCAGAGTAAAAGTCAACGTTGGGATACAACTTGCGCTGGATGAAGTAGTCGTCATCCAAGGCAATCCGCTCCAACTCCATGGCAATATCCAGCTTCGGATTGCGCCCCGTGACCTCGAACACTTGCTCCGCTGTCCATTTGATAATCTTGGCACGTGGATCGTAATTCTTGTAAACGCGATGCCCGAAACCCATCAGCTTGCCGTGTCCTTCCTTAACCTTCTTGACATAGCTGGGAACATTCTCCCGCGAACCAATCGCGTCGAGCATTTTGAGAACCTCCTCGTTGGCTCCCCCATGCAGGGGCCCCGACAGGGCCGCGGCAGCGGCGGCTGTCGCTAGATAAGGATCGGCGTGCGAGCTGCCTACCGAACGCATGGCGTTCGCGCTGCAGTTCTGCTCGTGGTCGGCGTGCAGGATGAACAGGATGTCGAGAGCGCGCGCCAGCACGGGGTTGGCCGCGTACTTTGGCTCGACCATCTTCCACAGCATGTTCATGAAGTTTGCGGGGTAACTCAGATCATTGTCAGGGTACACATACGGAAAACCTAGGCTGTGCCGGTAAGACATTGCGGCGATGGAAGGCATCTTTCCAATGAGGCGCTTAATCTGCAGCAGACGATTGCTCGGATCACGAATGTCACGGGCCTCGGGATAGACCGTAGCCAGAGCGGCCACCGTACTGACCAGCATGGCCATAGGGTGGGCATCGTGACGAAAGCCCTCCATGAACTTCTTGGTGCTCTCGTGCAGCATGGTGTGATGCGTGATCTCATGAACCCAGTTCTTCAGCTCGGTTTCATTGGGAAGCTCTCCAAAAAGCAACAGGTACGCGACTTCAAGAAACGTGCAATGCTCCGCCAGAACCTCAATGGGATAGCCGCGATACTCGAGGATGCCTCGCTCACCATCAATGAAGGTGATGCTGCTACGACAGGAAGCCGTATTCATGAAAGCCGGGTCGTAGGTCATCATTCCGAAGTCTTCCGGGCCGGTCTTAATTTGGCGGAAGTCCGTAGCCCGAACCGCTCCACTCTCGATGGACAGAGAGTAAGGTCGGTTGGTGCGATTGTCGACAATTGTGAGGGTGTCCTGCGCCATAGAGAACTCCTTCTTGTGCCGTGATGCGTCTTCTAGCTATCCGAGTCAGCGGAGTGCTGGGATCCACAGCAGAGGCACGATCCATTTGCTATTGTGGGAGCGAGCACAGCCTTCGGCAGTGAGACTGATCACAAGCGGTCGTGAGCCACGTCCGAAGGTCTGCCAAACAAGCTATACCTCCAAGAGCGGTGTCGGTGCTGGGCTCACGGCAAAGGCGGAATTTCCAAGAGAGTGATTTTGTAGATGGTAAGTCGCGGTCGAGTGCCCCCCAACGATCCGATCTACCCATGGCCCTGCGTACCGCTCTAAATTTGATGGTCCAACGCAGCCTACACGCGCAGAATGGCTAGGCGGCGTCGCCGCGGTCGTCCGATAGGTGCCCACCTACGCTTAGACACCTTCGACCCCGACTTAGTGCATTTCTCAACCTCGTGGTTCCTCTGGCCGGCCACCTCTGAAGAGACCTGTTGGGGTCACTCGCAAGCGTGAGTGGCATCACAGCGGACTTTCCTTCTTAGGACTGGAATGGTGGCATCAGTGGTCTGTTAACAGACCACTGGGCTTAAGCTCTCAAGGGTGCGATGCTTTCCGGCGGGTGAGCACGGCACGAAGAATGGAGGTTGCCATGGGCCAGTTATTCGCAGTCGAGGTCATCTACCGCGGGGTCTATCAGAAGATCCTGGCGAAAAACATTACGCGCGGTCTGGTTCTGGCTGCACACAACCAAGGAAAACTGGGAATTTCTTTTGGCCGCTACGGAGACTCTCCGGAGCGAAACGGAATTCCAGCGAAGAGCTTCGCAATCGTCGCCAGCGACGGGCCAACACTCGAGGAGGGAATGGCGCAATACGAGCCGAAGCAAGTCGACTTGACGATCGTTCTCGACGATACGCTCGTCAAAGGTGTCGAGTCCTGGGCTTGGTATGGGCTTCAGCCTGTGCATCATGCTTTAAAAGCCGATGGCACCCTCATTGTAGTTTCCCAACACGCTTCGCCTGCCCTGCTGCAATTCATTCATCGCAGGCCGGAACCTTACAAGCTAGGCATCGTAAGGGGCATTCCCAGTTTTTCTGGCATGTGGGTCTACAAGGATGACCACACAGATGTGCGCCTTCTGGGCGCGATCGCAAAAGCCCTGCCGGAGCTGGTGAACTTGGCTTCGGTCGAGAAATTCATCCACGACAAACTGAAGGATTCTCTGAAAGCGCTGTCTGCCCGCGTGGCGCATGAGCGCTTTACGACGATTGAGGTAGAGCCGGGGCAAGGCAATCTCGAGGAGCTCCGCAATTTTAGTCTGCCGCGGTGGGAGTCCATGCCGGAAGGTGTATCGATTCCGGGCCAGCCGCAAGGCGGACCTTATGCAGATCCCGTCACCCAGCAGATTGGCGGATTCCGGCCGGCTCGGAACCCGCTCTTTGAGAAATACACCGCCCGAACCATGCGTCCGGTGGTGAATTTCGTAACCTGTACCAAGTGCACCTTGTGTTGGCTGAATTGCCCGGATGCTTCCTTTGATGTCACCCCGGATGGCACCTATGACGCCAATCTTGAGGCCTGCTGCGGGTGCGGTATCTGCGAAGCGGTCTGTCCAGTGAAGAACTGCATCACCATGGTCAACGAGAACGAATTTCACGACAACGATAGCCAGTGGGTGAGGTTCGCGAAGAACCCGGATGCTTACCTCAAGGAGCTGGCCAAGACGATCGAATCGGTTGAGCCGGTCGAGGCACGGTCTCACGGCTTCCGTTTCCGCGGTCAATATCAACAACAGGTGCCCGCAGCCCTGGAAGTGGCGCAGCGAGGGTAGTGGCCACAAGGAGACTGACATGGCAACAGCGACGATGCCAATCGAGGAACAGAAGAAAGTCTTCGAGCAGGAAGCCCTGATTACCGGGGCGGAAGCTATTGCGATTGCCTGCAAACTAGCCAACGTAGACGTAGTCACCGCGTATCCAATCCGGCCTTATGACACGGTGATGCAATACATGAGTCAGTTAGTAGCCGACGGGGAATTGGATTGCGAATTCATCGTGGCAGAAAGTGAAAACTCGCAATTTGAAATTGTGAAACATGCTTCGGTGTGCGGGGCCCGCGTGTTTTGTGGCTCTAGTGGCATCGGCTGGATGTATGCCATGGAGGTGTTGACCGTGTCCCCGGCTCTGCGCGTGCCCATGGTTTGTCTGGTTGGCAACCGGGCGCTAGACGATCCTGGCGCCTTTGGCGTTGAACACAACGACGCCCTGGCAGTACGAGATCTGGGTTGGCTGCTGTGCTGGGTCGACAGCGCACAGGAAGCGCTGGACACGGCTTTGATCGCCTACCGCGTGGCCGAGGACCGACGCATGTTGGTGCCGGTGGCGATCAGCTGCGATGGCGCATTTCTAACCCATTCGCAGGCGCTGGTCAAGGTGCCCACGGCAGAACAGGTCCAGATGTTCCTGCCCAGATATGACCGCGGGCGCCTGCTGCTCCACCCCGATAACGTGATCTCGGTGGCGCCCCAGGCGAACGAGGACTGGGTCATGGAAATCCGACGGCAGAACTACGCGGTCACCGAGCAGGTCTCTTCCGTGATCCGCGAGGTCTACTCCGAGTTCGAATCGATCTTCGGACGCAAATACGGCAATCCCTTCTTTGAAGAGTACAGGACCGACGATGCTGAGGTGGTGCTGCTCGGAATGGGAACACTCTCGACGCCGGTACGAGTCGCCATTCGAAAACTACGCGCGCAGGGTAAGAAAGTCGGATTTGTGCGGTTGCGTTGGTTCCGGCCATTTCCCGGTGCTGAACTGGCGAACTGTCTCGAGCGCTTCCGTGCGATCGGGATCATAGATCGCGACTTGTCTCTGGGGGCACCCGATCTCAGTGGCGTGTTGGCCACCGAGGTGCGTTCCGCAATGTACAGCAGTGCCCGAACCCGGCCGCCTGTTCTCGACTTCATTTGCGGCCTCGGCGGACGCGAGATCACTGTGCCGGATGTCGAAAAGATGACCGATATCATCTTTGAAGCGGCCGATGGCAAAGAGCAACCCTTGACCCAGTGGATCGGGCTGCGGGGGTGATGGGGGCAGGGCGCCAAACCCGAGCCCGGGAAAGGTAGAAGACTATGAGCCCAACCTACGTGAGTGAAAAGCCGACCCAGAACCTGGAGCCGTTCAAAGGGGTGAAAAAGGTTCCGTACGCCGAATACTTCACATCCGGCCACCGCACTTGTGCTGGCTGTGAATCCGCCCAGATCATGCGTCTGATGGCAAAGGCGGCGGGACCGAGGACGATCATTCTGGGCGCCACGGGCTGCATGTATGTAGCCAACACTTCCTACTACAGCACCGTTTGGGGCGTGCCCTGGATGCACACCCAACTGGGCAGTGGCGGTTCGAGCGCCTTGGGTACGGCGGCGGCTTTGCGCGTTCTGATGCGTAAGGGAGTGATCAAGGACGAGGCGATCAATGTGATCGCCTTCTGCGGGGACGGCGGCGGTGCCGACATGGGTCTGAGCGCAATTTCAGCGACCCTCACCCACCCGGATTACAACCTGCTGATCCTCTTGTACGACAACGAGGAATACGGCAACACTGATATCCAGGTTTCCGGAACCTCTCCATGGGGTGCGAACACTTCGTTCAGTACGCCAGGCAAGCTGAAGCGGATCATGCATCACCGGTGGAAGAAGAATCTGGTGCCGTTGATGCTCGCCGGCCATCCCACGGTCAAGTACCTGGCGACGATTTCAACGTCCTATCCCCTGCAGGCAATGAATAGCATCCGCAAGGCGCTGTCGGTGGGCGGCCCGACCTTCATTCATTGCTTAAACCCCTGCCCAAAGGGCTGGGACTTCGACCCGCTGCTTGCCTTTGAGCTCGGCCAACTGGCGGTGAACACGGGCATTTGGCCGCTCTATGAGGTTGAGTGCGGCAAGTTGAGACTCTATGGCAAGACGGAGCAGATTGCTAAAGCAAGGTTCAAACGTCTTCCCGTCCGCGACTATTTGCTCAAGCAAGGACGGTTCGCCCACTTCAACGAAGAAGACATCGAATTCTTCCAGAGCAAAGTGGACGAGATGTGGGAACAGTGGTTAGTTCCGGGGATAATCCCCCTCAATAGAGAGTTAGGAGCGACGCCCACTGACATAAAACCGCTCCAATAATACAGCCCTGCCAGCTCGAGTTCGAAGGAGCAGGAAGTACGGAAACCCAGCGGCGCCCTGGCAAACGGCCGCGGTTGTCCGGCTACCTTCGAATGACTTCAACCGAGCAGTGCGCATGCAGCGCGATGGCCTCCGACACACTGCCCATGAGCCAACGATCGAATCCCTGCCTGCCGTGAGAACCGACCACGATGAGATTCGCCTCCCACAGTTTCGCCTCGTCCAACAACACGGCCCGTGGGTCACCAACCGGAGTTGCCTGGTCATCAGACAGTTTCAGGCTGGTGCCGACCAATATCCTTCGCGCCTCGGCAACCGCCTGCTCGGCCCGCATGTGGGCGTCCTTCCAAAACTGCTCGAGTTGGCCTGTAGGGTATTCGGAACCAAGCGGTGGCGCAGGCAATCGATTTTCAGGGTTGACAAGCTGCACGACGCTCATAATCCTA
>DATJVZ010000219.1:0-24888 GCA_035501575.1 Terriglobales bacterium | reverse complement strand
AAGCCTGGGGGTACAGTCGTTGGTCGACCGCGAAGCCGCCTCGGTAGGTCGATTGCACACTTGTCAGACGGTCTACGATGACATCGCCCGCTTGCGCTCGGCGGGAATTGCGAACATCAACCTCGATCTCATCGCCGGGCTGCCGCATCAGAGCAACCCGAGCTGGAAGACCTCGCTCGATCGGGCGATCGCAAGCCAGGTACCCCATGTCAGCATCTACCTGCTGGAGGTGGACGGCGATTCCCGCCTCGGCCGCGAACTCATCGCCGGAGGCACCAGATACCATGCCGGTGCGGTACCGGACGAAGATCGCATGGCCGACTTCTATATGATGGCCTGCGAGCAACTGGCGAACGCGGGTGTCAAGCAGTATGAGATCTCGAACTTTGCCCGCGAGGGGTACGAGTCGCACCACAATCTCAAGTACTGGTCACGACAGCCCTACCTCGGCTTTGGTGTGGATGCGCACTCGATGCTCCTAGTACCGTCACCTCAGAACGGCTTGGGAAGGGACGGCCCGGGCTCGGGGGCCACGGGTGGTGGCGAGGCGGTTCGCTTTGCCACCCCAGATTCCCTGGAGGAGTATCTCGCAGCCGCCCCCGCGAAGCGCACTCTCATCGACCACCGAGCCGCGCTCGAAGAGGCGTTTTTCCTGGGCCTCCGGCTGAACGACGGTACGGACCTCGCGAAGGTTTCCGCCGACTTCGGGATTTCCCGAGTGGACGCCCTTCGCCCCACCATGGTGGAGCTGGTTGAAGCAGGCCTGCTCGAGCAGGAGGCGGACCGGATCCGCCTAACCGCCCGCGGGCGGCTCCTGTCGAATGAGGTATTTGAGCGCTTCGTTTCGGCTCCCGCCTGATCAAGAGACCCGAAACTCGAACCCCCACTTCTCAGGTTGATTCTAGTTACTCGCTCGGGGCCGCGATACCCAAGAAGACTAGAATAGCGCGATTCACCCGCACCATGTCCTCGTCGGCAAGGCGGCCGACCAGGGAGCCGATCTTTGCTTTCGGAACCGTCGTGATCTTATCCACCATCAATCGGCAAACGGCGCGCAGGCCGTTATTTTCGGTTGGCTCGACAGGCAGCCGAAACAGAGGAGCATCGGTGGGATCGGTAGTAAAGGCACACACCGTGATCGACTCGGTCCTATCGAAGCGGTCGTCTTGGAGAATGACGACAGGGCGGGGTTTCCTCGCATAGTCCTTCTCGCCAGCAACCGTCCAGATCTCTCCACGCTTCACTCTGTGCCCCAAGCAGAGACGGCGTCGATGAAAGCCTGATCCTCCTTGGCATGAGGACTGTTGGCGACGGCGAGGGATTGCCGGTGTGCCTCTCTCACAAAAGTCGGCGAGCGCATGTCGGGAACCCAAATTTGGATAGGCCGCAAGCCCTGCTGGCGCAGCCGCTTGCGATGCGCTCTCACCTTCTCTCGAGATGACTTAGATTGAGTGCGTGCCCCGATTTTCCACCTCCTCAAACGGTTACATGTAACTTAGCACAACTTGCTTACAACGCCAAGGCCCCGGAGAAAACTGGGAGACGGGTAAGTTGCAGCTGGGAGTCCGCGCCGGACGTGAACCTCACTTTAAAGTCGTGCACCTTTCCCGCTTGGTCAATGAGCTCGCCAAGCTACAATAGGTTAGGCAGATTTTCGGACTCGGCTCGAGTGCTCTATGAGTCTCTACTCGCACTATGACGGTGCGCATAATCATCCTGTGAATCGTGCCCTCCATATGATCGCGATTCCGGTCGGGTTCTCTTCTCTGGTCGTAGTCTGGTTTCACTGGATCCTGGGTCTGCTATTAATCCCTGCGGCATTCGCACTGGCTTGGCTTGGGCATTGGATCGAAGGAAACCAACCCGCCTTTCTGACCAACCCAGCCCACATATTCGTGGCTCCGGTGTGGATGGCCAGGAAGATTTTCCAGCCCGGCAAGAAGGCGGGCTCCTAGGAAGGTCCTTCGCGACCAATCGGTCGGTCACACTTTTTCCCGTTGCGGGAATCGGCCAGCCACGGCCCTCCCCCAAAAGGCGGCCCTGCCGTTTTCATTGTGCTTCGTTCCCAGCGTAACTTCCGCTCTTATTCCTCCTGTGCTTTAATCGAATATCTGCATCGAAATGGCCGGGAAGAGATTCGACCGGTCGCAAGACCAGCCGGAGGAAACTTGGATTTCCAATTCAACGAAGAGCAGCTGCAGCTCAAAAAGAGTGTGCGGGAGTTCGCCGAGCGCGAAATCGCGCCCCACGTGATGAAGTGGGACGAGATCAGCGAGTTCCCCCTCTCCACCATCAAGGAATTGGGCAAGCTCGGACTGCTGGGAACCATTTTCAACGCCGAATACGGCGGCGCTGGAATGGGTTACGTCGAATACGTTACCGCCATTGAGGAACTTTCGCGGGTGGACGGCTCGGTGGGGATTATCGTGGCGGCGCACACCTCGCTCTCGACCAACCATATCTTTTTGGTGGGGACGGAGGCGCAAAAGAAGAAATACGTCAGCAAACTCGCGACCGGGGAATACATTGGGGCCTGGGGATTGACTGAGCCGTCGTCGGGATCGGATGCGGGCAGCGCCCGTATGAGCGCCGTGCGCAAGGGAAACAGTTGGGTATTGAACGGGACCAAGACTTTTTGTACCAACGGCCACTACGCCGACGTGTTGGTGGTGATTGCCGTGACCGACCGCGCCGCGCACACCCATGGGCTGTCGGCGTTCATCGTCGAAAAGGGAGCGAAGGGCTTTCGTCCAGGGAAAAAAGAGAACAAGCTCGGGTTGCGGGCCAGCGACACGGCGGAGCTGATCTTTGAAGACTGCGTCGTTCCCGCGGAAAATCTGCTGGGCAAGGAAGGCGACGGCTTCATCGACGCCATGCAGGTGCTCGATGGAGGGCGCATTTCGATCGCAGCCTTGTCGCTGGGAATGGCCGAAGGGGCCTACGAAGCTGCCCTGAAGTATTCGAAGGTGCGCCGCCAATTCGGCAAAGCCATCAGCGACTTTCAGGCAATTCAGTGGAAACTGGCGGACATGGCGACCGAGATCGAGGCAGCCAGGCTGCTAACCTTTCGGGCGGCGGCGATGAAAGATGCGGGCTTCAAGACCACCCTGGAATCTTCGATGGCGAAGCTTTTCGCGAGCGAAGTGGCCGTGCGCTGCGCCAATGAAAGCGTGCAGATTCACGGAGGTTACGGATTTATCAAGGATTACCCGGCGGAAAAGTTCTATCGTGACGTCAAGCTCTGCACCATCGGAGAAGGCACGAGCGAGGTGCAGCGCCTGGTGATCGCAAGACAGCTGTTGAAGGACTAGAGGCTTCCCCGATCGCCCGGCCACCTTTCCCGTGTTCCCATGGGAGAAAGCGACGAGCAGGGCCGGTCGCAACCTTATTCCACCACCACCTTCGTACCGCGTTGTGCAGCGCCGGACAAATGCTCGATCCGAGCGTCAATGACCGCACGGATGGCCTTTAGGAACTCGATGCGGGAATTTGCCAGGTGCTCGCGCACGGCAGGGGAAACCTTAAAATGCTCCCGCAGCTGGTCCAAGGTTTCGCGGCAGAGGCAACGTTCGTACATCACACGCGCGCCCGCTTCATTCTGTGCTGTTTGTGCTTCGCTCATTGTGCTTCCCTCATTTCGACCGTCAAAACCCGGCTGTCAAGTTTAGCCCGGGCCGGCATCAGCGCCGCCATCGATCGGGGTAGGCCGATGTGGCGTCGGAAGGTACCGATCTCCACCACCAACTCGTCGCCTTTCTTGAACAGTCCGATCTCACCCTTGGTGGCAAAGGGCAGAAGAACCCGTACTTCGTAAATGCCGTTCTGCTTAACGAACGTATAAGGCTTCTCGGTCCGCGTAACCGCCGACGGGTCTTCTCCTTCAGCATACAGCACTCGGGCGAGATCCTCCAGACGCTGCTTGCCCAAGACCTCGTGGGCAAAAAGCGGCACGCGCTTCACCCGCACCGGAGCGAAATATTCTTCGATTTCGTGCAGAATCCCGGCCTGGGAACTGTGCCACTCGTTGAACCAAGTATCTTGGATCTCGGCGGGCAGCACACGGTTCACGACCACTGCATCCACGGTTAGCCCATGGAGAGAGAAGTACACAAACGCCCGCTGGGTCTCGCGCAACACCATCCTTTCCGGGTTGGTCACCAGCCGCACGCTGGTGATACCTGGATCTTCCAAGATCTGGTCGACGCCTTCCAGCTTTTCGAAAAGGTCGCGAATGTTAAGAAAGTAACTGTCGGTGGGAAGTTCGAAAGGCGCCACACGGTTGGCAATGGGCCGCACCGCCTTGAGCAGATTCCGCTGAAAAGGAAAAATATGTTTCATGTACCAATCGAGCGTGGTCGGCATGCTGATGAAGCGCATGGACTCAGCGGTCGGAGCTGCGTCGAGAACGACGACGTCGTAGCGCTCCTCCCTCCGGTACTGATTGATGTACATCATGGCACTGAGCTCTTCCATACCGGGCAAGATGGCTAATTCTTCAGCCTCTACGCCGCTGATCCCCGTGGTGCGAAGCACCGAGATCACGTAGCCGGATATTTCCTGCCAATGACGCTTGACCTCCTTCTGAATGTTCAGTTCGAGAATGGAGAGACGGTCGGTGACCAACAGCGGATCTGAGGTTTCCCCATGAAACAGACCCGCGCTCAGGTCGAAGGCGTCCGCCAAGCTGTGCGCCGGATCAATGCTCATCACCAGCGTACGGTAGCGAAGCTGCGCTAGCTTCAAACCGGTGGCAGCTGCCAGGCTGGTCTTCCCTACTCCGCCTTTGCCGCTAAAAAGAAGAATCCTCATACCACATTGTAGAATGGAAAAGTTCGATGGGCTGGCACTCCCCGCAATGTTTTTAGGGTGAGAGGTTTCGCGGTCGACCGGAGGAGAAAGTGGATGGGCATTCTTACGGCAGCGGTCGAGGTGAGGCGGGAACCGAATCTTTCGACTTCGATCGATTTGAAGCCCTAACCTTCGATTGCTACGGTACGCTCATCGATTGGGAGCGCGGACTGCTGGCCGCGTTGCAATCAATCCTCAAATCCCACGGACAGAACCTGAATGACCGGCAGATTCTGGACCTCTACGGTGAATTGGAGCCCAAAGCCCAAAATCCGTATCGGCGCTATCGCCAGGTGCTTGCGCATGTGGTACGGGGATTCGGGGATCGGCTGGGTTTTCCCGTGTCGAATGCTGATGCAGAGTCCCTGCCCGACTCGCTAAAGGACTGGCTGCCGTTCCCGGACACCGGGGCGGCACTGAGAGTGCTCAAGACAAGGTTCAAGTTGGCCATCATCTCGAATACCGATGATGACCTATTCGCGGCGACCGCACGGCACTTTGACGTCAAGTTTGACCAGGTGATCACGGCAGAGCAGGCAAAGGCGTACAAGCCTTCCACCGCCCCCTTTGTTCTGGCCCTGGAGCGCCTGGGCCTACCGCCCGAACGGGTATTGCATTGCGGTCAGAGTATCTATCACGATGTGCTGCCGGCAAAATCCTTAAACCTGGCTACCGTGCTGGTCTATCGCCGGGGTTCCGGCGCCACCCGACCCACAGAGGGCAAACCCGACCTGGAAGTTGCGGACCTCGAGACGCTCGCCTCGCTTGCGGTCAGGAAAGAAAAGCGGTCCGTCGGCAAGCGCCGGCTATCGTCCTGAGGGTTCAGCCGAAACTCCGGTATTGCTTCCAGAACTCAGGCCATGGCAGGCGCGGCCCGCGGCACACAAAAATGTCGGGATGTACCTGACTCTCCTCATTCTGAACCCCGTAGGGATTACCGTTGTGTCCCGCCAGTCGACACGAGCTGAAAGTCTCGTCCACATATCTTTGCCCCAATCCCAGCACGATCAGAGTTGCGGGTGGCGGTGTCGGATAACCGCGCAGCCAGGCCGAGTTCGTCCCGCTGATCGGGGGTGGCAGGTGGAAGGCCGGACCCAGTATCTCGATGGCTCCTTGCTCGCCGTAGTTTCCTACCACGATGCCCACGCTCTTCTGCTCCTCTTGCGGAAGGCGATCCCGAATGTCGGCCACAGTCTTAACCAGTTCGTTCCAGCCAATCTCCTCGCGCAGATCGCCGTTGTTTTTCAGGGCGAAGTCGCGAAGCGCACCCCCTGAGGCCAGCGGAACAATCACGGCGGCGGCATACAAGCTAAAGCCTACTAACCCGGCCAAGAACGTGGCCTCCACGACCCCACGCCACATCCCCGACCGTGCTCGGACCCAGGTTTCTCCCGCCTTTGCGCCCATCGCCACCAGCATCGGATAGGCCGCGGCCAGGTAATAGAATCGCCCCTTGGCAACTAAGAACAGAGCCAGCGGGATGACGTACATCCAAGCGAGCATTCGATATCGCCGATCGCGAAAAAAACATACCAAACCTGCGAGCCACAACGGAGCTGCCAGTGGATTCACGCAGAGCCAGAACTGCTTGCTTACAAACCCATCTGCCCGACCCTCGCCGACATCGCGCGCGTGAATGTGGCGGAGAAATTCGAGAGAAACAAACCCATGTTGCACCTGCCACAGAAAGTTGGGCAGAAAGATCAAAAGGGCAAGCGCCATGCCTGCCCACAACCAACCGCTGCGGAGAAAACGGCGGGCCGGCGTCAACAGCAACCCACCAAGAACTCCGGAGAGAAAAAAGCATATCGTGAATTTCGTCATGAGGCCGACGCCCGCGGTCGCGCCGATTGCCAGCCACCACCGCGGATGCTCCGTCTTCAGCAAGCGAATCACGAAATAGGCAATCAGCACCCACCACAGGTAGTCGAAGCTCGTGTATTGGAATTCCGTACCCTCGAACATGGGCAGGGGCGAGAGCGCAATCGCCCCAGCTGCAGTGACCTGCGCCAAACTCCCGCCACCGAGTTCGCCTGCCATGAGCCCGGTCACGATCACCACCAGCGCCTGTGCGATCGTGGAAAACAGCCGTAGCCCCACCAACGACAATCCGAACATTTCAAGACCGATGCGCTCTACAAAGGGCGTCCACGGCGGGTAAGGCACGAATCCCCAGTCGAGATGCAGAGCATCGCTCAGGACTTGAAGCTCATCGCGATGAAAGCCGTAGCGGTGATTGGTTACGAGATGAACCAGCGCCACGCCGGCTGCGATACCGATCAACAGCCAACGACGGTTTTGGCGTGTAGGTCTCGACTCGAAACCGGGTTCAGCGGCAAGCGGCATTCGGAAACGTTCCTTCCCGTTTAACTGCGTTGGCCCCTTAATCCTTGCCACAGTCTATCGTTAGACCGTTTGTACCACCTCAAGGTCTTGCCTTCACTTCGCGGATTCAACATCCATAGGCAGCGCTTACCTCGACATCGGTTTTCGTTTTATCCTCGCCGGCTCGGTGCTTTACACTGAATCTTTGAGCGACGATTCCCAAACCCTGATCCGACGCCTGCGCAACGGCGATCACCGTGCGTTGGCGCGCGCCATCACCATCGTCGAAAACCGAAGCTCCGGCTGGTCCGAACTGCTGAAGGCGCTATTCCCGCTGACTGGCCATGGCGTCATGGTGGGTGTTACGGGTGCTCCAGGGGCGGGTAAGAGCACGTTGGTCGATCAACTGGCGAAGCACTATCGCCAAGAAGGTCGCAAGGTCGGCATCATCGCCGTCGACCCCACGAGCCCCTATTCGGGCGGAGCCATCCTGGGCGACCGCATTCGCATGCAGGAGCGCTTCTGCGACCCAGGAATTTACATCCGCAGCATGGCCACTCGCGGTTCCCTGGGTGGTCTGGCGCGCGCCACTGCCGACGTTGCCACGGTGCTCGATGCCTCAGCCCACGATCTGATCATGATCGAAACCGTAGGCGTCGGGCAAGATGAGATCGATGTCGTGCGTCTGGCCGATGTCACCATCGTGATTCTGGTACCGGGAATGGGGGACGATGTGCAGAGCATCAAGGCCGGGATCATGGAGATCGCAGACATCTTTGTGGTCAATAAAAGCGACTGGGCGGGCGCCGAGCGAGTCGAGAGCGAGATTCGCGCCCTGCAGTCTCTCGCCGTGCGCAGTGATCGTTGGACTCCGCCGATCGTCCGGACCATTGCCAGCGAAGGGAAAGGGATTTCGGATCTGGTAGCCGCCATCGCCCAGTACCAGGCCTATCTCGAGCAGGCAAACTTAGGCCTCGAGCACAAGCGCCAAAACTGGCAGGAACGGTTGCTTGAGATGCTGCGCGATCGATTGTTCGAGATGGTGCATCGCCAACTTGGCGATGGAACCATGGCCCATTACGCGGCCGAGATAGCGGAGCACAAACGCGATCCCTATACTCTGGTAGAGGAGCTCGTGGCAAAGATTAGGCCTGACGACCCAGGTGGTACTGCCAAGCAAACTGCGCCGGCAACCAGGACGACTTCGAGAACCGGCACCCGTCGTCACGGACGGGCGAGAGACGGGAAAGACGATGTTTAGCATTGACCACCTCGGCATTGCGGTGAAGTCGCTCGCGGCCGCAAAGGATATTTACCAGAAGCTCGGACTCAGCGTCTCGGGAGAAGAGGTCGTCGATGCCGAGCAGGTACGACTGGTCATGGTTCCGCTGGGTGAGAGCCGGCTGGAGCTGCTCGAGCCCACCTCAGAGAACTCGCCGATCGCACGGTTCATTGCCCGCCGGGGGGAAGGATTGCACCACATCTCTTTGCGAGTCCCGGACTTAACCGCCGCGGTCGAGCAGCTCAAGCAAAATGGAGTTCGCCTGATTTCCGAGGAGATTCGGATTGGTGCTGGCGGGCATCGCTATATCTTTGTGCATCCCTCAAGCGCTGGTGGAGTGCTCCTTGAACTGGTTGAGTCCAGACACTAGGCGGAATCGGGAATTGACCGGGATTTGAGTGCATGCTTCTTCTCGCCACCGATACTTCCGGAGCGCATGGCAGTATCGCGCTCGCCGACTGCGAATCGGGCAAAGACCCTGCGATACTGGAGCTGGTTCCGCTGACTGCAGGAGCGTTTTCCGCACAGCTTGTGCCGGAGATCGCGGCGTTGCTTAAGAAACAGGGCGTCACCCGGCACCAGCTCGGAGCATTCGCCGTCGCCTCCGGCCCGGGCTCGTTCACCGGTTTGCGGGTAGGACTCGCGGCCATCAAAGCATTCGCCGAAGTCCTCGAAAAACCGATCGCCGCCGTGTCCCTGCTGGAAGCCGTAGCCTCTGAAAGCCGAACGCCGGGCAAGATCCTGGCGGCTCTCGACGCCGGACGAAAGGAAGTCTACCTGGCCGAGTTCGCCGGTCAAGGCCGGGAGCGGCGCGCCATTTCCCAAAGCCTGGTCAGCCGCACGCAGTGTTTTCGAGAAGCAACCTTGACCCTGGTGACGCCAGACCGCGAGCTGACCGAGGCAGCCCGGGCCGAGGGCCTCGAGGTTGAGGAGGTACGGCGTCCGCAGAGCGACGTGATCGCGTGCTTGGGCTGGCAGAAGATTCAGTTGGGCGAGACCGTTTCCCCGGAAGAACTCGAGGCCAATTATCTACGGCGATCGGATGCAGAGATCTTTGCCCGCCCGAGGCCTTGAGCGAGCCCCCACTTGCATATCCGATTGGCCACGCTCGATGACATTCGCTCCATGATCGAGATTGAGAAGAATGCCCTCACGGCTGCCCACTGGTCGTTCGAACAGTACCAATCCGCGTGCTCGGAATTGGGGCCCAAACGGATCCTCCTGGTGATCGAGGAGGATTCCACAATTCAAGGCTTTCTGGTGGCCCGCGCCGTCGGTCAAGAGTGGGAAATTGAGAATGTTGCCATCGCCGGTCCGGCGCGCCGCCGCAGGCTGGGTGCATGTCTGCTCCGGCATTTTCTCGATCTGGTGCGTGGTCAGGGTGGGGTGTCTGTGTTTCTCGAGGTGAGAGAAGCGAACCGCGCCGCACAGGCCTTATTTGAGCAGTGTGGCTTCATCGAGTCCGGCCGGCGAGCCGACTATTATCGTAATCCGGAGGAAGACGCGGTGACCTATGTTCTTCGCGTTTGAACTGCACCAATCTGTGTGCTTTGGAGAACAAGTGGTGCAAAATCAAAGGTATCGTCCGCAATTCCCAAGTTGAAATTCGCGTTGAAGCAGTGCTGGTCCTATGGTACTTTGAAGACGATTAGCCCGGTTAGGAGGTCTGCTGGATGCTAACTTCTAGGGACCAGCTCCTCGCCAACCACGAAGAGTTCCGGAAATTGGCGATGGAGCATACGGAATACGCAAAACGTCTCGATTTACTCACCCAAAAACGCTATCTCACAGACGACGAAAAATTAGAAGAAGTACGGCTGAAGAAGCTGAAACTCCGCCTGAAAGACCAAATGCAAAGTATTGAGCGGCAGTTTCAGCAACAACATCAAGTCGCATAATCTCTTCCCGGTTCGGGCGGCTTCGAGGCCGCGGTAGTTGATGTGTCAATTAAACCCCGGCCCCTGGTAAGCAGTTTATTTTCTTGTTTTAGGCAGGCCATGAGAGTTTCTGGGCTTGAACTATAATTAGACTGCTCCCCATGGTTCGCGACGCTTACCGCTACGCTCTCCCACTCGGTGCCGCAGCTATTCTGATTGGCTGGCTGGCCAGTCCAGGATGGGCCTTGCCGGCGGTGGTTGTAGCTTTGTTCCTCTTGTGGTTCTTTCGCGATCCGGAGCGGGTCATTCCCGATGCACCCGGCGCCTTGGTTTCCCCAGCCGATGGGAAGGTCACGCAACTATCCCAGACTGTCGAAGACGGTTCCCCTTATCACCGCATCAGCATTTTCCTGAGCGTGTTTGACGTCCACGTGAACCGCTCTCCTATCGGCGGCGTGATCCGCGAGGTTCGCTATAAGAAAGGCAAGTTCCTGAATGCCATGAGCGTCGCCTCCGCCGAGGAGAATGAGCAGAACATCGTAACCGTCGAGGGCGAAGGCCAGACGGTAGTGTTCAAGCAAATCGCAGGGCTTATCGCGCGAAGGATTGTTTTCACCAAGAAGGTGAGCGACCGGGTGGAACGGGGCGAGCGCATCGGCATGATCAAGTTCGGATCGCGGGTGGACGTGTTGGTTCCCGGTTCGGGCACGATCCAGGTGAAGGTAGGCGACAGAGTAAAGGGTGGCTCAAGCGTACTGGCTTATCTCGATTCCGAGCCGCAGCTGGTCTTGCCCGGGGCTGCTCGGAGCAGCCAAGGAGTGGTCTGAATGGATCAGCAGCTTGCGCAGGTTCCAAAGCGGAGAAAGGAAGACAGACCTCCGAAGCGGCTTCGCCGGGGGATGTACATCCTGCCCTCCCTGTTCACCACCGCGAACATTGCCCTCGGCTACTATGCCATACTGCAGGTGACCCACGGGACGCCGCAAGAGCCCTCACATTTCGACAACGCTGCCAAGGCCATCGGATTCGCCGTGCTGTTTGATGGGCTGGACGGTCGGATTGCGCGGATGACACACACCAGCAGCGATTTCGGACGAGAACTGGACTCCCTAGCCGACGTCATTACCTTCGGGGTTGCTCCCGCTCTGCTCGGTTGGATGTGGGGATTTCGCCAGCTGCCTGCCTTCCTGGGGTCCTCTGAATTGAGCGGTAAGTTGATTCAATTGGGTGCGGTTGCCAGCTTTTTATTCGTAATTGCCGGGGCCAGCCGCCTGGCACGTTTTAACATTACCAGCAACCCGCAGCCGTCGAATCCCGGCCGGCCGGGAAAGAAGTATTTTGTGGGTATGCCGATTCCTGCCGCCGCCGGGGTCATTGCAGCCGTCGTGCACTTTTCCGGTGGGGATCCGATCAGTTCCTTGTGGGCTTGTCTTGTCTGGATGTTCATCATGATTGCCGCGGGATATCTCATGGTGAGCACCTGGCGCTTTTATAGCTTTAAGGACATCGATCTCCGCGCGCGCCAGCCGTTCCGGCTGATGGTGCTCATCGGATTGTTGTTTGCTGGTATCTGGTATTTTTCTCAGTGGGTGCTGTTCCTGACCGCGCTAGCTTACATGGTTTCGGGGGTGATTTGGCGGTTGCAGTGGATCTTCCGGCGGAAGGGCAACTCGCCGCCACCCTCCTATCGGGAAGCCTCCCCCATCTCATGACTTCGAAGCTGAAATCTCGGGCTCTATCCCACGCCGACACCCTCGATAGCAAACACCTTTTCCGGGTGGCGATTGTCGGCGGAGCCACACTCAAAGGCAAAGAAGTCGCCGAAATGCTCGAAGCCCGCAGTTTTCCCCTCGCCGGTATTAAGCTGCTCGATGACGACGAGTCCCTGGGGCAGCTTGAGGCCGTGGGCGACGAGGTCACCTTTATTCAAAAAGTCCGGGCGGACGAGTTTCGCCGCTTGGATGTCACCTTCTTCGCCTCGGACCCGCAGTGCACCCGTAAAACCTGGAAAATCGCGCGCGCCGAGGGTACGGTGATTGTCGATTTATCCTTTGCCCTCGAAGACGAGCCGGAAGCCACCGTGCGATCGCCTTGGGTCGAGCGTCAACGGGGAAAGCCTTTCATTCCAGAATTACAACCCGGCCCCTTGGTGGTGGCTCACCCGGCCGCCGTGGTATTGGGGCTGCTTGGCTTGCGAGTGCAAAAGGCCGTCCCGGTAAGGCGAATCACGGCCACGGTGTTCGAACCGGCGTCCGAGCACGGGCAAAAGGGCTTGGATGAGCTCCATGAGCAAACGGTAAACCTGCTCTCCTTCCAACAGATTCCGAAGACGATCTTCGATACCCAGGTCGCCTTCAATCTGGTCGCCCGATACGGGGAACGGTCCGTACCCGCCTTGGCCGATGTTGAGAGCCGCATTTTGAAACATTACCAGACGATTGCTGGTCAAGATGCGCCCCTCCTCTCGCTTTTGCTGATTCAAGCTCCCGTCTTCCATGGTCACGCCTTTGCCATCCATGTAGAGATCGATCAGGTAGTGAACCCCGAGGTCATTGCGCAAGCTCTAGCCGGTGAACACGTAAACTTGGTTCTAGGTTCCGAAGATGCTCCCAGCAATGTGAACGTGGCTGGCCAGGGGGAGGTGCAGGTTGTCGTGATTCCTGATGCCGGCGATCCGAAAGCGTTTTGGCTATGGGCGGCAGCCGACAACCTGCGGATCGCCGCCGCAACCGCGGTCGAATGCGCGGAAAACATCTTAGCCAGTCGCCCGCGAGGCACGATTCAATGAGCCGCGTGGCCCGCCCACGGGCCGTCGAAACCGGTTCGCGGGTGCCCCTCGCTGCCTGGTTCTGCTCTTCCCTTCTGCTCGTCGGCTGCGGCTACCACACGGCCGGACATAACACCACGATTCCCGCGGACGTTCGCACGATCGCCATTCCGGCTTTTGTGAACCAGACTCACACCTATAAAATCGAGCAAATGCTCACCGCCGCGGTCGCGCAGGAAATGAATACCCGCACCCATTACCATGTGGTCCGGGACCCGGGAGCCGGCGCCGATGCCACGCTTCATGGAAACGTGCTTTCCGCCTACACCACCCCGCTAACCTATGATTCCACCACCGGGCGAGCGGCCAGTGTGCTGGTCGTAATCTCCCTGAACGTGTCGCTCGAAGACAAAGCCGGCAAGATTCTTTACCGCAACTCGGACTATCTGTTTCGCGAGCAGTACGAGATCTCACGAGATCCCAACAGCTTTTTTGAGGAAGACACTCCTGCTCTGGCACGGCTGTCGCGTGACTTTGCCCAAACCCTGGTCTCCAACATCTTGGAGGGGTTCTGATGCGGTCTTTCGCGCAGACCGATCGTTTCCTAGCCGACGTTCAAGCGCGCAACCTGCGGCCGGCTTACGTTTTCGTGGGGGATGAGGTGTTCTTTCGCAAACGCTGCCGCGAAGCCATTCTCGAACACCTGGTCCCTCCCACCCTGCGCGATTTCGCGCTTTTCGAGTTTGATCTGGCCGAGACCGAGCTGGTGGAGATTCTCGATCGCGCCCGTACTTCTTCCTTGATCGCGCCCTTCCAGGTGATATTCGTTCGCGGGGTAAGGAATTTATTCGCTCGTGGCGGGCACCAAGAAAAGCTGGCCGCCCTCGAAGAGTACTGCAAGAACCCCAATCCAGCGGTCTTATTGATCTTCGTCGCCGACCACATCAGCATTCCAGCCAACGCCCGGCAAATCGAGCTGGCCGACAAGGAACAATACTTGCGCATCCGCGAGACTTTGGGGGCGTACTGCGCGATCGTCGAGTTGGCGCGAGTCGAAGAGAGCGACGCGGTGCGCTGGATCGGCGAGTATGCGAGCGCGCACGGGGCGAAGATCGATGCCGACGCTGCTCGCGAGCTGGTGGATGCACTCGGCGGTGACATGATGATGATCTCGAACGAACTCGAGAAACTCCTCTTGTATGTCGCCGAGAAAAAACGGATTGCCCTCGAGGACGTCGAAACCTTGGTGTTGGCGGCCAAACAGCGCTCTCTCTATGAGCTGACGGACGCGATCTCGGCGAAGGACCGAGTGCGCGCCCTCGAAATGCTCGATGCGGTTCTCGCCGCAGCTGCGGGCGAGGAAGGTGCTATCGGAAGCCTCTATATGCTGGCCAGGACATTCCGGCAAATGCTGGTCATTGTGGAACGCAACGTACGCGATGAGCGCAGGTTGTGGGCTGCCCTGTGGCCAGGCTTTCGCGTGCCTCCCTTTGCCGCCGAGGACATCATCCGGCAGGCTCACCGCTACAAGTCCAAGCGGGAACTGATGCAGGCCATACGCCTGGTCGCCAAAACCGACCTCGCGCTGCGCTCCAATCCACCGAACAAACGATTGCTTCTGGAAAAGCTGGTTCTGGATTTGACTGTCGAGTCAACGCCAGAAGTTCCGGGGTGGTCCCAGGAAGAGTTGCCGGTATGAAGCAAAGCCTGGGGAGATAGCGGTTTCGCCGGTGGCCGGCTGCGAGCGGGCTTGCAGGCGACCGGTGCATGCCGAACCGCGCCAGGGTTCTTCCCTGTTACTGCCGTGCCGAGTGGTGCCATGCCTATCGAACCAGGAAAAGCGCTGGACGTGCGCGCGTATTTCGATCGCATCGGGCACCGCGGGCCGAGCCCGCCCACCCTCGGCACCTTGCGGGCGCTGCATCGGGCTCACATGATGGCCGTGCCCTTTGAAAATCTCGATATCGCACTGGGCCGGCCCATTGTCTGCGAGGAAGCGGCGATCATCGCCAAGATCGTGACCCGACGGCGAGGGGGATTCTGTTATGAACTGAATGGAGCCTTCGCCGCCCTGTTACGCGAGCTGGGGTACCGAGTAACTTTGCTATCCGCACGCGTGCCCCGCGAAGACGGCTCCGACGGCCCCCAATTTGACCATCTGACGCTACGCGTGGACCTGGACGAGCCCTGGCTGGCTGACGTCGGGTTTGGTGACTCGTTTCTCGAACCCCTGCGGCTCGAGATGGGCATCGAGCAGCCACAAGGCCGAAGGACGTTCCGCATCATCGACTCGGACAATTCGCTCCACGTGGAGGTGAGAGAACCGGGCGGAAGCTGGACGCGGGAGTATTCCTTCACGCTCATCCCGCGACGGCTGGAGGATTTTGCGGAGATGTGCCACTATCATCAGACTTCTCAGGAATCCCCTTTCACCCGCAAGCGCGTCTGCAGCCGAGCCACCGCCGACGGCCGCATCACTTTGACCGAGCAACGGCTGATGGTTACCCGAGAAGGAAAGCCGGAAGAATCCCTCTTGGCTTCCGAGCAGGATTGGCAAGCCACCTTGAAGAAGTATTTTCAAATTGTGCTGTAATCCTCGCTCGCAGCACGCCCTCGGGGCCCGCCACTAGGGAAAGGACGCGATACCGACCCCCCGGTCGAATGACGGGCGTACACGTTGGTAATCGATCCCTAGCTACTAGCCAGGGTTTCGACCTCTGCTCCGAGGTAGAATCGGGAAGTCGCGCTATTTCATCCCTCTGAGCCGGACGCTCAGGCGGGATTTGTAGCGAGCCGCCGTGTTTGGGTGAATCACGGCTTTGTGCGCTGCTTTATCCAATGCAGAAAACGTCGCCCCGAGGAGCTGCTCCGCTGCCGCCTTATCCCCTTTCGCTAGTGACTCCCGCATCTGTCGGAGAGCCGTGCGCAAGCGGGAGGTTTTGGCTCGGTTACGGACAGTACGCTTTTCCGTTTGACGGGCGCGCTTCAGCGCCGAGAAGTGATTTGCCATGGATACGAGTTTACCTTTGTTGTCGGATTTCTTTTGCGAGAACCTGGTAGGCTTTTATTGTACGGAACTGAGTCGAAGCCGGTCAAATTCTCGATAAGCCGGGAATACGACCGACGTGCCCGCAGCTCGGTTGCCGATCGAGGGGACGAGCCACGGTTGCGTGTCCCGGCCGGCACGAATCCCAGGTGGCACCGAACGCAGCGCGCAGGCTCCCTCGCGGCTCCGCCCATTGACTCACCCGTAGCACAGGGGTACTCTATTCGCAATGGCAGTAGCCTGCACGTCGGGTGCGAGCATTCTGTCGGTTTCCACCTCCAAAGAGAATCAGCGTCTCGTAACTGCCCTTGTGATGATCCGCCGCAGAGAACTAACGCATCGAAATATCGGCCGCCGGGGGCTGTGTTCCGGCAAGCTCAACCCCGGGTTGGGTCATGACAGCTTTCGAGTCGGTTCCGGTTACGTCCCGGCTCTTTCCAGAGGTGATAGCAAGACGGAATGAAGAAAAGTATCGAGATCAGTGACAACATCGAGACCTTGTTTGGAACCAGGGACGAGAACCTGCACGTGCTCGAAGAAGGTCTCAATATCAATATTGACCTGCGATCCGATTCGATTGAACTGGAAGGAGCGCCCCGAGACGTGGCCCGCGCCGAGCAAGTCTTCGCTGATTACGACTACCTGCAGCGCAGCGGACGGAGCTTCAATAACGGCGATCTGAACAGCATGCTCCGCGTACTAATGGCGGATCCAAAGGCCACGCTTCGAGGCTTGGCGGAGGCGGGGCGCCAGCGCTCCTTTGGGCGACGCACGGTGCAGCCCAAGAGCCTGAACCAACGGCGCTATCTGGATGCGATTGAGCAGCACGACATGGTGTTCGGCATCGGGCCTGCGGGCACCGGCAAGACCTACCTGGCTGTCGCCATGGCCATTTCCGCCCTGCTGGCGAAGCGAGTGAACCGAATCATTTTGGCCCGGCCGGCGGTCGAAGCCGGGGAGCGACTGGGATTCTTGCCGGGTACGCTCCAGGACAAAATCGATCCCTATCTGCGGCCACTCTACGACGCCCTCTATGACATGCTGGATCCGGAGAAGGTGGATCGTTATCTGGAGAAAAATGTCATCGAGATCGCGCCCATCGCGTTTATGCGCGGCCGTACCTTGAATGATTCCTTCGTCATCTTGGATGAGGCGCAGAACACCACATCCGAGCAGATGAAGATGTTCGTGACCCGGTTGGGCTTCAATTCGAAGGCCGTCATCACGGGCGACATCACCCAAATCGACTTGCCCAGCGCCCGGCGCAGCGGACTGCTCGAAGCCGGCGACGTGTTAAAACATGTGGAAGGCTTAAGCTTCGTTTACTTTGACGAAGGCGATGTAGTGCGCCATCATCTCGTGCAGCGCATTATTCGCGCCTATGATGAACACAAAACGAGGATGGCAGAGCAGCAACAGATGTCCTTGTTGGACGCCAAGAACGGGGCCAATGGCAAGGCTGGCCACAATGGTGTCCCCCAGGAGGGCCGAGCGGTGCCGTCCGAAGAACTCCAGAGCGAAGAATAGGACTTTGTGGTTGAGCAGGAGGGTCTCGAGGCCCTCCTGTTTTGCTTTTGCGGCCGGGCAACCTGCTCCGAGAGAAGGGTCTCAAAGACCTATCTCGGGCGAAGGCCAGCCCCGGCCGGCGCCGGAGACACGGTGATCATCTTTCACAAGCCGGTGGGGGGATTGAGCAAGGCGGCGTTGTCGCGTTTTGTGTCGCGCGCGCAGCGCACCGCCCGCCTCGATGGCTACGTCAATGTTTTGGTGACGACGAGTCGCGACCTGCGCTGTCTGAACCGGCAGTTTCGAGGCAAAGACGAGGCCACCGACGTGCTATCGTTTCCCTTCCGCGATCCATCCGCCACGCTCGCCGGGGATATTGCGATCTCTGCCGATATCGCCCGCCACAACGCGCGTCTGCTTGGTCATAGTCCGGCAGAGGAGATTAAAATTCTGGCTTTGCACGGTCTACTCCACCTCGCCGGCTACGACCACGAACGGGATACCGGGAGAATGGCGAGAGAGGAATTCCGTCTGCGAAAAACCTTGCAATTACCCAGGGCATTGCTGGAGCGTTCGGCCGACCCACCCCGGAACCGCCGTAAGGCGAAACGGTCGCCCCGTCGCACCGCCAGCCGGAAAGCCCGCACTCTACGAACCGTGCGATGAACCTGATCATTCTAGCCTCGCTTTTTGTGCTGTTCGCTTTGATGACTCTGGTCTCCTACGTAGGTCGTGTCTATTCCGAGATGGGCAAGTTTCTTTCCCGCGAATTCCAGGACAATATCGATGCCTTCGAGCAGAAAGTAGAGCCCCGGCTAGGTTTCAGTCGAGATCGAGCAGCGCTCTCCATGTCGGTCTTGGGCCAACTCACCACGGCTGCGGTCGCCATGCTGGTCGGCTTCACCGTATTTCGCGACCGCGCCTGGAGCATTTACGAAATCCTGCAGGCCACCTTAAGCTTGATCCTTATCGTGATCGTGTTTCATCGCTTCCTGCCGTTTTTGCTGTTTTCTCGCACCAAGGGCCTTTGGCTGATGCGCTGGACTTTTGTGTTGCGATTGCTCGTTTACCTCATCCTGCCCGTGACTTTGGTGCTGGGTTTTCTGCAGTCGGTGGCTACCCTGACCCGGGAACATGGCGAAGAGGTACCGGAAACGCAGGCGGAAGCGGTGGATGCTTTGATTGAGGCCGGCCAGGAGGAAGGCATTCTCGACGGAAGCAATCGAGAGATGATCCAGTCGGTCGTCAAGTTTGGCGAGAAGACGGTGCGCGAGGCCATGAAGCCCCGGCCCGAGATTGTGGCCGTGCCCAACAGCACCACCATTGAACAGTTCGTGGAGCTCCTGCGCCATAAGCCATTCTCCCGGGTGCCGGTTTACGAGGGGACGATCGACAACATCAAAGGAATCGTGTACGCCCAGGACATATTGCAGGTCCCCGACAGTGAGGCCCACACTCGCCGGGTGGACACGATCATGCGCAAAGACGTGCACTTTGTTCCCGAAAGCAAACTGGGCAGCGATCTTTTGCGCGAGATGCAAAAGAACAACATTCGCATGGCGCTTGTAGTCGATGAATACGGCGGCATCGCCGGCCTTGTCACCATCGAAGACCTGGTCGAGGAGATCGTCGGCGAGATCGGCGATGAGCACGACAAGACCGATGTGGTACGCGAGAACGAGTTCTCCTACATCGTGCCCGGCAACATGGATGTCGATCGTCTCGCCGAATTGTTTGGCATGCGACCCGAAGGCAAAGCCTCGGCCACGGTAGCCGGTCTGGTGAGCGAGTTGGCGGGGAGAATTCCGCAAAAGGGTGAAGTGGTGGAAGAGGACGGACTGCGTTTCGAGGTCTTGGAATCCACCAAGCGCCGGGTCGAACGCATGCGCATCACCGCCGTCGAACCCCGACAGATGCGCTTGATATAGTTTGGTAGCGCTCCCGGCTCGGCCAACCGAAAGGCCCCGACCGGGTCCAGACAGCATATCCTACGATGGCCTTCCGCTCAGGATTTGTCTCCATTCTCGGCCGACCCAATGCAGGAAAATCAACCCTGCTGAATGCTTTGGTCGGCCAGAAGCTGGCGATTGTGAGCCCGAAACCGCAGACCACGCGCACTCGCATCCTGGGCATCCTCGAAATTCCCTCACAAAAGAGCCGACCCGCCGGCCAGGTGATCCTGATCGACACCCCGGGCGTGCATAAACCGGACAGCTCTCTCGGCCGCACGATGATGGGCGAAGTGCGGCAAGCGCTGGCCGGCTGCAATCTGCTTCTGCTCATGGTAGACGTTACCCAGAAGTTCGGGCGCGAGGATCAGTTTGCGCTGGAGATGACCCAACGTTCCGGCACACCGGTCTTGCTTCTTCTGAACAAGATCGATCGGCTGCCCAAGAAGGATCGACTTCTGCCCATCATCGAGGACTACCGCCGGCGACACGACTTTCGCGAGATTATCCCCCTGTCGGCGCTCCGAGGAGAAGGGTTAGATCGACTGCTCGAGGCCATTTTGGCGAACTTGCCGGAGGGGCCCCGCTACTATCCCCAAGATCAGATCACCGATCAGCCGGTGCGCTTTATGGTGGCGGAAATCATCCGTCAACAGGTCGTGCTGGCCACCAGCCAAGAAGTACCTTACGCCACCACAGTCGTGATCGAGGAATTCGAGGAAGGTGAGAAGCTTACCCGCGTGGCGGCAACCATCCATTGTGAGCGCGAAGGGCAAAAACGGATCCTGGTGGGCAGGCAGGGACAGATGCTGAAAAAGATCGGCACGGCCGCACGCCCCGAGATTGTAAGACTGGTGGGCACCCGCGTCTACCTGGAGCTGTACGTAAAGGTTAGTCCGGCGTGGCGCGAATCGCAGGCGTTTCTCGAGGAATTGGACTGGCGACGGCAGTTTGTCGATAGCCGACATTAGGGGCCGGTTTCGACTCCACTACTCCTTGGCGGCAATCCCCAGGCTCCTCATCTTGCGATAGAGATGGCTGCGCTCCAGTCCGAGCACCTCGGCGGTGCGCGTCACGTTGCCGTAATTCTCATCCAGCTTTTTCAGAATGTAATCGCGTTCATAGGCCGCGCGGGCCTGATGCAAGCTGGAGAATTCAGTGCCCGCCGCCCGCCGTCCTCCGTCCCGCAGAAGCAGCGGCGGGAGATGCTTGCGCTCGATCCGCACGGCCGTGGGGTTCATGATCACAATTCGTTCCATCACGTTGCGCAACTCGCGCACATTTCCCGGCCAGGAATAACGCATGAGAGTCTCAATCGCGTCGTCGGTGATTTCGCGCGAGCGCCGCCCGTAGCTGGCAGTGAACTCCTTGAGGAAATGGCGCGCCAGCAGCGGTATGTCTTCTTTGCGCTCGCGCAGAGGAGGCACAGAGAATGGAATCACGTTCAGACGGTAAAACAAGTCCTCGCGGAAGTTGCCTTTCGAGATTTCTTCGTCCAGGTCCTTGTTGGTGGAGGCAATCACGCGCGCATCGACCGTGATGGCTTCGTCACTGCCCACCGGGACAAACCGCTGATCTTCCAAGGTCCGCAGCACTTTGGACTGGGTTTTCAGGCTCATGTCCCCAATCTCATCGAGGAACATCGTGCCCCCATGCGCTTTCTGGAAGGTTCCCTCCTTGTCGGCTAGGGCGCCGGGAAAGCAACCCTTGCGGTGTCCGAAGAGCTCGCTTTCAATCAGGTCTTCGGGCATTGCCGCGCAATTGACTTCGACAAACATCTCATCCTTGCGCTGACTGTTGAGGTGAATGGCGCGCGCCACCAATTCTTTGCCGGTGCCGGACTCGCCGTAGATCAGCACCCTTCCGTTGGTCGGGGCCATGATCTGGATTTGCTGGCGCAGGGCCTTCATGGGAACGCTCTCGCCGACGATGACGCTCTTTGGAATCAGTTGTTTCTTGAGTTCGCGGTTTTCCGCCCGCAATCGCTTGGCGTCGATCGCGTTCTTAATCACGATCAGGGTTTTCTCGATGGAGAGGGGTTTCTCGAGGAAGTCGTACGCGCCCAGCTTGGTGGCCCGCACCGCGGTTTCAATCGTGCCGTGTCCGGAAATCATGATGACTTCGGAAGCGGCTTCCATGTCGCGAATCTTCTCCAGAGTTTCCAGGCCATCGATTCCCGGAAGCCACACATCGAGCAGGACCACGTCGAAGTTGCTTTTTCGCAAGGTCTCCAAACAAGCTTCGCCGCTCTCCGCCCCGACGGTCTTGTATCCCTCCTCCTCGAGCACGTCCTTCAGGGAGTGCCGGATGCTGACCTCGTCATCCACGATGAGAATGTTATGCATGCTGATTCACGGCGGGTGCGGCAACCGCCTCGGAGGCCACGGGAAGCTCAATGATGAATTTGGCACCCACCGGTCGATTCTCCTCCACCCGAATCGAACCATGGTGGTCCTCGATGATACGGCTGACGATGGCCAAACCCAGTCCCGTCCCGCGCTTCTTGGTAGAGAAGTAGGGCAGAAACAGGCGCTCTTTCAGCTCCTGGGTCACACCATGTCCGGTATCGGCGACCGTGATCTCAACCGCATCGCGGCTCACAACCAGCGCCGTTGAAATCTGAATTTCGCGGAACATGGCTAGCTGCACAGCCTCGGCGGCGTTGTCCAGCAAGTTGGCCAAGGCGCGCTTGATCGCCTCCGGATCCGCCATGACTTCCGGCAGCCCCGGAGCCAGTGACTTGCGAATGCGGATATTCTCCAGGCGGCCATCAAACATGGCCAGCGCGGTTTCGACGATGCTGTTGATGCTGGCCGGTTGGGGCCGGGCCGTGGGGAATCGGGCCAAGGTCGAGAATTCGTCGACCAGAGTACGAACGGTTTCGACAGCTCCGGCAATCGTGTCTGCGCAACTTCGTAGGACTCGCTGGGACGCGGGATCGGGAGCTTGATCCCGCGCCAGATGCCGGCGGATGCGTTCGGCGGAAAGCGCGATGGGAGTCAGCGGATTTTTGATTTCGTGCGCCACCCGCCGTGCGACCTCGCGCCAGGCCGCCTGCTTTTGGGCCTTCAGCAGTTCCGATAGATCTTCAAAAACCAGCACATATCCCAGTTCTTGATCATCGTGTTTGAGAGTAGCCACCGTAATGGCCACATTGAGGGTGGCTCCCTCGAGCGCCATTTCCATTTGGGTTGTGGTTGTGCCCATCCGCTGCGCGCGCCGTAGCAGGGACTCCAATTCATTGAGGATGTCTCCCCGAAAAAGCTCCGCGAGCGACGCGTCGATCAGTCCGGGAGCAATACCGGAACCAGCTCCAGAGGGATGCAGCAATCGCAGTAAGGCGTGGTTGACATGGGTAACGCGGTGCTCGGCATTGAGGGACAGCACCCCATTGGGAATGCTTTCGAGGATGGTTGCGATTTGCCGGCGGCGATGCTCGAGCGCTACGTTGGCAGCCGCCAACTCGTGACTCGAGGACTCGAGTTGCTGCCGGCTGGACTGGAGTTCAGCGGCCATCCGGTTGAAGGACTGCACCAGTTCGCCAATCTCGTCGGCGCCGTGAACCTCGACCCGATAGTCGAGCCGCCCGCGGGAGATCTCCTGCGTGGCTTCGGCGAGCGCCACGACCGGTCGGGTAACCAACTTCGAAACGAACAAGGCTAGCCAGGTGGCGACAAAAAGCACCACCACGGTCAACAACAGCAGCACCTCCATATAGGTGCGGCGCACCAGCCGTCGTCCCCGCGCCAGCTCGAGATAACGCTCCTGGCTGGCCTGAATCTGCTTGACGGTTTGCGAGAACTTCTGGGGCAGCGGCATGGCCACCAGAATCTGACCGTGATCGCCAACCGTCGCCAACCCCAGCATGTATTCGGTTTGGTCCCACGCTAGACCCGAAGGTAGCTGGGGCGACTGCGGTGAGACAGCAAGCTTCGACTGCAGCTCAGACCAGGGTGAGGGCAACTGAAAGGTGGCCTTGGGGTTGCCCTTGTCCAGCGCGATCGCGAACCCGCCTTCGAGGGTAATCCGGTGGCGCTGAAATTCATCGCCAACTTGGCTGAAGTCACCGTTTCGAAAAGCCTGCTCTATGACCGAGGAAGCGGCGATGGAACTGGCTTCTTGCGCGGCGTTCTCAGCCGCGTATTCGGAAAGCAGGGACGTCATCGTAGCCGTGTCGCGGCGAACCTCTTCGACCGGAGTTGAAAACCACTTGTCGATCGATCGGTTCATGAGCACATAGGCAAAAAAGAACATGCCGATCACCGGAAGAAACGAAAGCAGAAGGCTGGCAATCAGCAGGCGAGTGCGGAATTTCGATCCTAGAACGCCCAGACGCCTTTCCGCGAACAGTTTCAATACGTTGCGGCCCAAGACGAAGGTCAGCGCCAGGAACAGGACAAAAATGAGTACCGCCAGAAAGGCGAAGAGCAGCAACTGCTGGTTCGTGTCCGGATTCCAGGTTTGCGGAAGGTCAAAGGAAGTCAGCGCCAAAAGCACCACGCAGAGCACCACAAAGCCGAGCGCAACCGGAATGATCACTCGGTTCCGATCCCGGGATTGCCCCTCGAGACGTCCTGCTTTCTGTGAAGCCATAGGTTATTTCGGTCCGAATGCACCCTTCGGCCAAGATTCATTATAAGCGGATCGTTTGCGCGGCTACCTTGACCCGTCGTGCGCTGGGCCTAGCCTCTACCGGATATCGAAATCTTGCGTCAGAGCAGCGTGACCTCGAAGCATCGGCGCGTCCGATCTCAATCGTGTTCTACATCGGCGTCACTGAGCGGATCGAGCGCGTGAGTAAACCTCCCCTGGTAGCGACAGAGTCACCTGGCGCTCGACGCTCGGAGCTATCGAGCCGCAGTTCCCGGTTGCTTCTGTTCGCCTGGTCAGCGCGTTCGGAGAGCAAGATTCCAGGCAAGAGAAACCTATGGTCGCCGGGAAGTTTTGAAAAGAAATGATCGCCCACCCAGGACCGTTCGACTTGCGCCGAACGAAGTAGTCCGCTAGGAGGCTTTATCAAAGCCAAGTTCGTAGCTAGAGTTCTTAGCTTTGACGGTGACAGGGCCGCGGACGACGACGTCCTAGCCAATCGAGAGAAAACCCTCGCTTGGTCCAGCGTTCACAGCGGCGGGGACCCGTCTCCATGTCTTCGGTAAAACACAACCGGAGAAAACGAGTGCGATCGCCTGGTTGAACAGCATTCAACAACATCGGGCGGTCGGTAAGGGGTCGCAACCGCTCGATCGCCTGCTCCGGAGGAACTCACGAAAAACCATCTGAGGCTTTTG
>DATJVZ010000218.1:0-6179 GCA_035501575.1 Terriglobales bacterium | reverse complement strand
ACATGACTGAGTATTCTGCGACGTCCTGACCTTCGTCCTGTCGCCATAATTTTCGCTGCAATAGGTCTATCACGATCCTCTCCCTCCGACCGATTGGGGGAAATGTTTGCCGGTTGTGATCCTAGATTGCAGGATGACCTCGGCACAGACAATGGCACATTCGGGCGTCGACATGGCTTACTCGGGTAATCAGAGAGAAGGATTACTTTCGCCCGCGAAGATGCAAGAACAACCGAAGTTGTTGCCACTTTCGGATTGCAGATGCCGCGATTGCCAGGGTTTCACCCGGCATTCTGGAAGGTTACTGCCGGCAAACGCCACCGCGATTGGCTCGCATTCGCCGGTATTCGAGCTCGACGTAGCTCGCGGTGGCCGTGCTGGGCGCGGTCTCTCGGGGCTAGCTCCACGTCGATTGGGGGTGATGACCGGGAAATGGTGGCCGTCGGAGGTAGAATTCCGAAACTTAGCCGTCTTCGGCCTTGGATAGCCGAGGCGACTATCGAAGCCCCGGCCTTAACTAAGAACATTTACCTCGGTTGACGAAGTCTTTACATTTCCTGGCTCGAGAAGGTGTTTGAATCATTCTCGAAGATCAAGGGTCGTGACGAGTACTCAGGTGAAGACCCGCATCGTCGCGGCATGAAGGGGCAGACCGGGGGAAAACATCGATGGATCCCAGGTTTCTGCTGAATCTGGTGGTGGGTGCGCTTGCCCTACTGGGATGGGCCGTGCTCATCATTTTTCTCATTGAGTTTCGAAGGGAAGTGACTGCCCATCCCATCTATCGCATGCCGGAAGGTCCAGCAAATCTGCGCGAGACAACCATAGGGAACCGGGGAATCGAGCAACGGCCCGACGGCAGCCCAAGCAGGCGAAACTAGAGCGCAATTTTCGATGATGGCAAGACGGCAGTAAGAAAAGTCGCTCAGTCAGATCTACAACAGCTTCCCGAACGCGTGGCGCAAGCTGCGGGCGAAGGCCTGGCTTCGCCCGCGGACTTTGCGTTACTGCTGCGGCGGAGTTGAATTGGGAGTTCCGCTCGGAGCTTGCCCACCGTGATGATAGTGTTCCATCTGCTTGCTCTGCATCTCATCGAATTTCTTCTGTTGGTCGGGATCGAGGAGTGCGCGGATCTGTTCGTTCGACGATTTATGGATCTCCATCATCTTCGAATGGCGATCTTCTTGGGAAGCGGAGGAATCCGATCGCAGGCTATCCATTTGCGATTTTTCGGATTTCAAGATGTCTCCGACTTTCGCCTGTTGATCCGAGTTTAGCTTGAGTTGCTTGGTCAGCATCGCCGTGCGCTTTTCCGGATCGAAGTGGTTATGTCCGTTGCCGTGCTGGGCCTGCATGGCCGGTCCAGTTTGCTGTTCGTTACTTCCGCTGTCTTGCGCCAAGGCGGACGGAGTGACGGTCGACACCAGAGCAGCCAGCATGAGCGCAAGTAGACAATGTTTGATCATAAGTTTCTTCCTCCAAAAACTTTCGGTTTGCGACAGGTATATGAACCAGATTGTGAACGCAAAGTTGTTACCGCGACCACATCTTTTACGAATTTTTACGTGCGACGTCGGCCGCGCACCCCGAGGCCAGAATCTGCGCTGGCAACTCTTTTTCGCAGGGAATAGCCTGCTTTTCGAGCAGGTTGGGCCGGTTGCTGTTCGTCGCGACCGTGAATAACAAAACTTTACAGTTGCTATCCTAGGGGCGGGGTATGATCCCATCAGAGGCGTAGCGCTAGCAACCAAGCTTCGCCGAGTGCCCGCCGTTCGAGGATCTCGGGCCGGTTTTGGTCGAGCTTGCCGGCGCTGGAATTCTCCAATTGTCTGGGCAGCCGATTTCGGCGGAGCTGATTGCTGGTCAGTGTCCGGACAAAATTCCAAAACCGTGATGCTTCCACACCCGCTGTCCAGGCAGAGTTCCGGCCCTAGGGACGGGTACATTCTGACCGTGCTGATCTGGGTTTTACTTCTGTGTGCGGCACTCACTGTCCCTGATCATCTTCAGGCCCAGACACCGGCCGTCGAAGCGCAGGGTGGAACAATTTATGGCCTGGTGAAATCCGGCAACATTCCTATTCCTGGTGCAGCGGTCTCCATTTCCCAGGGATCTTCCGAGGCCATCTCCACTTGGACCGATGTCGATGGCAGTTATTCCGTGTCGGTTCCATCCTACGGTTCTTACACGGTCGAGGTAAAGATGGCTGCATTTGCCGGCAGCACAAAGCAGATCGTGATCGATGCCGCTCACCAGAATATGCCGGCGAACTTCGAGTTAACACTCCTGTCGCGCACTCAGCCGGCGGTCGCCGGTCGGCCTCGGGCAGGTGGCGGGACAGGAGCGCGCGGATTTCAGAGCCTCTCCATCGCAGCAGAGGGAATGGGACAGGCGTCGGGCGGGGACTCCATGCGTGACGTGGTTCCTGCCGGCATGCCGGTTCCTGGTATTGCGCCCGACAGCGCGACGGAGTCGGTAGCTGTCTCGGGCAACCCGGTGAATGCGTTCAGTCCTTTGAACACCGACGATTTTCAGCAACGCACGAACGACCCTCGCCAGCCCGGCGGTTTCACCGGGCCCGGAGGATTCGGAGGCGGTTTCGGTGGCAGAGGCGGGAGGGGGGCCTTCGGCCGGCGCGGTTTTGACGTCAATCATCCCCACGGGTCGATCTATTACGGGTTGGGCGATTCGGCGCTGAATGCGGCGCCGTACTCGCTCACCGGCGAGCCAATTCTCAACCCGGGTTACGTGCAGAACAGTTTTGGCGGCTCGGTAGGTGGGCCTTTGAACATCCCGCATATCTACGATGGCGGGAGCAAGACCTTTTACTTCGTGAACTACAACGGCAAGCGAGGCGAGCAGCCGTTTGCCCAGTTCTCCACTGTGCCGACGCTGCTCGAACGCGAAGGCAATTTTTCCGAAACCACCTACACCTCAGGAGCGCTGGCGGGAAGTCCGGTCGAAATCTTCGATCCCGTAAGCCATAAGCCTTTCCCGAACAGCACCATTCCGCAGATTGATCCGATATCGAAGGGGTTGCTGGCCTACATTCCGCTGCCGAATCTTCCCGGAAATGCGCAAAATTTCCGCATCGTCACCTCCGTGAACAATAGCAGCGATGACCTGAATATCCGTGTGAACCGCACGCTGGGTGCCGCCACCCCGGGCGGGCGCCCTGGCGGCCGCGGCGCTCCGCGCAACAACTTGACCTTCGGTTTCCACTATCACCAGTCGAGCGCTGCCCTGACGAATCCCTTTCCCAGCGTAGGTGGAAGCACCACGGTTCGCAGCTTCGACGTGCCCGTCTCCTACGTTCGTAGCTGGGGTAAGCTGACCAATATCGTGCGGGTGGACTTCAACCGCAGCCGTACGCGTACTCAAAACCTCTATGCCTTTGTCCAGGACATTACCGGTACACTTGGAATTACGGGTGTATCCTCGAACCCG
The DNA here is from genome assembly GCA_035501575.1 of Terriglobales bacterium. Taxonomy (GTDB): domain Bacteria; phylum Acidobacteriota; class Terriglobia; order Terriglobales; family Acidobacteriaceae; genus JAFAGX01. The sequence continues at coordinate 2,732 of DATJVZ010000218.1, read as the reverse complement.
TTCGATTGGGGCCTGCCGAATCTGTCTTTCTCAAACTTCGCCAGCTTACAGGACATCAATCCACAACTGCTACGCAACCAAACGCTCACCTTCACCGACAACGTGATCTGGAACCACGGCAAACACACCTGGCGCTGGGGTGGCGACTTCCGTCGCATTCAGCTCAACACCGAAACCGACAGCAACGCGCGCGGCTCGTTCATCTTCACCGGCCTCAATACTTCCGAGACGTCCGGAACCGGATACGATTTCGCCGACTTTCTGCTAGGCGTGCCCCAGCAGACCTCCGTGCAGTATGGGGAGAATAACTACCACTTCCGCGGCGACTCGTGGGACGCGTTTGCCCAGGATGAGTGGAAGATTCGAGGCAACCTGACTTTCAATCTGGGCGTCCGCTGGGAGTACGTTTCTCCTTTCACGGAGATTGACAACCGGCTGGCCAATCTCGATCTTTCACCGGGCGTGCTGGTCATGAATCCCGCGTTGCCTCCTATGGTAGCGCTCGTCGTGGCCGGTCAAAGTGGACCCTATAGCGGTCCCTTGCCGCTTAGCCTGGTGCGGCCGGACTACAATAATTTTGCTCCCCGCATCGGGTTCGCCTGGAAACCATTCGCCAACACGGTGGTGCGCGGAGGATACGGGATCAACTACAACACCGGTGCTTTTCAGGGAATCGTGCAACAGCTAGCCTTTCAACCACCATTCTCGACGGCTTCGACCAATATTCAATCGGCGCCCGGAGCGCTGACCCTCGCGCAGGGCTTCCCCGCGGTCCCGGCCAACGGCATCACCAACAATTACGCGGTCAATCCCGACTATCGAATGGGCTACGTGCAAATCCGCAATCTCGATATTCAGCAACAGATTCGCCCCACATTGTTACTCAACCTCGACTACACCGGAACCAAAGGCACGGCCCTCGACATTCTGGAGGCGCCCAACCGCACGTTGGCCGGCGTCCGCATTCCGAATGTCCAGGCCTTTACCTACGAGAACTCGCTGGCCGACTCCTCGGCCAATGCCGGCTCGGTGCGTTTGCGCAAGCGGCTTTCCCACGGGTTTTCGATAGGCGGTACCTATACGTTTTCCAAGTCGATGGACGATGCATCTTCGATCGGGGCCGGAGCCACTTCGAGCTCCGCGAGCGCCGGACTTGGTGCCGGCGGTACGGGTACCGCTGCAGGCGGAGCTACGGCTTCCTCGGGTGCGGCCAACGTGGCACAGAATCCTTTTGACCTCGCCGCCGAACGCGGTCTCTCCAGCTTCAATCAGACCCATCGCTTCACCGCCGACTATCTTTGGGAACCGCCCTTCGGGCACGACAGGCGTTGGCTCAGCGGGAACACCCCGTGGCGCGCTATATTCGGCGACTGGCAATGGAGTGGCGACTGGACCATCGCTTCCGGCCTTCCGTTCACACCCCGGTTCCTGGGAAATCCAGGGGACGTTAACGGGGGAACCAACGGTACCTTGCGGCCCGATCTGGTGTCAGGACAATCCATCCAGCTCCCGAATCCTGCCATCGCAGCATGGTTCAACACCGCCGCTTTCGTGGCGCCGCCCGCAGGCCAGTACGGAGATGCCCGCCGCAACTCGATCATCGGCGCCGGAACCCATGTTTTCGATATGGCCTTCACCAAGGTTTTCCCCATTAAGGAGGCGAGGGTGCTGGAGTTTCGGGCGCAGGCCACCAACATCTTCAACATGCCTCAGTACGTCTCGATTGACACCGCGGTTAATTCACCCACGTTTGGCAGGGTGACGGGGGTAGGGGCCATGCGGCAGCTCACCCTCACGTCCCGATTCCGCTTTTGAGGAGATACCACCGATGACGTCGGCTTCCCACGGTTTCGCTGCCCGGGTTCTTGCCAGCGTTCTCGTAGGGTTCCTGCTGTGCCCTCCTTTGCCGTCGCAACAGTCGGATTACATCTTTCATGCCCAAACCGACTTGGTCCTGGTGAACGTGACCGTTCGGGATAAGAACGGAAATTTCGTTCGCAATCTCAAACCCCAGGACTTCACCCTCCTCGAAGATAACAAGCCCCAGAAGATTGTCTCTTTCGACATCGAGAACACCGACGCTGTGCCCTCGCAAGATGTGGTCGAAGCCAAGCCCCTGGCGGGCGAAGCCGCCAAGCCCGCAGGTCCGGACTCGTTAGCCACGACCGCGCAGGAATTCAAGGACCGCCGTTTGATCGTTTTCTTCTTCGACCTGTCGGCCATGGAGCCCGACGAAATCGATCGTGCCATCAGCTCGGCGGTCGACTATGTAGACGCGCAGATGGCCCCCGCCGACCTGGTGGCGATCGTGTCCTTGGGAAGTTCGCTGGTGGTGAATCAGGACTTCACCACCGATCACGAACTCCTCAAGCGCGAGCTCGTGGCCTTCAACACCGGGAGTGGGCAAGGCTTCGAGGAAGGGAGCACGGGCTCGACCGAGGGCACACCCGATACTGCCCAGCCGTTTACGGTGAACGACACGGAATACAATATCTTCAATACCGACCGCCGCCTGGAAGCCTTGCGTTCCGTAGCCGAACGGCTGGCCTACGTGCAGCAGAAAAAATCGCTGATCTATTTCTCGAGCGGCATGGATCGGACAGGAATTGAAAACCAGTCTGAGCTCCGCGCGGCCACCAACGCGGCCGTGCGCGCCAATCTGGCCGTCTACACCATGGACATGCGCGGCCTGCAAGCGATAGTGGTCGGGGGCGAAGCCCAGAACGCGAGCT
>DATJVZ010000217.1:0-16860 GCA_035501575.1 Terriglobales bacterium | reverse complement strand
AGCAGGCGTTTGCCGTGAATTGCCAGGGCGCGGTCAACATAGCCGCGTCCGCCAAGGCCGGGGGAGCGCGGCTGATCTCTGTGAGCACGGATTATGTCTTCGACGGCCAGAATACCGAGCCCTACGAGACTACGGCTCCTCGCGCGCCGCGCAGCCTGTACGGCAAGTCCAAGGCTCAAGCCGAGGAACAAATCGCCGAGATCCTGCCCACGGCCTGTATTGTGCGCACCTCCTGGTTGTTTGGGGTGGGCGGCAGATGTTTTCCCGACACCATTCTCAAACTAGCAGAGACGCGGCCTGCCTTAGACGTGGTCGATGACCAGCGTGGCTCGCCTACCCACGCTCCCGATCTTGCGCGCGCCATCGTTGCGCTCTGCCGTCGGCGCGCCACGGGCATCGTGCACGTGACGAACACGGGTGAGTGTTCCTGGTTCGAGTTTGCCAGGGAGATCGTGAGCGCCGCGGGCATGAATGTGCTCATTCGGCCGACCACCAGCGATAAGTTCGTGCGGCCGGCCGCCCGGCCGAAATACTCGGTGCTGTCCTCAAGAAGCCGCGAGCAGTACGGCATCGTCATGCCACACTGGAAAGACGCCTTGCGGAACTATCTGGATGCCCGGCGCGCGACTCCCAAGGCTGAAGCGAAGGCAACTTGAGGTTGCCGAGCCGGCATCCAATCAGCTTAGTTTCCTTCCTCAAGCAAGATCCAAGGGCAAGACAGCAGAGCTGGCGTCCCGTCGCTCGTGGGCGACGGAAGCATTGCCAGCCTATCGCAGGAGGAGGAAGGTGAAGGAAATAGGCGCTGCAGGCGTTCGTAACGGGTCCTCGCTTCCCTGGATTGTGTCCTCGATCGAGGATGTCAGCGCTAGTGCCTCGGCTTCGATCTTTTCGATTAGAATGACCTGAGGGATGGTTCGCCATGGAGTATCCCTCGAATTCGGGCAATATTTTTTTCCCTTCTCTTTCCCGGGGTTCTGTGATTGAAGTTCCCCTCCGTCGGCGTATCCCTCGAATCCTCGTGGTAGACGATAACCCCGACACGATGTTGCTGATGAGCAAGCTGCTCGAGACCCGGGGGTATGAGGTGGTTACCGTGTCCAATGCGGCTCAGGCGGAACTGGAAGTTTACCGTCAACCTCCGGATTTGATTCTCTCCGACGTCATCATGCCCGGCAAGTCAGGCTACGAATTGTGTCATGCCCTGAAGGAAGACGCTTCCACCCGCCTGATTCCCTTCGTTCTGGTCACCGGCTTGAGCGATCGTGAAGACAAGTTACGCGGCATCGAGGCGGGAGCCGACGACTTCCTCAACAAGCCGGTATCCTCCGAGGAGTTGTTTGCCCGGGTGAAGTCGCTGCTCAAACTGAAGGAGTTCACCGACGAACTCGAGACCGCGGATTCGGTGCTTTGCACGCTTGGTCTCAGCGTCGAAAGTCGCGATCCCTATACTGAAGGTCACTGTGAACGCCTGGCCCTCCAGGCCAGTCGGTTGGGACATCACCTCGGCCTCGATGAAGATTCGATCGTGGCCTTGCGCCGCGGAGGCTACTTGCACGACTTAGGCAAGATTGCTGTGCCCGACGAGATTTTAAAAAAGACAACCAACCTAAGTCCCGAAGAATGGGTCGTCATGAAGCAGCACCCGGTGACCGGTGAAAATATCTGCCGCCCTCTCAAGTCGTTGTGGCTGGTGCTTCCGATCATCCGCAGCCATCACGAGCACTCCGACGGCAGCGGCTATCCTGATGGTTTGGTGGGGCGGGAGATTCCGCTGCTTTCTCGCATTCTGCAAGTGGTCGACGTTTACGATGCACTCTCAACCGAACGACCCTATAGGCCGGCCCTCAGTCATGAGCAAGCCGCCCTCACCATGCGGCAGGAGGCGCGATCGGGTCGCTGGGACGAGGAATTGGTGATGGAGTTCTTCTCCATGCTGGAGCGGCGAAGGGTAGCGTAAGTCGTACCTCGCTTTTGCCTATCCCTTCCACTGAGGGGAGGGAAAGGACTCTAGGCAAACCTCCAGGGTTTCATTAGACTTCCGAAGTCATGTGGCATGCCGAATCGCCCGGTATTTAGCGGTTCCTGGGTGCCGCCGGAACTGATTTTGCCTCCCCTTACCTACAGCATCGTGCTACCGGCTTACAACGAAGGGCAGCGTATCCCTTCGACCCTCGAGCAGATTCTGGCGCACGCCGAAAAGTCAGATTGGCCGCTCGAAATCATTGTGGTCAATGATGGCTCGACCGACGACACAGCACGGATCGTCGAGGCTTACGCGCAGAAACACCCCACGGTGCGCTTGCTCGAAAATCCGGGAAACCGTGGCAAAGGCTACAGCGTGCGCCGTGGAATGCTGCTGGCCGGGGGCGATATCCTACTTTTCAGCGACGCCGATCTTTCCTCGCCGATTGCCGAGGCCGACAAACTGTTGGCCGCCATTCACCGAGGAGCCGATATCGCAATTGGGTCCCGATGGTTGAACGCCGGAACGCAGATCAAGAGGCAACCGCTGCATCGCCAATTGTTCGGACGGGTGTTCAACCTGATGTTGCGCCTCGGTTTGGGTTTGAACTTCAGGGACACACAGTGTGGCTTCAAGGCGTTCACCCGGGACGCCGCGCAGAAGGTCTTTCCTCGCCAGAAAATTGAACGCTGGGGGTTCGATCCGGAATTGCTGTATCTGGCAAGGACCTGTGGTTTGAAGGTGGCCGAAGTGGCCGTGGCTTGGTCCCACCGAGAGGGAACTCACCTGCGTCCCTTGCGCGACGGGATTAGAATGCTGGGAGACATTCTCGCGATTCGCTGGAATGCCTTGAGCGGTAAATACACAGAACGCAGTGCCCTCCGGCAATCGTCTTGAAAATGTCGGTCGGTAAGCATCCACCTCCGTCAGACAATCGTGATGGGCTTGGAATCACAAGCTCATCATGTCGCCCAAACCGGAAAACCATAAACCGAATAGCGGCACGAGTCGAATACCCCGGCCGCTAAGACAGTTCCTTTGCAGCTGGACCCTCCGGCGTCGAGGGTCCGGCCGGCCGTGAGGTTGAACGGTGTATCAGTAGCAGTGTCAGGTTGCGTGCAAGTGTTCGTATCCCTCCGTCAGCGTATCAACTAGAGACACAACCGAGAGCAAGGACCACTCCAGGGAGAACGGCCAATGAGCATAAGCCGGACACCAACTCCACCGAGTTTGTTTGCCCGCCATGGTGAAGTGCTGGCCTGCCCGATTTGCCGGGCTAGTCTGAACTTCAACGGAGAACGACTGGCTTGCGCCGGCTGCGGGGCGATCTTTACCACGGACAGCGAGAGCGGAGTCCCGATGCTGTTTGTGCCCGATGACGGTAGTCAGCAGGTCAAAGACGTTACCGATGTCGTGAAGGCGTTCTACGAAGAGAACCCTTTCCCCAACTATGACGACATCGATTCTACAGAAACCCTGATGGAGAAGGCGCGGAAGGGGGTATTCGCCCGCCTTTTGGATGAGCAGATTCCACAGGGCGCTTTGGTTTTGGAAGTGGGTTGTGGCACTGGCCAGCTGACCAATTTTCTCGGCATGCACTACAACCGGTGTGTTTTTGGATCGGACATGTGTCTGCATTCCCTTCGTCTGGCCCAGGGGTTTCGCGACCGGTGCGGCATAAGAAACGCAGGCTTCACCCAAATGAACTTGTTCCGGCCGGCGTTCAAGGAAGAGGCCTTTGACCTGGTCGTGACGAATGGAGTGCTGCATCATACGGCAGATCCATTGGGTGCCTTCCAGTCGACTTCAAGGCTGGTGAAACCGGGTGGGTTCATTATCGTCGGGTTGTACAACAAAGTGGGACGGCTAACCACGGACCTAAAACGCTTCCTGTTTCGCGTGTCGGCCGACAAGCTGGCCTTTCTGGATGCGCATATGCGCAACAAGCAATACAATGCCGCCCGCAAGCGCGCTTGGTTTTACGATCAGTACAAGCATCCACACGAGAGCAAACATACCTACAGCGAGGTTCTCACCTGGTTCGAATCCTCGAGCTTCCAATACATCTTCAGCATTCCAAAAATAGAGGGCGGAGACTTTACCGCCGACGAAAAGCTCTTTGTGCCACACGATAAGGGCACTCCACTCACTCGCTTCTTTACCGAGTTGGAGATGTTACTGACCGGCGGACAGGACGGGGCTTTGTTCATCATGATTGGTCGCAGGCTGAGCGGAGCGGTCGCTACGACTTTAACGGATGCAGCCAGGACGCGCCGGTCGGCGTGAAGTGTCGGCGATGGCGGGAGTGCTATTCTAGCTGGGCGCGTTGCCCATGAAACAGTTCCCTGGCTACGCCCGGTCCCGACCTGTGCCTGCTGTGAATCCGGCCACACTGGCTCGTCATCCGTTATTCTAGTAGCGGTCTATGGCAACCCAATCTAAAAGCACTTCCGAAAATAGTATTGGAACAGTCGAGGCTCCCAATGGCGAGCGTGGGTTCGAGGCCTTTCGCCGCTGGGGATACCTGGAAGCCGATTTGGATCCTCTCGGCTCATTCCCTCCCGCGCGGGTTCCCGAACTTGATCTTGGGGGAGAGAGCGCAGAACAGGCGCGCCGTGTCTACTGCGGCACGATTGGCGTGGAATTTGCGCACATCACCGATTCCGAGCGGCGCCGCTGGATTCAGGAGCGTATGGAGGGGCCGCAAGCGCCGGTCGATCAGCAAGCCGCCCTCGATCAACTCATCCGCGCCGAACTGTTTGAACAGGTATTACAGCAGCGTTACATCGGCACCAAGCGCTATTCGCTCGAAGGGATGACCGCCCTCATACCGTTGGTGGATGAGATTCTGGAGGTAGCCGCCCAGCTCGGCGCCATCGAACTGGTGATGGGCATGAGTCACCGGGGACGATTGAATGTGGTTGTGCAGGTTGCGAAGCGGTCTCCCGAAGAGGTCTTTGCCGGCTTCGAGGATGTCGATCCCCGCAGCGTGCTCGGCGGGGGAGACGTGAAGTATCACATGGGCGCAACCGGGGAGTATGTGACCCGCACGGGAGCCAAGGTGCACATTCACCTGGTCTCGAACCCCAGCCACTTGGAAGCCGTGGACCCGGTGACGGTCGGCCGCACTCGCGCCAAGCAGGATCGCATCGGAGCGTCGGGCAAGGCAGCCCATCTGCCCCTGTTGGTGCACGGCGATGCCGCTTTCGCCGGCCAAGGAATTCTGGCCGAAACCCTAAACTATGCGGAGCTGCCCGGCTACACCGTTGGCGGCACCATCCACGTGATTGCCAATAATCTCATCGGCTTTACCACGCTGCCGCGCGAGGCCCATTCGGCGCGCTTTTCGGCCGAGATCGCCCGGAGACAGTCCATTCCAATCTTTCACGTGAACGCCGAGGATGTGGATGCGGTCGTCCGCGTCGGGCGCATGGCGGTTGAGTATCGCTATCAGTTCGCGAGTGACGTGGTTGTCGATCTCATCGGATACCGCCGCCATGGACACAGCGAGGTAGACGATCCCACGATCACTCAGCCCTTGCTCTACAGGGCGATCAAGGATCACCCGCCACTGTGGCAGATCTATGCCGAAGACATTGCTGCAGGCGAGGTTGAACAGCAGGTTCGGGGAATTCGCGAAGAATTCGAAACGGGACAAGAGAAGGCTGCCCGGCTCACCAAGATGCCTCTGCTCCGCGAGCTACCCGGCTATTGGGACGGCTTTCAAGGTGGGCGGTACAAGCCGGAATATGAGGTCGAGACGGGAATCTCCCTGCCGGCACTCACCGAGCTCGCCGAGTCACTGACGAGCTATCCCGCCGACTTTCACATCCATCCCAAAGTGAAGCGGCTTCTCGAGCAGCGCGCCGAGATGGTGCGGGGCAAACGAACCGTAGACTACGGCATGGCTGAGGCTCTGGCTTTCGCCAGCCTGGTGAAATCCGGCATCCCGGTGCGCCTCAGCGGAGAAGATAGCCGCCGGGGTACGTTCAATCAGCGACACGCCGTTCTGATCGACACGGAGAACGAAGGCGAGTATATGCCCCTCGCCAACATCACGCCCAATCAGGCGCGCTGCGAAATCTATGATTCCCCGCTCTCGGAAGCGGGCGTCCTGGGTTTTGAATATGGCTACAGCCGAGACTTCCCCGAGGCCCTGGTGCTGTGGGAGGCACAATTTGGCGACTTTGCCAACGTCGCCCAGGCAGTGATCGATCAGTTTATCAGCGCGGGAGAGGACAAGTGGGGCCTGCTTTCGGGGTTAGTACTGCTGCTGCCCCACGGGTACGAAGGGCAAGGGCCGGAGCATTCGAGTGCCCGCATCGAACGCTTTCTGCAGCTGGCGGCGCGCGACAATTTTCAGATTTGCCAGCCCTCCAGCGCCGCCCAATATTTCCATCTCCTCCGCCGACAGGCGCTGTCCCAGTGGCGAAAACCGCTGGTGGTGTTCACGCCCAAGAGCATGTTGCGCCATCCTGATGCGTGTTCGCCCATCACGGAGTTCACACAACCCGGCTTTCTCAAGGTGTTGCCCGACTCCGAAGCGGCAAGTGCGCAGCGCATCCTGCTCTGCAGCGGTAAGATCGGCCACGAATTGCGGGAGGAGCGGAAGAAGCGGAAAGACCTTTCGACAGCGATCGTCTTCATCGACCAACTCTATCCTTTTCCCGAACGCGAACTTGCAGGCGAGTTCAAACGCCATCCCGATGCCGATATCGTGTGGGTTCAGGAGGAACCGGCGAATATGGGCGCGCTGTTCTACATGCTGCCTCGTTTGCGCCACATTGCGGGCTCGCGCCCGGTGCTTTCGGTCAAGCGATCGGCGAGCGCCAGCCCGGCCACAGGTTCGACGAAGGCACATGAACTCGAGCAGAGGGCGCTCATCGCCCTGGCCTTTTCGAGCAGCCAGTGAGCACCGCCTCGTCCTCAGCCTAGGCTTGCCCGGAGCAAAACGGACGGCGCCAGGGGAGGAGAAGACCCGGGGCTATTTTGCCTCTCGTAGGGCCACGCTAGCCTTAGTGTTCTCCCAGCTCAGGTTCATCGTACAGGCACTGCCATTCTGATCGAAGGCAATGGTGAAGTCCTCGACGGGCGAAGCCGTCTGGGAGACTTTCATGTCGACACGGCCGAGTTCGTCGGACTCATATTTGTAGGGAATCCCCCACTCCCCGGTCTTCTTGTTGATGATCAGCGTCCACTTGCTCGCCGTAGGAACGGTGAAGATGGTGTAACTTCCCGCGGGCACACTGGTCGTCCCGGCGGTGAGGCCGACCGTAGTCGCAAGGCTCGTGGCCTCATTGGCACCGGTACGCCACACTTCGCCGTAGGGAACCAGGTCGCCGAATATCTTGCGGCCTTTCATCCGCGGGCTGGAATAGTTGACGGTGATGCTATTGCCGTCGGAAAACTTGCATTGCGCCTGCGCCGGCGGACTCGGGCGCTGGCTTTTGTCTTTGGTTTGGCCGGCGCCAAGAAGAGCAAAAACGGGAATCAGGAAGATTCCTAACGTAAGCTTCGATCGGTTCGGCATGGCTTCTCCTAGGTGAGTACGAGCATTTCGCAATCAGCTTTGTAACCTTGGCCGAGAACTGCCTTTTGCGTAGGAAACGTAGAACTTAGACTAACCAAGGGCCTCTCTGGTTAGCAACCGGGCGGAGGGGAATCTGACCTCGCGCCTCTGCGGCATCGGCATTATTCGTCGGCGACAGGGTTGCGCAACGTGCCCATGCCTCCGATGGTGATCTCGACGACGTCTCCGGCGATCACCGGCCCCACACCTTCGGGTGTACCGGTGGCGACGAGATCACCCGGAACCAAGGTCATGACCGCGGTAATGTAGCGGAGAATGACATCCAAGGGGAAAACAAAATCCCGGGTGTTGCCGTGTTGCCGGACTGCGCCGTTCACGCGCGTCTCCACTTCCACCCCTGCCCAGGGATCAATCTCGTCGGTCACCACCGGACCCACCGGACAGAAGGTGTCAAACCCCTTGCCGCGCGTCCATTGGCCATCTTTTCTCTGCAGGTCACGGGCGGTGAAATCATTCAGCGCGGTGTAGCCGAGAACAAAGGGGCGCAAATCCTCATCGGCTGCGGGCTTATAGCAAGGCCGTCCGATGACGGCCGCCAGTTCCCCTTCGTAGTCGGTGCGCTCGGAAATTCGCGGGCGACGGATGGTTTGCCCGGAAGCCAGCAAGGAGCTGGGCGGCTTGAGGAAAATCAGCGGCTCGAGCGGAACTTCATTTCCCAGTTCGGCGGCGTGCTCGCGATAGTTGCGGCCGACGCAGACGATCTTCGACGGTTCGACGGGCACGAGCAGCCGAGCGCCGTCCAAGGGAATCCGCGAGATGGCCTTGCTCGGGAGATCCTCGAGGTCCCTTCCCTCGTATGGGGATTTCAATAGCCGGCGGGTGATCTCTTCTTTTCCCGCGATCGACTCAACCAGGCCGTATTCCGCGTGGTCCTCGAGTTGGAAGCGGCAATATTTCATGCAACCGAAATCCCCAGGGCGCGAATCGCCTGCTAGCGAGAGTATTGGAAAGTGGCCGCAGACTGCAAGGCCGATTCAGTGCTGCGTCTGAAAACGGTAGCGGCCACCGTGTTCCCCGGCGAAGCTCTCGGCCACGGCTAAGAACGCGCGCGCCGCGTGGGAAAGGCTGGCCGCTTTGCGGTGGATCAATCGCAGCCGGCGATCCAGGCGCAATTCGCGCACCGGAATCTGCACCAGTTCGCCGCGATGAAGTTCCTCTTCCACGCTGATCTGGGGCACCAGCGCCACTCCATTGCCCATGGCGACGAACTGCTTGATGGCCTGCAGCGTGGGCAATTCCACGCTCATATGCAAGGGAGTCTTATGCCGCCGGAAGGCCTGCAGCACCTTTTCGCGATAGGGCGAAGACACGTTGTGGGCCACGAAGGACTCAGCCCCGAGCTGGCGGATGCTCACCTGACTCTGCTTGGCCAAGGGATGGTTGGGCGGGACAACAAAGACAAGTTCGTCCAGATAGACCACGGTCGCATGCAATTGGGTGTCCTGGGGATCGTAGGTCAGAACTCCGAGTTCGGAGGTGTGGCGCAGCACCTCATCCGGAATTTGACTGCCCAGGGAGCGATTGACCGTAATCTTGACCATGGGATGGAGTCGGCGGAATTCCGCGAGCACCGGAAGCAAATAGAGAGCGGTGAATTCATTGGCCGAGATAACCAGCTTGCCCTTGTGCAGGGCGCGAAGTTCGACCAGTGCTTCGCGGGCGTCGGCCCGCAGATTCAGCATTCTCTCGGCGTACTCCTGGAGCACGCGACCGGCATCGGTGAGGAGCCCCTCGCGCGAGGAGCGATCAAAGAGCGGCTCCCCGATCTCCTCTTCCAGCTTGCGAATGGATTGACTGACGGCCGACTGAGTACGATAGAGTTTTTCCGCGGCCCGCGAGAAGCGACGCTCCCGGGCTACGGCGAGAAAGACCTCGAGCTGACCTAGATCCATGCCTCCCCCACTTTAGCCAAACTGCAGGCAGCATTAGCCTGGCTTATGGTATGCAGACAAACTAATACTAGATTAATCATTATAAACTTTGCTTAATGTCGCTGTCGACGTAAGATCACGGGAACTCATCTCCACGGAGAATCCGGCATGGAGCGGACCGAAATTCGAGTTTTCGACACCACCCTGCGCGACGGCGAGCAGTCGCCGGGTTGCAGCATGAACGTCGAGGAAAAGCTGCGCATGGCGCAGCAACTCGACCGTCTCGGCGTCGACGTTATCGAGGCCGGGTTTCCCATTGCGTCGGAGGGAGACTTCGCAGCCGTGCGCGCGATTGCGGCTGCCCTGCGCCGGCCCGTCATTGCGGCTCTTGCTCGGGCTTGCCGGGAAGACATCGAGCGTGCCTGGGAGGCCGTGCGCGAGGCGGCGCATCCCCGCCTCCATCTTTTCCTGGCCACTTCCGACGTTCACCTCGAGTACAAACTGCGAATCTCACGCCAGCAGTGTCTCGAGCGGGCTACGCAGTCGGTAGCGCGGGCCAAAACCCTGTGCGACGATGTGGAGTTTTCGCCCGAAGACGCCACCCGCACCGATCGCGACTTTCTCTGCCAAGTGGTCGAAGCCGTCATCGAAGCCGGGGCAACGACCATCAACATTCCGGATACGGTGGGGTACGCCACCCCGGCCGAATTCGGCGAACTGATCCAAATTCTCCAGCAGCGAGTCAGGGGAATCGAAAAGGCGGTCATCTCGGCACACTGCCACGACGATCTGGGGTTGGCGGTGGCGAATTCGCTGGCCGCCATCTCCCAGGGCGCTCGACAAGTAGAATGCACCATCAATGGAATTGGAGAACGCGCCGGCAATGCCGCGCTCGAAGAAATCGTGATGGCGCTGCGGGTTCGTCCCGATCGGCTGCCTTATGACACCGCCGTGGTAGCCAAGGAGCTCTACCCGGCCAGCGTTCTGCTCAGCGAGATCACCGGGGTGGGGGTGCAGCCGAACAAAGCGATCATCGGTCGCAACGCTTTTGCTCACGAAGCCGGCATTCACCAGGACGGTGTGCTCAAAAATCCCCTGACCTATGAAATCATGATTCCCCAGTCGGTAGGGGTTCCGGATTCAAAACTAGTGCTCGGCAAACACTCCGGCCGCCACGCTCTCGGCCTCCGCTATGAGCAACTGGGATATTGTTTCGAAGCCCGCCAGCTGGATGAAATTTACCGCAGCTTTGTGGCGCTCGCCGACCGCATCAAGCAGATTGAGGATTATCATTTGCTCGATTTGATCGGGAGCGGCAAGGCTCCCCCCCAGCCTACGATCTCGGCCCCGGAAAAGCCCCGTGCCGTCGCGGCCAGCGGTGCACCCCTCAATGACACTGCTGTCCCGCCGCTGCCTACGAAATCGGGTGCTAAGCCCGACCTGCCCCATTTCCCGCGCGCTCCGCTCGCCGACCACCATGGCGAGCAGGAGGACTATCTCTGGGGTGTATAGTTTCGCAAGGGAATGCTGCTAAATCTCACCATCCTGCCGGGAGACGGCATCGGTCCGGAAGTCATTCGAGAAGCCCTGCGTGTGCTTGAAAGCGTGGCCGAGCGATTTGGCCACCAACTAAGTCTTACCCAGCAGAATATCGGCGGTGCCGCTCTCCGCGCCGAGAACGACCCCTTACCTAAAGACACCATCGAGAGCTCATTAGCTTCCCGGGCGGTGTTGCTCGGAGCCGTGGGAAGTCCGGAGTTTGATCGCTATCCGGCTCACCTGCGCCCCGAACGGGGCTTGCTCCGCCTGCGCAAGGAGCTCGGAGTTTTCGCCAACCTGCGGCCCGCCGTCTGCTTCCCCGCTCTCGTCGAAGGATCGCCCTTGCGCGCCGAGGTGGTCCGCGGAACCGACCTGGTGATCGTGCGCGAGCTGTTGGGAGGCCTTTATTTTGGCCAACCGCGGTCGCTCCAGGGATCGACCGGCAATCGAACCGCGATCGATACCATGCAGTACCAGGAACCTGAAATCGAGCGCATTGCCCGCATGGCGTTCGGGCTGGCGCGCGGCCGGCGGCGCAAGGTCACTTCCGTGGATAAGGCCAACGTGCTCGATTGCTCCCGCCTGTGGCGCGAAGTGGTGACCGGTGTCGCCAAGGAATATCGCGAGGTTCAGCTGGCCCACATGTACGTGGACGCGGCGGCCATGGCCTTGGTCTCCCATCCCACAGAGTTTGACGTGCTGCTGACCGAAAATATGTTTGGCGACATACTGTCGGACCAAGCCGGCAGTGTGGTGGGATCGATCGGGCTATTGCCCTCGGCCAGCCTGGGCGGCTCGGTAGGTTTGTACGAACCGGTTCACGGCTCGGCTCCCGATATCGCCGGCCGCGGCATCGCCAATCCGCTGGGCGCGATGCTTTCGGTGGCGATGATGCTGCGATATTCGTTTCATTTGGACGCGGAGGCCAGTTGCACCGAGCGGGCGGTCGAAGCCGTGCTCTCGGCCGGGCATCGCACCCGCGATCTGGCCAAGCCGGGCGAGAACTCGCTCACCACCGAAGAGATGGGAACCAAGGTGGTGGAGGCGGTCCATGAGCTCTCCGCGATGCCGGAGCGCGTAATTGCTGGTTGATTCGAACCAGCGTACCCTGGTCTGCAGAAGGGCATGGGCCGGATTGAGAAGGTCATGAGCGAACCACGCACCCTGCTCGATAAGATTTGGACCGACCACGTGGTGTGCGTCCCGCCCGGCAGGCTGCCCCTGCTTTACATCGATCTTCACCTGGTGCACGAAGTCACTTCGCCGCAGGCCTTTGAAGGCTTGCGGGTTGCCGGCCGAAGCGTGCGGCAGCCCGGACACACGGTTGCAACCGTAGACCATAACGTGCCGACGACGCCGCGCGGTACACCGATCGCCGATCCCATCGCCGCCTTGCAGGTTGAAACGCTCGCGAAGAACGCGAAAGAGTTCGGCATCCGGTTGTTCGATATGGACTCCCCCGATCAGGGGATCGTGCACGTGATCGGTCCAGAACTGGGTTTTACCCAGCCCGGCATGACCATCGTGTGCGGGGATAGCCACACCAGTACGCATGGTGCCCTGGGAGCGTTGGCCTTCGGAATCGGAACCTCGGAGGTGGAGCACGTGCTCGCCACCCAGTGTCTGCCGCAGCGCAAGCCGAAGAACATGCTGATCCAGGTCAGCGGTCGGCTGGGACACGGAGTGGGCGCCAAGGATCTCGCTTTGGCTGTGATCCGCCAGATTGGGACCGACGGAGCCACCGGCTACGTCATCGAGTACGCAGGCGAGGTAGTGCGCGCGCTTTCGATCGAAGGCCGCATGACCCTGTGCAATATGAGCATCGAAGCCGGTGCGCGCGCGGCCATGGTGGCGCCTGACGATGTGACCTTCGCCTATCTCGAAGGCCGTCGTTTTGCCCCGCGCGGCCGCGCCTGGGACGAGGCCCTCTCCCGTTGGCGCCGTTCGAGCTATGATCCCGGCGCGAAATATGATGTGGTCGTCGAAGTCGATGCCTCCCGGCTGGCGCCGCTGGTGACCTGGGGAACGAATCCAGGGATGGTGGTGCCGGTCAACGGCCGGGTGCCGGACAAGAATGAACTGAAGACCGGGGATGCCGCCGGGGCGGCCCGCATGCTCGAATACATGGGCCTGGAACCGGGCACGCCTATCGAGACGATTCCGATTGACCGTGTTTTCATCGGCTCGTGCACCAATTCTCGCTTGGAAGATCTGCGGGCCGCGGCCCGGGTAGCCAAGGGTTACCGGGTGGCCCCGCAGGTTCGTGCCATGGTCGTGCCCGGTTCGCAGGCGGTCAAACGTGCGGCCGAACAGGAGGGCTTAGATCGCATCTTTCAAGAGGCTGGCTTCGAGTGGCGCGAATCCGGCTGCTCGATGTGCCTGGGCATGAATCCAGACATTCTGCAACCCGGCGAACGATGCGCGTCCACCAGCAACCGCAACTTCGAGGGCCGGCAAGGCCGAGGCGGTCGCACCCATTTGGTGAGCCCGATGATGGCAGCCGCTGCCGCCATCGCCGGGCACTTCACCGACATTCGCAATTGGCAGTTTCGCTGAAGCCAGGAATTCCTATGCAGCCATTCCGCACTCACACCGGCCGGGTGGTTCCGCTCGATCGGGCCAACATTGACACCGACCAGATCATTCCCAAACAGTTTCTCAAGCGAATCGAGCGCAGCGGCTTCGGTGAGTTTTTGTTTTTTGATTGGCGGCGCGCTGCGGACGGGGCTCTGGAACCTTCGTTTGTGTTGAACCAGACGCGCTCGAAGGGTGCAAGCGTGCTGGTGACGGGGAAAAATTTCGGCTGCGGATCTTCCCGCGAACACGCCGTGTGGGCGCTGGCGGATTTCGGGTTCCGCGCCGTGGTGGCGCCTTCCTTTGCCGACATCTTCGCCACCAACTGCGCCAAGAATGGTCTGCTGGCCGTCGTGCTCCGCCAAGAGGAAGTCCGTGAAATCGTCGAACGCAGCGCGGAGGCGCCCAACTACCAGCTCACCGTCGATCTTGAGCACTGCCGGGTGAGTGACGACCGGGGATTTTCTGCCACGTTTCCGATCGACGAATTCACCCGTCATTGCCTGCTCGAAGGACTGGACGAAATCGGGCTCACGCTCGAGCACGAAGCCGAGATTGCCGCCTACGAAGCGGGGTTGGCGCAAAGGCGGACTTGATTGACCAGGACGCTCGAAATCGGGCTTCTCTTGCTGTTCGTGATCTCGGCGCGAACCTCTCCCGCCGCGCCAAAGGCGATCGACATCGAGCACAGCACGATTCGCATCCACGTGGGCAAGTCGGGATTGTTCGCCGCCGCCGGCCACGAGCATTGGGTGCTGGCTCCGATTGCCGAAGGTGCCCTCGAGGAGGGTCCGCCGTCGAGCCTAAGCTTCCGGGTTGACTCCCGGCAGATGAAGCTCGAGGAAGACAAAAGCCTTTCCTCCAGCCAGCTGGCGGAGGTCGAGCGCACCATGCAGACGCAGGTGCTCGAGAGCGAAAAGTATCCCGACATTCGATTCCGCTCGACCTCGATCGAACCGACCTCTCACGATGCCTGGACGGTGCACGGAGAATTGAGCTTACATGGCCAAACCAGGCCGGTCACGACTACGGTTCGCAAGCAGGCAAACGCCTACGTCGGCCGATGCCAAATCAAGCAAACCGATTTCGGCATTCAGCCGGTTCGAGTGGCGGGAGGTACAGTCCGAGTCAAGGATGAACTGGATATCCAGTTCTCCGTGTTGCCGGCCGCAGACGGCAGGCATTGAGCCGCTCGCCGATTAACGACGGGCCGCCGGCACCCGGGCAGGTTCAGCCGAAGCACTCGGCATGGTGGTTACGCGAGCTCCTTGCGGGGAAGCCGAGGCCGAGGAGGATGCTGCCGACGCGGGCGTCGCCGTCGTCAGTCCCAGCTGCTTTCGCACTTCAGCTTCGAGCTTCGCCAAAGTGTCCTTGTTGCTCCGCAGGAACTGGCGTGCGTTCTCCCGGCCTTGGCCGATTCGTTCGCTCTTGTAGCTGAACCAAGCGCCGGTTTTCTCGAGAATGTTGTGGGCCACAGCGAGGTCGAGCAAGTCCCCCTCGCGGGAAATGCCCTCCCCATAGAGGATGTCAAACTCGGCCTCGCGAAAGGGAGCGGCCACTTTGTTCTTCACCACTTTGACCTTCGTCCGGGAGCCGGTAACCTGGTCGCCCTCCTTAATGGCAGCGATGCGGCGAATATCGATGCGCATCGAGGCATAAAACTTGAGTGCGCGGCCTCCGGTCGTGGTTTCGGGGTTACCAAACATGACGCCAATTTTTTCCCGGATCTGGTTGATGAAGATCAGCGAAGTTCGGGACTTCGAGACGATTCCGGTCAGCTTGCGCAAGGCCTGCGACATCAGGCGCGCCTGCAGTCCCATGTGGCTGTCGCCCATCTCGCCATCCAACTCGGCTTTGGGGACCAAGGCTGCGACCGAGTCGACAACCAGAACGTCGATCGCGTTCGAGCGAACCAGAGTTTCCGCAATTTCCAGGGCCTGCTCGCCATAGTCGGGTTGTGAAACCAGGAGATTGTCTACATCTACGCCCAGCTTCTTGGCATAACCAGGATCGAGAGCGTGCTCGGCATCCACGAAGGCGGCCATTCCGCCGGCCTTCTGTGCTTCGGCAATGACCTGTAGGGCAATCGTGGTTTTGCCGGACGATTCTGGACCGAAAATTTCGATAACCCGCCCGCGGGGAAAACCGCCGACCCCGAGCGCCGCATCGAAGGAGATCGAACCGGTAGAAATCACGGCAATCGGAACGATGGCTTCCTTCGATCCCAAGCGCATGATCGAACCCTTCCCGAACTGCTTTTCGATCTGCGAGAAGGCAAGATCAATGGCTTTGCTGCGTTCATCGGCCATGTGGGAGGCTCCTCAAGAGTCAGATCACTCGACTCAGCCGCGATTATATACTCGACCGAGAGCGAAGAAAAGGAGAATACCATCAGAGGTTGTGGAAACTTTTTCAGGTATAGGCAAACCTAGCCGCGGGCACCGACGTCTGGAGCTATAATCGCCATGAGTTGCCCGCACGGCTTCGAGGGAACGCGATGCCATTCCTGCTATCGGTAAACGGAGCCGAACATCAGGTCGATGCCCCTCCCGACAGCAAGCTGCTTTACATCCTGCGCGACAGCCTGGGTCTGACTGGGACCAAGTACGGCTGCGGGGAAGGAATGTGTGGGGCCTGCACGGTGCTGCTCGACGGTAAACCGGCGCGTTCCTGCCAGGCTCCACTGAGCGCGGTCGCCGGAAAGAAGATCACCACCATCGAAGGGCTCGAGGAACATGGCCGACTGCATCCGGTTCAGCAGGCCTTTGTCGGCGCCGAAGCCTTCCAGTGCGCGTACTGCACTTCCGGCATGATCATGGCGGCGGTTGGTCTATTGAGGAAGAACCCCGTGCCGAGCGATGAGGAAATCATCAACGCCATGGATGGCAATATCTGCCGCTGTGGCACGTATCCACGGATCCTCGAAGCGGTACGCCAAGCCGCATCCTCTGCTAAAGGATCGACGGAATGAATGAACCAGCGACCCGCGATCTTCTACTAGAAGAGCAAGAACACGCTGCCATCGCGCCTCTGCGCTACGGCTTTGATCTGGGGCGGCGGGAATTCTTCAAATTGCTGGGTACCGGCATGGTGGTATGCGCGTGCGCCGGTTCCGCGGCGAGCCGCACCTCGGGGACTCGCCGTCAATCGGAGGATGAGCTTCCGCAAAGCATCCAAGCCTGGTTGCACATTGCCGCGGACGGTAAGGTGACTGTGTTTACGGGGAAGGTAGAAGTCGGCCAGAACATCCGTACCTCGCTCACCCAGCAGGTGGCAGAAGAACTGCGTGTTGCCCCCGGTTCGATTGCGTTGATCATGGGAGA
>DATJVZ010000216.1:0-14961 GCA_035501575.1 Terriglobales bacterium | reverse complement strand
GAGCGAAACACCACCTTCGGATTGTGCTTCTGCAGTACCTTGGTGATCGCCGCCGTCAACGTCGTCTTCCCGTGATCGATATGCCCGATCGTCCCCACGTTCACGTGCGGCTTATTGCGTTCAAATTTCTCTTTCGCCATTCGCGCTAACCTCGTTGCTGTCGGTGAGGAATTTCCCGGATCCTCAGTAATACTGGTATAGCTTGTGAAACCGCGCTCTCAGCTTCGGGCTAACCTCTTCCACGCTGAAAAGATAGAATTCACGAATCTGGGCTTGGTCCGAGACCGGGAGCGACTCATAGAGACTCTGGCTGCGCGCTCCCGACTGGCCCTCATCGAGAACGCCTCCCGCCAGCACCGAGTCCCAATCCCGAACTCGCAATCTTTGCCTGGCCATCCGCTTGAGCAGCTTTTCCACCTTCTCCGGGGCGAAGGCACAGCCGATGGCGGTCCTCAGTTGCGCGAATTCCTTCTCCTTTTCAACCTTGAGCACCGCTTGCTCGAAGCTCGCCACGTCCAAAATCCTGCCTTCGAATCTGGAGCCGATGACCAGGATTGAACTGGTGACCTCTCCCTTACCAAGGGAGTGCTCTACCAACTGAGCTACATCGGCCGAACTTGCTGCCCAGAAGTCTGGAGCGGGAGACGGGAATCGAACCCGCGACCAACAGCTTGGAAGGCTGTGACTCTACCACTGAGTTACTCCCGCCTCTGAGTTACTCCCGCCTCGCCCACTGCCTAGGGATACTCCGCAGCACGTTGCGGATTTTCCTTACCGCTTCAGGTCTCGCACCCGCCTGTTAAAACGCAAACAGCTCTCGCCTCTAGTCTGAGTGCATGAAATCTTTTCGGTGCACCCAGGTCTTGAGCGCAAACATGCCCAAGATTAACAGCACCACCAGCCGAATTCGCAGGTCGCCGAGCGTCGTCCACGACAAAACTCCCAACACTAAGTAGGCGACCAGTGCGAACAATAGACGATTCACTCGAATCACTGGTGCACAGGGGAGGATTCGAACCTCCGTACCTCGCTAGGAGGAGCAGATTTACAGTCTGCCGGCTTTAACCACTCACCCACCTGTGCAAATCGCCGGCTGCCTGCAGTCCGGCTTGTATGCCAGGCCTTGCTGACGCCTGGAAGATAGTGCTCGGCGGATAACCTCAATAGGACAAATGCGCACGAACCCCTCTTCGCACGCATTCACACACACTACACTTCGCAAATGCTTCCTTATGGAGTGCCGATGGAAAAACCCGATGTCGCGCCGTCGCAATCCCTATTTTCCGGAATCCTGGAGCTGGCGAAGGGATTTGAACCCCTGACCCTCTGATTACAAATCAGATGCTCTACCAGCTGAGCTACGCCAGCAGCTTGGGAAACATGCTCTTAAAGGCACGCTCTCCCCACATCCGTTCGCTGTCGGGTACAGCTTCAAAATATCATAACGGCAACCCACGTGCAAGCAGAGAGCCCCGCCTGCCCCGCCTGTTCCCCCAAGCTGAGCTCGAAGAACCAGCTGCGCCCCTCTCGGAGGGCTTGAACTAGGAGCCGGGTGCTATGATTGGCTTTCCTTGGCCCTCCCGGATCAGGTTTTCAACCGTTCCTGGATCCCCGAGCGGCCGCGCTCCATGCGAATACGACGCAGGCTCCCAGTCATCGCGGGCGTTCTCGTGTTAGCGGCGGGCGTCGCTCTGATTGTCGTGCTGCGCAAGCACGCTCCCCCCGAACCCGCTCGTCTTCTTCCCGGCGCCGATGGCTTTGTCTACATCAATTTTCAATGGATGCGCCGGGCCGACGTGATCGGCCGACTCCCGCAGGTTGCGCACGACGCCGACTACGATGATTTCATCCAGGCAACCGGATTTCAATTCGAGCGCGATCTCGAACAGGCCGCGATCGCCATCCACTATTCAAGCCAGAGCCCCCAGAAACAGGAGCCTCGCTTCTCGGAGATTTTCGTGGGAAAGATTCACGGCGACCGCCTGCGGGATTATTTGCGGAAAGTCTCCCGCTCGGTAGAAAACTATCGCTCGGCGGACATTTACGCCATTCCCCTGGAGGGACGCACGGTACGGGTAGCCATCCTCGCTGTGGATAGCGTGGCGGCCTCGAATGTCGACGATCCGCAGGTCATCCGCGGCATGATCGACCGCTCAAGAAAACTGGCCTCCCCATTCGGCGGTCCAGCGCTGCTGCGCCGCTATTATCGGAGCGTGCCGCTGGCCAGCTTGGCTTGGGCGGTTTTTCGTGTCGACCCCTCGATGAATATTTTCCCAAGCAGCCCCGACACCTGGGCCAAGGTTTTATCCGAACCCGCCGTGATGCTGGCATCGATACGGTACTTGGGAACCCTTCATCTCCGAGCGGTCGCTTTTACGGGAAATGAAAAGCAGGCCAGTGCCCTGGTCGATCGCGTGAGCGCATTTCTCCGGCTCATGCATGCGGCAGAGATTTCCCTCGGCGCCAAGGTTCCCGATCCCGATATCAGAGCACTGTTTGACAGCCTGGAAATCCAGCAACAGAAGGAGCGCGCCGTGCTCAACGCGAAAGTGCCTCTGGGGCTGGTTCGAAAGCTGTTGGCCGAAGCACCTATCGAGGTCACACCCCCGCCCAAGCCGCCGTCGGAGTCGGGCACTCCGCCGGCAGGGAAAGAAGATGGACAGGGAAAGTGAGGCTGGCCCGGATTTTCTGGGCATGGATTCCGGCCAAAATGCCTAACCTTCCGGCGATTGTACCGTCGAATCGTGAAGCAACCCTCCTTCGGGAACTCGGGAGTTGGTCTGGATTTCTCTCACGCCAATCCGCAAGAAGGTAGAATAAGGCTTGATGTCTAGTCTTCCTCTTCCCATTGCGGCCTTCCTCGCCGGCTTGGCGTCCTTCCTCTCGCCCTGCGTTCTCCCGCTTGTGCCCGGCTATGTCTCGCTTATTTCCGGAGTTGGAGTCGAAGAGCTGAAGCTCGAGAACTCGAACCTGCTGCGCAAAATGATGGTGAACTCCGTCAGCTTCATTGTTGGCTTCAGCGTTGTGTTCATCACTCTGGGAGCGCTGTCGACGGAGATTGGACAGCTGGTGGCACGCTACAAGTCAACCCTGGCACAGCTAGGAGGAATCGTCATCATTCTGTTTGGCCTCCACCTGAGCGGGTTGCTGCGGATTCCGGCCCTCTATCGCGACCAGCGCCTGCACCAGATCCAAGGTGGAAGCACCCCGGGAGGAGCATTTCTGATTGGTTTCGCGTTTGCCTTTGGCTGGACTCCCTGCGTCGGGCCCATTTTGGCGGTCATCCTCGGGTTCGCGGCCGCCCAGAATTCGCTGGCGAAAGGCATTGCCCTGCTGGCTGTTTATTCCTTGGGACTGGCCGTGCCGTTTCTTCTGACCTCCTTCGGCATCGAACGCTTCTTGCGCTTTTACGGGCGCTTCCGCTCGTATATGCACGCCCTTGAAGTGGGCAGTGGCGCGCTTCTGATTGTTCTGGGCGTTTTGCTGGTCTCTCGGCGCTTTACCATCATTTCGAATTACTTGTCGTTTCTAAACCGCTTTGCTTTGTGAGGAGAGATTTCCGTGAAACGCGATCCCTTGGTAATCGTCGCCGTGGCAGCGATGATTGCTTTGATGCTGGTGGTCGGCCTCAGAAGCGCCCGCCGCCGGCAAAACCCATTGGCCGCTCAAACCGAGGGAGGCCAGGCGCCGGATTTCGCTCTGGCGTCGCTCGAGGGCAAGACCGTACATCTCTCCGATTACCGCGGCAAAGCAATCCTGCTGAATTTTTGGGCGACCTGGTGTCCTCCTTGCAAAATCGAGATGCCCTGGTTTGTTCAGCTGCAAAAGCAATATGGCCCGGCCGGACTGCAAATCCTAGGAGTGGCGATGGACGATGGCAGCCCGGGGGAGATTGCAGCGTTCGCCAAAGAGATGGGGGTCAACTACCCGGTGCTGATCGGGAAGGAGGAGGTGGGCGATGCTTACGGGGGCATCCCCTACTTGCCGGTAAGCTTTTTTATCGATCGTAACGGGAAGGTGGTCGACAAGGTACTCGGCCTCAAGGGCCGGGCGGATATCGAAGACAGCGTAAAAAAGATCCTTGGGCCCGGCCCCGCCGTTCAGGCGCAAAAGTAGAGCAGATCTTGCCCAAGGGTGGCAGATGCTACTCGCCGCTCGCACGAGGGGAACAGTGAGTCAACAGAAAGAGCAGGCCTGGAACGTGGTGCAGCGCGCGATGGCAAGCCTTGGGCTGGTGGTGGCCTTGGGATTGCGCCTGCCCGCGCAGGACGCATTCGCGAAGAAGACCCCTTCGGTTTCTCTCCTGCCCGTGCCTACCGCCAATGTGACCCGGGGCAAAGCGAACATCATTACTGTCGGCTTTCGCGTGGAGTCGGGATTTCACATCAACTCCAATAAGCCCTCCGCCGAGTATCTGATTCCTACCACTCTGAAACTCGACCCTCCGACAGACCTGATGGTGGGAAAAATCACTTATCCACCGGGCCAGGACATGAGCTTCGCCTTCTCTCCCACCGAGAAACTCAATGTCTATACCGGGGAGTTTACCGTGTCGGTCAGCGTGAGGCCTTTGTCCAGCGTGATGTATGGCCAGTATGAATTTCATGGAAATCTCAGATACCAGGCCTGTGACAACGCCGCTTGTTATCCGCCCAAGAACCTTCCCGTCCGCTTTGGCGTGAAGGTCGTGAAGCCACCACCTCCGCCCAAGAAGAATCCTGCCCAGAGCCCGCACGCAACTGGCCTTTAAGGGGCGAGTATAGGCGTCGGCACTCGCGGCGACCGAACTTAGCTTTGCCGGCGAGCGGGTGCTTACCGCGTGCCGCTCGGCGATTGTGCCTTCTTTTCGATCTTGGCCCAGGTATCTTTCAACGCCACGCTGCGGTTGAACACCGGCTTCCCCGGGGTCGAGTCCGGATCCACCGAGAAATAACCAAGCCGCTCAAACTGGTAGCGGCCACCCGCCGGCGCGCCGCCGAGGGAGGGTTCTACCTTGCAGCCCTTGACTATCAGGAGGGAATTGGGATTCAGATTTTGGGTAAAGTCCTGGCCTTCCTCGGTCAGGCTGGGATCCTTCTTAGTAAACAGGGGCTCGTAGAGTCGCGTCTCGCAATCGAGGGCGTGCGCGGCGGAAACCCAGTGGATCGTCGATTTTACCTTGCGTCCGTCGGGTGTATTGCCACCCCGGGTCGCCGGATCGTAGTTGCAATGGACTTCGGAGATTTCGCCCTGCTGGTTCTTCACCACTCGGGTGGCGGTGATGACATAGCCATAGCGCAAGCGCACTTCGCGGCCCGGGGCCAGGCGATAGTATTGCGGCGTCGGATTTTCGCGGAAATCATCCTCTTCAATGTAAAGAACGCGGGAAAAGGGGACTTTGCGCGTACCGCTGGCCGGATCTTCGGGATTGTTCACCGCGTCCATTTCCTCCACCAGGTCTTCGGGGTAGTTGTCGAGGACAACTTTCAGCGGTCGCAGCACGGCCATGCGCCGCGGGGCACGCCGGTTCAGATCTTGCCGAACAAAATGCTCCAGCATCTCGAGTTCGATCATGCCATTGGTTCTCGAAACCCCGATCGCCCGGCAGAAATTGCGGATTGCCTCCGGGGTATAGCCCCGGCGACGAATGCCGCTAAGGGTAGGCATACGGGGATCATCCCAGCCGCGAACGTGGCCCTGCTCGACCAGCTGCAGCAGCTTTCGCTTGCTCAGAATTGTGTAGGTCAGATTGAGGCGGTCGAATTCGATCTGTTTCGATGGGAAGATGCCCAACTGCTCGATGAACCAGTTGTAGAGCGCCTGATGACCTTCGAATTCGAGCGTACACATGGAATGCGTAACCCGCTCGATCGAATCCGACTGGCCGTGAGCGTAGTCGTACATGGGGTAGATACACCACTTTTTGCCCGTGCGGTGGTGCTCGGCATGCAGGATCCGGTACATGACCGGATCACGCAGATTTAGGTTGGGCGAGCTCATGTCGATTTTGGCCCTGAGCACGCGAGAGCCGTCGGGAAACTCCCCGGCCTTCATGCGCTTGAATAACTCCAGGTTCTCCTCGACCGAGCGATTGCGATAGGGGCTCTCCTTACCCGGCTTGGTCAGAGTGCCCCGGTACTCCCGGATTTGGTCGGCGGAGAGATCGTCGACATAGGCCTTTCCCGCCTCGATGAGTTTGACCGCCCATTCATAGAGCCGGTCAAAGTAGTCGGAGGCATAAAACAGGCTGTCCCAATGGAAGCCCAGCCACTTCACATCTTCCTTGATGGACTCGACGTACTCGGTCTCTTCTTTCGAGGGGTTGGTATCGTCGAAGCGCAAGTTGGTATGGCCGGCGAACTCGTCTGCCAGGCCAAAATCCAGACAAATGGCCTTGGCATGACCGATGTGCAGATAGCCGTTCGGTTCGGGAGGGAATCGGGTCTGCACGCGGCCTCCAAACCTGCCCGCCTCTATATCTTCGAAAATAATGTCGCGAATGAAATTTGGGGGGCGAGGCTCGGCGGGCTCGATGCTGGGGCGAGTCGGGTTCGAGGCGGTCATGAGGCTGCTATCAATTTATGCTAGCACGAGGCGAGATCCGGCATTTCCGCGATCCGCCCTTCCCAGACGAAATTGGCAGAGACGAAACAGCACAGAAGCCTGACTTCTGTGGCCGGTTGCCTTCCATCCAATCTTCTGTAACCTCGCGCTTGTTACCCGGAGAGGCAGGGAATTCGACTCTTACCGGGGGAGACTATTGTCTACTCTCGTGGGGTATGAAACCATAAGATGGGCGGGCAAGAGCAGCCCGAGAGCGGTCGCCGAAACAGCTCCTTTCCATTCCATGGGGATTCAGCAGAATAGCGTCGCCATCAGCATGATCGTGCCGGGAGTTGTTGTCCTGCTCCTGTTTTTCCTGTTTACCTACCTCTACGAACAAAGCCGTCAGCAGTATTTTCGCGCCTGGCAGCTGGCTTGGGCGTTTTACACCTTGCAATATTGTTGCGCGGCATGGGGAACGTTCCGTCCGCCGCCGAAAACCTGGCTCACCTTTGTCGGTTCTCTGCTTTTGGTGGCGATGACGTTGTGTATCTTCATCTCTACCCGGCTGATGCGGGCGAAGTTTACCCCTCGTTGGCCCGACGCGGTTTTCGCGGTGCTGGGCATCGCGCTCGCGGGCTCGAATCTGTGGGAGGTCATCGCTAGCGGGGCATCTCGTCTGGACGTTTCTGCTACCCCGAATCTTCCCCTCAATGTCGGCATCGCGGTTGTCCTCCTCTATTGCTCCTTCTACTTTTATCGCCACGCCCACCGAAAGAATTCTGTCGCCTTTAAGCTGCTCGCCGTCTCGCTGGCGCTGTGGGCGGTATTGATCGTGCGCAACCCGTTCGTCGCTCTGCTCGGCCCGCCTGGCCTGTTCCTGGGAGCGATTCCCCAGATTCTGCTGGGCGCCGCCATGCTGATGGTGCTCTTTGAAAACGAGCGCAACGCGGTGCAGGAGAACGCGCTCGCGTTCTCCACCCTCGGGGTGGACCCCACGCGCCTACTTTCCGCCGACGAACTGGTCCCCAGCCTGGAGAGCATGCTGGACCGACTGGTCGCACCTTTGCCCACGGGAAGGGCGGTGATTTACATCTCCGAGCGCTGGCGCGCCATCCTTCCCTCGGTCGAGCGCGGCTTCTCCCCCGGACTGATCAGCAAGATGGAAAAGAGCGGTGCCGGGGAATATATCGCCGAACTGGCCTATCGCCGGGGTGGATTTGTAACCTTCCGCAATGTCACAGAAATTTCTGAACCTTTACCGGTATTCCCCGGGGGGCGTTTCGAGCAATTCCGGCAGCTAATGATGCAGGAAGGGATCCGGCACGTGACCGCCGTCAGCCTGCAAACTCGCGAACACAGTTTCGGAGTGATTTTCTTCCCCTATGCGGCCCCCAGCGTCTTCGGTACGTCGAACCTGCGCATGCTGATCGGCCTAGCGTTGCAGATTGGCTTAACACTCGAGAATTACGTGGTCATGCACGACGCCCAGCGCCGTACCAAGGAGTATGAACTGCTGACGCAGATCGGCCAAGCCATCAGCTCACGATTAGACCAGGACGAAATTCTGCGGACGGTGCACAAGGAACTGGGCCAGATCTTCCTCACCAAAGAATTCTACGTGGCCTTTCAAGAAGGAGAGGAGATTCGTTTTGAGCTGGAAGTGGTCGAGGGACAGATCCGGCCCAAGCGCTCGCGAAAGATCTCCCACGGTCTCACCGAGTACATTTTGCGCACCGGCCAGCCGCTTTTGATCCGCGCCGATATCGAGAAGGCGCGAGAACGCCTGGGTGCAATCGTGATTGACCCCAGACCGGCCAAATGCTTCTGCGGAGCCCCCATTCTGCTGGCGGGCAAACCGGCGGGCGTGATGGCGGCGCTCAGCACTGAGCGCGAGTACGTCTTCGAGCAGCGCGACATGGAAGTGCTGCAGACCGCTGCCGGTCAAGTCTCGGTGGCGGTCGAAAACGCGCGGCTGTTTGCCGAAGAACAAAGGCGGGCGCATCACTTTGCTTTCCTCAACAGCATCTCGAAGACGGCAATCTCAAGCGAAGATGCCGAGCAAATGCTGAGGGAAATCGTCAGTCACATCCAAAAGAATTTTCAATTCGACCATATCGGCATCGGAATCTTCGATTACGCGCGCAAGGAGATGGAGATCAAAGCCGAGGCCGGCACCACGGCCAAAGCCCTGGGGAAGCGGATTCCGTTGGGGGCGGGCATTCTCGGGCGGGTGGCGCGAACCGGCGAGAGCGCGCTGGTGGCTACGACCGGCGAACCTCACTTGCAGGGTGTGCTCCCGGAATCGCGCTCGGTGCTGTGCATCCCCATCATCTATGGGGACACGCTGCTCGGGGTGCTGAATGTGGAAAGCGGCGAGGAAGATGCTTTTTCGCCCGAAGACGTGCTGATTATGAAGACCCTGGCGGACTTGTTGGCCACGGCTTTACACAATTCCTTCGTTTTCCAGAAATTCCAGCAGCAGGCCATCACCGACGGCCTGACCGGCAACAAGACGCGCCGTTTCTTCTTTGAGGCGCTCACTTCGGAGTGGAGGCGTGCGTCACGTTCCGGCCGCCCCTTCTCCGTGGTGCTGATGGATCTCGACAAATTCAAAGACGTGAACGATACCCTGGGACATCTGGAGGGCGATTTGGTGCTCGCCCGGGTAGGACGCCTGTTAGAACAGAAGTGCCGGCAATCGAACGTGGTCGCCCGCTATGGGGGGGACGAATTCATTATATTGATGCCCGAAACCGGCGTGGAACAGTCCCAAATTCTCGCCGAACGCCTGCGTCTGTGGCTGGTAACCGATCCCATGCTGCAGGAGCACCACATCACCGGCAGCTTCGGGGTAGCCAGCTTCCCGGTGCATGGTGTCTCGGTCGAGGACATCATTCGCGTCGCAGACTCGGGCATGTATATGTCGAAGCGTGCCGGAGGAGATCGGGTATCGACCGCCGATGAATTTGGGGTGGATGAGCACGGTGCGGTGCAGCGCCAGCAGGTCTCCGCCTACATCGAGGGTTTTCTGCAACGCGAGCATACCGGTCCGGAGCATCTCGAGGAGCTGCTGACCACCCTGCGAAAGCTTTCTCGAAGCGAGCCCGAGGCCAACGACAACGCTCAGGTACTGCGGGAAGCGATCGAGGTTCTGACCCACGCGGCGGAAATGCGCGAAGTGAATGGCGCGGGGCACGGAGACTTGGTTTCACGATATAGCCAGCTGATGGCTCGCGCGCTCGGGTTGGAACCCGATGAGGTGGACGATCTGGCATATGCGGCGCGCGTGCATGATGTGGGCAAGGTTTTCGTTCCCGATGCCATCCTGAACAAGAACGGCCCGCTCACCGACGATGAGTTCTATCTGATGAAGTACCATGCCCATATGGGAGCAGAAATTCTCTCCACCATTCCCGACGGCGAAGTACTCCAGAAGGCGGTCGAGCACCACCATGAAGCTTTCGATGGCAGCGGCTATCCGCAGGGATTGCGCGGTGAGCAGATTCCACTCTGGGCGCGCATCCTGGCGGTGGCCGATGCGTACGTGAACATGACCAGCGATCACCCCTTCGCCACCGCCAGGACCGCCGAACAGGCTCTGGCAGAACTGGAAAGGGGGAGCGGCACTCGCTACGACGGTATGCTGGTGCGTCTCCTGTCCCGGCAAATGAAGAGCGAAAACCTTCCACAAGTCTAGGATGCGCCCGGCCTAGTGCAGGAGAATCAGGCCTCTTGAATCTGGAGATCAGAAGCTGGAAACTATCTGCGCATGCCCATCCAGCTCTCACTCCCTGACAAAGTAGCTCTCATCACCGGCGGATCTCGGGGGATTGGCGCAGCCACCGTGCGGATGTTCGTCGCCGCCGGCGCCAAGGTGCTTTTCAACTACCACCGAGCCCGCGAGCAATCCGAGCAGCTGGTGAGCGAGCTCGGGCCCAAACAGTGCGCCGCCGTCTCCTGGGATCTTTCCGATGCCGAGTCCGCCGGCGGATTGGTGGAAGCCACGGTAGAGAAATTCGGACGGGTCGACGTTGTGGTAGCCAACCACGGAGTTTGGGAGGCAACCGATAAGAGCATCGATCGGATGCCGCCGGCGCAGTGGAGGCGCACTCTGGCGATCAACCTGGATGCGGTCTTCTCCCTGACCAAGCACGCCGTGGCGCAGATGAAAAAACAGGGGAAGTCCCGCGGGGTGGCGGGTTACATCGTGCTCGTGAGTTCCACCGCCGGGCAACGTGGCGAAGCCTTCCATTGCGATTATGCCGCCAGCAAGGGCGCGCTAATCAGTATGGTCAAGGGGCTTTCAACCGAACTCGCCGCCGATGGCATCTATGTAAATTGTGTAGCGCCGGGCTGGGTGGATACGGATATGTCCGCACCCGTGCTCAACGATCGCCAGGCCAGCCAGGACATCCTGGCGCGAATTCCCCTCGGTCGTGTAGCCAGCCCGGAAGAAATTGCTGGGCCGATCCTGTTTTTGTGCACGCCGTACGCCGGCTTCATCACCGGGGAGATATTCAACGTGAACGGCGGAGCTGTCCTGGCAGGCTGATGGAAACGACGCATTGACCGGAGAAGAAACCTGGGCTGCATTCCGTTCAAGCGGGCATGGCAGAGTTTTCGCGCTTCTCAAGAGCTGACGGTTCCACCTATGAGATACCTGATCGCTATCCTGTTTCTTGCCGTCTTGGCCAACGCGCAACAGGCTGGTTCGACCTCGGCCAACTCGCCGCAATCGATTCCGGTTGACCAAGAGAATGCCAATCGCGCCAAAGCTCTGATCGAGCAGATGATTCAAGCTCTAGGTGGTGAAGCCTACCTAAGCATTCAAGATATGACACAGGAGGGTCGAACCTATGCCTTTCATCACGGCCAGCCCGAGGGAGCCGGCGTTCTATTCTGGCGCTTTTACAAATATCCGGACCGTGAACGGATCGAGCTAACCAAACAGCGGGATGTGGTTTACATCTATCGCGGCGATCAGGGCTTCGAGACCACTTACAAAGGCACTCGCGCCGATGATCCGAAAACCGTCAGCGATTATGTGCGCCGTCGCCAGTACGCTCTCGATTGGGTCCTACGCGAGTGGCTGCATGAACCCGGAATTGCTCTGTTCTTCGAGGGCTCAGCCGTGGCAGCCCAGAAAGATACCGTGCAGGTCTCGATCATCAATTCCCGCAATCAGGCCGTGACCTTAAATATCGATGCGAACACTCATCTGCCAGTCAAGAAGTCCTTCTCTTGGCGAGATCCTACCGACAAGCAACGCAACATCGAAGATGAGGTTTATGACGCCTATCGCCCGGTTTCAGGCATCATGACACCGTTTAGCATCACTCGGTTCTACAACGGCGATATGTCGAATCAGCGCTTCGTGACCGGCGTCGCCTACAATAAAGGCCTAAGCGACACGCTCTTCGTGACCACAATCAACTATAGCCCGCCGACAGGAAGGTGATATTGGTCCGCGCCAGCGGTCCTGCGTAGCCGAGGCAGAGACCGCCCACAGACAGGGAAATCCCGGGAACGTTCGGGAGCGATTTCTGAACGGGAGAGAATCCATGAGTGTCACTCAGAAAGAAAAGGCAGCTCGCTTTCGTGCTCTTCATGACAGCCCTGGCACCTTCGTAATCCCGAACCCATGGGACGTTGGTTCCGCCCGCATTCTCGCAGGCCTCGGATTTCCAGCCTTGGCTACGTCGAGCGCAGCCTCGGCGTCTGTTCTCGGTCGAAAAGACGGCAGCCTGACGCGAGACGAGGCTCTGGCGCACGCGCGCTCGATTGTCCAGGCGACGGACTTGCCCGTCTCCGCGGATCTCGAGAAGGGGTTTGGCGACTCTCCGGAAATCGTGGCGGAGACAACTCGGCTGGCGGCTGAAGTAGGACTCGTTGGGTGCACGATTGAGGATGCGACGCGTGATCCAGATCATCCCCTTTACGACCTGCCCTTGGCGACAGAACGAATTGCCGCGGCCGCCCAGGCATCCCGCGCACTGGGGTTTCCCTTTATTCTGACTGCGCGAGCGCACAATTTCGTCTACGAGGCACCCGACCTGAACCAGACGATCCGCCGTCTTCAAGCCTTCGAACGGGCTGGCGCCGATGTTCTTTTCGCCCCCGGACTGCCCGATCTTGCGGCGGTGCGTGCGGTTTGCAGAGCCCTCTCGAAACCGGTCAATTTCATGGTGGGAATCAAAGGCAAATCATTTTCCGTAGCCGAGCTCGCCGCATCCGGGGTAAAGCGCATCAGCCTTGCCACCTCGCTGTATCGCGCGGCAATGACCGGTTTCGTCGAAGCTGCCGACGAGGTGAAAGAGACCGGTCAGTTCCGGTTCCTCGACCGCTCGGTGACCACCGCGGAACTGAACAAGCTTATGCAGATTTGATCCGACCTTCGAAGATTCTACAAGCATCGCGCTCCCCGATCGAATGCGCGAAGAGTACTCGAACCACAGGGTCGGCGCTAGGGTTGCGTCTGCAAGAGAACCACGTCCGAGTCAGTGCTATGGCGCACCATGGCCAGCTTCTTCCCATCGGGCGATAAATGAATGTCCCAGATTTGGTCGGACTTGAAGGTGGCAAGCTGCTTGGCAGCAGACTTGTCGAGCGATTGCAACCACAGGCTGTCTCCCCCACTTTGGTGCTTAACCAAGAACAGGGCTTTGGCATCGCGAGTGAAACAGATGACGTTAGGGCCGCTCGTGATGTCAGAATCGAAAAGCTCGACCGGCTGGCCCGACTCGAGATTCTCGACGACCCGTCCCACCTTGTAATCCGGCGCCGGTTTTAGCAGACCGGCATAGGCCAGCAGTTTGCCGTCGGGTAAAAGGTCGAAGCCTCCGCCCCAATCGAGAAACTTCGAAATCGGCTCGGAAGCGCCGCCGTCGATCGGAATCCGACTCCCGTGCGCCGTGTCTCCGTAATCGAAGTAATACACGAATCGGCTGTCGGGAGAACATACGGGACTGATATCGTTTTTACCGGAGGTGAGGCGCTTGAAGTTGCTTCCGTTCAGGTCCATACGGTAGATATTTTGCGTGAAAGCCCCCGCGGTGAGCACGACCGTCTTGCCATCAGCACAGATGCTTGGACCGGATGCAAACACGCTACCGTCATGCGCACGCAACACGGTTTTCTGTCCCGCCGCTGGGTCTATGGTAACGATCGCATAGTCCAGATCGAGCAGTAATTTGCCGTCCGCAGTCCAAACTGCCCCCCAGCTGGTTTGTCGTGAAGTCAAATCGGTGCCCTGGCCGGAGCCGTCCGAGGGCGGGACAGAAACCCTGTGGTTCACATTGTTGAGCACGGTGACCAGGGCCTTGCCATCCGCCGACAAGCTTAGCCCGGCGTAATTGTTGGTATCGTTGGTGATGCTGTGGAATTCTCCCTTGGGATACGAGACAAACCCGATCTGCCCGCCATCGTCGTGGAGGTTGGTGCGGTAGGCGGCGAGCACGCCGCTGCCGTCGGGTAGCCAAACGGAGCGGTCAAAGCGCTTATCTTCGGCGAGCAACCAAGCGTGATACTGGCCGTTGACCGCGTCGAAGGTGAATAGGCCCTGCCGCCGGTCCTGCGACTGAAGGGTAACCATCGTCTTGCCGTCCGGGGACCAAGCGGGATCGGCACCCTCGTTACCTACGGGTCCGCTCAGTAGAGTCCGTTCTTCTCCGCCGGCAGTATCGGTGGTTAGAATCCGAAATCTTCCAAGCTCCGGATTGTTGTGGCGGATGAAGGCGAGACGCTTGCCATCGAACGAAAAAGCAATGTCACTGTCGACGTCCTGGATAAGGGGACTAGGAGTCCCGCCTAAAACCGGAATCCGATAAAGAACGGAATCATCCGTGCTTGTTCAGGATGTCTTCGAGCTGGGTGGGAAGCTCCGGATTGAGGCGAACCGCAGGTGCCGGCACCCGGCTGAGAATGGCCTCGAAGATGACACCCGAGGTATCACCCCGGAAAGGAAGAGTGCCGGTCGCCATTTCATAGAGCACCACACCAAAAGAAAACAGGTCGCTGCGAGCATCGAGTTCCCTACCCCGCACCTGTTCGGGCGACATGTACGCGACCGTGCCGACGGCAGTGCCGGGGCTGGTGAGATATTCCAGAGCATCGCCAGCCGTAGGCGTGGCGGTCGCGCCCAGGGAATCAACCGCATGCGGGGCCAGTTTGGCAACCGCCATATGCGCGCGGACTCGACGACGGAGCGCTCTGTCATAATGCACTGAGGTTAAAGAATGGAGACAGAATGAATGACATTCCCGCCCCCCGCGGGTCGGCCCCGGCGCCGACTTGGTGGAGAGTGGTACGCAAGCTTGGAATGATCCTTGTCTGGCTCATTCTCGCGCTGCTGACTGTGTGGGCCGTGGCCGCGCTGTACGTCGATTTCCGGATCCCTGCCCTGCGTATTCCGGTTACTTTGATCTACGTTGCGGGGAT
>DATJVZ010000215.1:0-50815 GCA_035501575.1 Terriglobales bacterium | reverse complement strand
CTTCGGTAAAACACAACCGGAGAAAACGAGTGCGATCGCCTGGTTGAACAGCATTCAACAACATCGGGCGGTCGGTAAGGGGTCGCAACCGCTCGATCGCCTGCTCCGGAGGAACTCACGAAAAACCATCTGAGGCTTTTGGTCATTCTGCCGCTGTTTGCGCTACTCGCGATGGCGTCCGAGGTGCCAGATGCCCCTTCCCCGCCCCAGCAGGTTTCGCACAAGTTGTTTTTTACCGAGGTCGGCGCTCTCACTGCCGCCAACGTGCTCGATGGCTATGCCACGGTCAGAGATACCAACTGGGGCTATGCGGAAGAATCGTTCGCACTCGGCAAGCGTCCCGGCGCAGGGAAATACGTCGCCGTGGAAGGGGCGATTGAGGCTGCAACCGCATTGGCGGCTTGGAAACTGGAGAAGAGCCGCCACAAAGGCTTGCGCTTGTGCGGCCACTACCTAATGGGCATCGAGACAGCGGCGCACGTCGACGGTGCGATCCACAACTTGCGCAATTTTAGTGGGCCGGCGCAGTAACTTCACCGCCGGCCGAGAGTCTGAAGTTCCGCAGTCCTGCTTCAGCCTCGCTGCCCTTGTCTGTTTCTGCAGGGCTTCGCCGTAAGTTCTTGCCGCAAGCTGAACGAGGTAAAGTTTTGTCATGCCGATACTGGTCTTCGCTCGTGCACCCCTCCTAAGCCCTGGGAACCCCGCAATTCCTGAATCAATGAAATCAATGGCTTCCATGAGTACAAAGGACTTACGTAACCCATTTGACGTACCAAAGTTACTCGCGCGGCACCCGCCTCAGCCGTGACAATTTATGTCAACGCGCATTGCACTGCTTTTGCTCGATCGTCAACCGGGTTCGCGTGCACGGCGCCATCACGATTCGTAAGTTTCAATAGGAGATCGAGGCATGTCTCAACGGCTGGGTGATCTTCTCGTCAAGGAAAAGATCATTACCGCCGAGCAGCTGGCGGAAGCGGTCAAGACCCAGAAGGAAAACAACTGCCGTCTGGGCTCCGCTCTGGTCAAGCTCGGGTTCTTGACCGATGGAGATGTCACCAATTTTCTTTCGCGCCAGTATGGCGTGCCGGCGATCAATCTCTCCTATTTCGAAATCGATCCCGCAGTGGTCAAGCTGATCCCTTACGAAACTGCCAAGCGTTACCAGATTTTGCCCCTGAGCCGCGTGGGCGCATCGCTCACCATCGCCATGGTGGATCCAACCAATGTGTTTGCCATGGACGACATCAAGTTCATGACCGGCTTCAACATTGAGCCGGTCGTGGCCTCGGAAAGTTCCATCCTGGAAGGCATCGATAAGGCCTACGGCGCCAAGAAAGAGGATCTCGAGCACGTCATGATGTCGATGAGCGAGACCGACGAGGCCGACGTCGAGGTGCAGACGGAACAGGAAGAGATGGGGCTGGCGGACCTGGAGCGAGCCGCCGACGAAGCCCCCATCGTGAAGCTGGTGAACGCCGTGTTGAGCGAAGCAGTCACCCGCGGGGCAAGCGACATCCACATGGAGCCTTACGAGCGCGAGTTCCGCGTGCGCTTTCGGGTGGATGGTGTGCTGCAGCCGATCATGACCCCGCCGCTAAAATACAAGGACGCCATCACCTCGCGTCTGAAAATCATGTCCAAGCTCGACATCAGTGAAAAGCGGCTTCCCCAGGACGGCCGCATCATGCTGAAGATGAACATTGGAGGACGCAAGCGGCAGCTCGACTTTCGCGTCAGCACCCTGCCCACGCTGTGGGGCGAAAAGATTGTGTTGCGGTTGCTCGACAAAGAGAACTTGCGGCTCGACATGACCAAGCTGGGCTTCGAGCCGGAGTCGCTGGTGAAGTTCGAGAAGGCCATCCTCAAGCCGTACGGCATGGTGCTGGTGACCGGACCGACGGGATCGGGAAAAACCAACACTCTCTACTCTTCGATCTCCCGTTTGAACACGGTCGACACCAACATCATGACCGCAGAAGATCCGGTGGAGTTTCAGCTGGCCGGCGTTAACCAGGTGCAGATGAAAGAGCAGATTGGGCTTAATTTTGCCGCTGCCCTGCGAGCCTTCCTGCGGCAGGACCCGAACATCATTCTGGTGGGCGAGATCCGCGACTTTGAGACCGCAGAAATCGCCATCAAGGCCGCGCTCACCGGCCATTTGGTGCTTTCCACGCTGCACACCAACGGCGCGCCCGAAACCATCACCCGTTTGATGAATATGGGCATTGAGCCGTTCCTGGTAGCCACCTCGGTTCACCTGATCTGCGCCCAACGATTGGTGCGACGCATCTGTCGCGACTGCTCTGAGACGGTGGAAGTGCCGGTGCAAGCCCTGCTGGACGAAGGTTTCACGCCCGAGGAAGCGAAAACCGTAAAGATTCAAAAAGGCAGGGGCTGCGCCGTCTGCAGCAACACCGGCTTTAAGGGGCGCGCCGGTCTCTACGAGGTCATGGAGGTCGACGACGAGATCAGAGAACTGGTTCTGGTCGGCGCCTCCGCGGTTGAACTCAAAAAGAAGGCGATTGAGCGAGGAATGATCACCTTGCGCCGGAGCGGACTGATCAAGGTCGCCGCCGGCATTACCACGCTCGAGGAAGTAGCTCGCGAAACCATCCATTAATGGTTGGATCAATTCGGATTCGTCCGACGCGGGAAAGCATGGGTAGTAAAGGAAAGGAACACTATGGGGCTGTCGTTAAGCGATCTGTTGAAACGAATGCTGGAGATGGGCGGTAGCGACCTCCATCTCACCACCAATTCTCCTCCGCAAATCCGCGTCCATGGACATCTGACCCCGCTTGACCTTCCGCAAATGACGCCGGCGGAGACCAAGCAACTGGCCTACAGCGTCATGACCGATTCGCAGAAGCACCGCTTTGAAGAGAATCTCGAACTGGACTTCTCCTTCGGCCTAAAAGGGTTGGCTCGCTTCCGCGCCAACGTGTTCAACCAACGGGGAGCCACGTCGGCGGTCTTTCGTCTCATTCCATTCGAGATCAAGTCGTTCAACCAGCTGGGGCTTCCGACGGTGGTCAGCAAAATGTGCGACAAGCCTCGCGGTCTGGTGCTGGTCACCGGTCCTACCGGCTCGGGGAAATCGACCACCCTCGCCTCCATGATCGACAAGGTCAATAGCGAGCGGCACGATCACATCCTCACCATTGAGGATCCCATCGAATTTGTCCACATGAACAAGAACTGCGTGGTGAACCAGCGCGAGCTGCACGCCGATACCAAGAGCTTCGCCGATGCCTTGCGCGCCGCGTTGCGCGAAGACCCGGATGTGGTGCTCATCGGCGAAATGCGCGATCTCGAGACCATCGAATCTGCCTTGCGCATCGCCGAAACCGGTCACCTGACATTTGCGACTTTGCACACCAACTCAGCGTCCTCCACCATCAACCGAATCATTGACGTGTTCCCTGCCCATCAGCAGCCGCAGATCCGCGCCCAGCTGTCCCTGGTTCTGGAAGGAATCATGTGTCAGAGCCTGTTGCCGCGGGCCGACGGCAAGGGACGAGTCATGGTGATGGAGATTCTGGTACCGAATGCTGCGGTTCGCAACCTGATTCGCGAAGACAAGATCCATCAGATCTATTCCGCCATGCAGTCAGGACAGGACAAATTCGGGATGCAGACGTTCAACCAGTCGCTGGCAACGGCCTACTTCCAAAAGCAGATCACGATGGAAATGGCCTTGTCCCGTTCCAGCAATCAGGATGAGTTGACGGAGATGATCAACCGCGGTGCCAGTCTCTTGGGTCGGAACCAGGCCCCGGCGGCCAAGGCGGCGGCTCCGACCAAGCGGTAAAAGATTTTGCGGGCTGGGTTGGCAGTCGAAGTGGCAAAGCACCAGCCAGAAACAAGTGAGTGAAGAGAGGATCTCATGCCAGTTTTTACATTTTCGGGAAAGAGCGAGAACGGGGAGAAGGTGAGTGGCGAGCGCGTCGCAACCAACAAGCAGGCGCTCACCATGCAGCTCCGGCGGGAGCACATCACTCCCAGTGCGATACGCGAGAAGGGCAAAGAGTTTGCCTTACCGACCTTTGGCTCCGGCAAAGTCAAAACCAAGGAAATCGCCATCTTCTTCCGCCAGTTCTCGGTAATGATCGACGCCGGACTGCCGCTCGTGCAATGTCTCGAAATTCTGGCCGCCAATCAGGAAAACCAGGCTTTTCAAAAGACCCTCACCGCGGTGCGGACCACGGTGGAAGGTGGTGCCACCTTGGCCAATGCCATGCGCCAGCACCCCAAGGTGTTTGATGATCTGACCACCAACATGGTCGAGGCCGGCGAGACTGGCGGTATTCTCGACGTCATCTTGCAGCGCCTGGCACTCTATGTCGAAAAGGCGGTCAAACTCAAAGCGGCGGTGAAGTCGGCATTGATCTACCCGGTCGCGGTGGTCAGTTTGGCCATCCTGATCGTGGCCGCACTGCTGAAGTGGGTGGTGCCCATTTTTGCCAACCTCTTCGCCGGTCTGGGCGTGGCATTACCCTTGCCGACGCGCATCGTCATCGGACTGAGCGCCTTCGTCGGCCAGTTCTGGTGGTTCTTCGTCGTCGGCGTAGTCGGGCTTGTGTTCGGCATTAAGCAGATGCGCAAGAATCCCCGCGCCGCCTACTACATGGACTACGCACTGCTGAAGCTGCCGATACTGGGCATCCTGCTGCGCAAGATTGCCGTGGCGCGCTTCACCCGAACCTTGGGAACCCTGATCACCTCGGGCGTGCCCATTCTGGAAGGTCTGTCGATCACCGCCCGCACCAGCGGCAATCGAGTGCTCGAGGAAGCGCTCATGCGGGTGCGGAAGGCGATTGAGGAAGGCCGGACTATCGTCGATCCCCTGCGCGAGTCCGGAGTGTTCCCCAATATGGTGACGCAAATGATCGGGGTCGGCGAGGCCACGGGCGCCATGGATTCGATGCTGCAGAAAATCGCCGATTTTTACGAAGATGAAGTGGATGCAGCGACCAAGGACATGCTGGCCATGCTCGAACCCGTCATCATCGGCATGTTGGGTATCTTGATCGGCGGCATCGTCATTTCGCTGTATATGCCGCTGTTCTCAATGATCGCCAAGCTGGCGGGCTAAAACCCTGGGCAGCTTAGCCGTTGGGAGAGGATAGCCGGGACGCAGCCGGCTATCCCTGCCAAGTGGCGTCACGAATCAGGAATCAGCATGCAATCTATTTTCGATGAGCGGCAGTGGCTGGCATGGCTCGTCAAGGTTCGCATTATTATCCTGACCTTTCTCCTGGGCCTGCAACTGGCGATCAGCCGTTTGACTCCGGCCCCCTTTCCCATCCGCCTGTTCATCAACATCGTCCTGCTTTGGTACGCGATCTCGATTTTTTACGCGTTGCTGGTAGGTTTCTGGCAGGAATACCGAATCCAATCGCTCCTGCAAGTGGTCAGCGACCTCATGTTGGTGAGTCTGGTTATCTATGCCACGGGCGGCGTCGATAGCTCGTATAACTTTCTCTACCCCCTGGTCATTATTGTTGCTTCGATCCTGCTGCCACGCCTTTGGGCGTACCTCACGGCGGCGCTTGCCTTTATTCTTTACGGTGCGGTTCTCGAACTCACCTATTTTGAAGTGATTCCCTCCTACTCGGTCACCCACCCCGAGTTGAAAGCCCTGCGATCCATCATCTTCGTCAATCTGTTCGGCTACCTGGCGGTGGCCTATCTGGCTGGCCTGCTGGTGACCAAGCTGCGACAGGTCCACGGCAAGCTCAAGGACACCAGTGGCGCGCTCGAGAACTTGCAGGCGCTGCATGAAAATATCATTCAGTCGATCACCGGGGGGCTGATCACCACCACCCTCGAGGGACAGATTAGCTTCGTCAACTCCGCGGCCCAGAAGTTGCTTGAGCTCCCCCAGGGGGAGTTGCTGGGACAGCCTATCCATCGGCTTTTTCTGAATACGCTGCCCCAAGTGGATTCCGAACCAGTGCACGCCGAAGTCCGGCGGCAGGCGCGCAACGGCTTTCGCCGGACCTTTCGGGTTTTGGTCTCTCCCTTGACGGTTTCTGATGGTCAGGTCTCGGGCTATGTTTATACGTTTGATGACCTGACCGAAATCCGCCGCCTAGAGCGGGAAATCCGTATGCAGGACCGCTTGGCCGCTGTCGGCCGGCTGGCCGCGGCGATCGCCCACGAGATCCGTAACCCGCTGACCTCCATCGCCGGATCGGTGCAGATGCTCTCCGCCATTCCCGACTTGAGCGAAGAGCATCGCCAATTGCTCCAAATTGTGACCCGCGAATCGGAGCGGCTCAACGGAATCATTACCGACTTTTTGGCCTACTCTCGTGGACGGCAGTACCGCTTCGAGAAAGTCGATCTGTTACCCCTGCTGGAGGACACTCTTACGCTGCTCGAACATCGCCTGGCGACGGAGAACCCGGCGATTCGTATCGTACGTAATTACAAAGTGGAGAACGCCTGGGCCTTGGCGGATGGCGACAAGATCAAAGAAGTCTTCTGGAATTTTTGCGGAAATGCGGTCTGCGCCATGACCGGGGGAGGAACTCTCACGGTCACGGTGGGTTCGATCGGGCAGGAATGGGAGATGACTTTCGCCGACACCGGCGAGGGAATGAGCCAGCAGCTGATTGAAAAAATCTTCGAGCCGTTCCAGTCGCAGTTTGAAGGGGGAACCGGCTTAGGCTTGGCCATCGTCTACCAAATCGTGCAGGCTCACGAAGGTAAAGTCTGGGCGCGCTCCCGGCCGGGGCAAGGCGCCGTGTTCGTTCTGC
This sequence comes from Terriglobales bacterium, assembly GCA_035501575.1. Lineage (GTDB taxonomy): Bacteria > Acidobacteriota > Terriglobia > Terriglobales > Acidobacteriaceae > JAFAGX01. The sequence goes on along the minus strand of DATJVZ010000215.1, from coordinate 44,048 downwards.
GCCTGGCTCGCTTGGGGGCACAGGAACCGGCCAGCCTAGGCAAGGATCACAGTGGGGCTACCCACCAGCCGGTGCTCGACGATCAGATGCTCCAAGCCAGGGCGGGAGGGCACCGTGGCTAACCTCCTGATCTGCGATGACGAGCGTTCCATCTGCGAAATGCTCGACATCGCGTTGCGCCGCGAAGGCCACCGGGTGGAAACCGTGAATTCGGGAGAGGCGGCCAAGCGAAAGCTCGACGGCGCTCTCTACGATGTGATTGTGGTCGACATTCGTATGCCTCGCACCAATGGCATCGAGGTGCTTCGCCACGCTCACCAGGTCTCGCCCGATTCCGCCGTCATCTTGATCACGGCCGTCGATGATTACGAAGCCGCGGTGGAAGCCGTGAAGGCAGGGGGGGCCACCGACTACATCCGGAAGTCTCCCGGCTTAGTGGATGAAATCAAGCTGGCCATCGACCGCGCGCTCAAAAACCAGGCCCTCGATCGCCAGAACTTCGCCTTCAAGCGCGACGCTGCCAGCCGCAACTCCCTCGACAATATCGTCGGGGTCAGTCCCGCACTGGAAAAATTGAAGCAGACCATCCGCACCGTCGCTTCCACCCAAAGCACAGTGCTGGTCTACGGGGAGAGCGGCACGGGAAAGGAACTGGTGGCGCGGGCGGTGCACGTATGTTCTCCTCGCGCGGCCGAACCCTTCGTGTCCATTAACTGTGGGGCCTTTCCGGAGACCTTGCTGGAGAGTGAACTCTTCGGCTACGTCAAAGGCGCGTTCACCGGGGCCAACCAGAATAAGTGCGGTCTTTTCGAAGTGGCCGACCGGGGAACGATTTTTCTCGATGAGATCAGTGAGATGGCCTTGACCATGCAAGTGAAACTGCTGCGAGTTCTGCAGGAGCGCTCGGTCCGTCCGGTCGGGGGAACGGTTGAAATTCCCATCGACGTACGCGTGGTTGCGGCCACCAATCGCGATTTGGATAAACAGGTTGCGGAACATACCTTCCGAGAAGATCTGTACTATCGCTTGAATGTGATTCCCATCGTGGTGCCGCCACTGCGCGAGCGGCGCGAGGACATTCCGCTGCTGGCCAATCATTTTCTGAAGAAATATGCTGCCCCAGCCGGTAAGAACATTCGGCAGTTGCACCCGGATTCCCACGAGGCCCTGTGCAGTTACGATTGGCCCGGCAATGTGCGGCAGTTGGAGAATGCGGTTGAGCGAGCCGTGGCGCTTGAAACCGGGGAGCAATTGCGGGTCGAAATTCCCGTGGAAAAGGCCAAAGCCCGGGCCATGGCAGCTGGGGTTGGAGCGGGTGGGACGTCTGTGGCCGCCAGCGGCACGCTAACCCCTGAGGGCCTGGATATGGAAAAGTACGTCGCCGATGTGGAGATTTCGCTGTTGCGGTCCGCGCTGGCGCAATCCCATGGGGTACAGACTCGCGCCGCCGACCTGTTGAAAATTTCCTATCGCTCCTTCCGTCATTTGATGAAGAAGTATCAATTGCAGTGAAAGATCGCGTGCTCGAAATGCGTTACCATGAGTATGTTCTGTCCACTGTTCGGCATGGAGAATGCCACGAGTAGCTTTTGCTATGATGCGATTTTTGTGGAATGCCACCCGCGGACATCACCTTAGGCCTTGGCGCAGCCCGTATTTACTGTGGCGAATCGAGACCTATACCGGAGTAAAGATGCACCAGATGGGGCTGCTGGAGTTCGGGGAGTTCGTGTGGCGAGAGCGGCAAAATCTGTGGCGTTTTCTCCGCTGGACGGAAGAGATGGAGCAGTGCGCCCACCCCAAACCTAGGCAAACCTAAGCATGTTTATAATTCGAGCCCGTTTTTCTACTTCTGGAAGTCGACTCGAAAAGCCTGGCAGCAATGAAATCTGCTTATTGTCCCTGGCCCGCGACGGCCGCGCCCTGGAGGACAACATGTACCTCCGTCCCCTTGCCCACACCTAAGAGCTGGGCGGCGGAGGCACGGCTGGCCGCGAGCTCCAGATACCCCATGCTTCCCAGGATGGCGAATACCTCGTTGGGTAATGCCTCCGAATAGGTGTTATGCAGTTCCGTGATCTCGCGATCTCCGATCATGATCTTGAAGGCTACAGGCGGATCCTGAAAAAGCGCGGGAATATCCGGCAAAGTGAAGTTGGTGACCAGGTTGCCAAAGCGGTCGACCTTCAATATCACGCCTCGTAGCTTGCCTTCATCCACCGCCTTCGGTTTTGGCGCGCTGAAGCGAATATAATCGGAAATCTCGTCGCCCAATTTTGCGGTATCTACCCCCTTGGCCAAATAGCCGGCCACCGGAGCGAAGACGTCCCGTCCATGAAAGGTGTTGCTGACCGGCTGCAGGAAATAATGCTGTCCGGTGATGTGGCGCACCTTCACCCGCTCTTCCCGGTCCATGATCAGGGATAGCACCCCGTTATCGGGGGCCACAAGGTAGTGCTTTTCTGTCGACACTAACAGTGGTCGCCGGGCTGTCCCCACACCAGGATCGACCACTACGACATGGGTCGTGCCGGAGGGAAAATAGGAATAGGCCTGGGCGATGGTGAGCGCGCCATCGAGAATGTCGAAGGGCTGGACCGAATGGCAAATGTCTATGATCTTGGCCTCGGGTGCGATGTTCAAAATCACACCCTTCATCGTGCCAACGAAATGATCATTGATCCCGAAATCAGAGGTTAGCGTGACGATCGGTGCGTGTGCCAAGGCATCCTCATGGTGAATTTTCCCCTCCGGCGAATACGCAGTCAAGGCACAATAGTAACGCTTTTTCCATGAACTCTTGAGCTTGGAGGGGAATGGCGGTTGGCCTGGTCCGAACCGCATAAAAGGCAAGCAGTTGGCCCCAACCGTCGTCAGGATGGCTTGCCTCGAGGAGTCTCAATGAAGGCGAATGTCTCCAGATCCGGTACGCACGGAGAGTCGCGGTCCTCCACCTGCCACCTTGCCGCGAATCGTCTGCTCGGTTTTCCTGAGATCGCCCTGAACCACGATCGAGACGGTACGGTCGGTTAGGATTTTGCCGGAACCCGTAGTCGCGTCCAAGTCGAATGCTGCGTCCCCGGGCGGCCGCAGATCCACGTCGCCGGAGCCGGTCCTTATCTCCCAACCACCGACGATTGCACCGGAGATCTCAGTGTCTCCGCTGCCCGATTCTGACCACAGCGGTCCGCGTACGCCTCGCACCTCGATGTTGCCGGATCCGGTGCGGATGCGCACCTCTCCCTCACCCTTTTCCCCCATCCGGATGTTGCCGCTTCCCGCCTCGGCAGTGAAGGGACCGGAGATTTCCTGCGCCTCAATATCTCCGGAGCTGCTATGCAAGTGCACTTGGCTGCCGGCGATGTCGCTCAGTCGCAGATCGCCCGAGCCCGTTTCCAGCTCAACGGTTCCCCTCAGCCCTCCCACTTCTTGGTTCCCAGATCCGCTGTGCGTATGTAGGGCAGTGTCAGGGGGAGCCGTGATCTCATAAGCCACGGAAATGCCGTGCTGGCTGAGATAATCGATGTGGATGCTGTTCCCCGATTGCCGGATGGGCGGGTTTTTCTCAATTTCGTCGACATCGCCGCGACGATTGCCCCAAAGACGATCAGCGACGTAGATCTTCCCCTTGACGGTCACCGTGCCGGGCGGACCTGCGCGAACGGAAATATCGCCGGAGTGGGTGAGCACTTGGAGATCGATTGCCCCGGCGACCGAATAGGTGCGCTCGAAGGAACCTTGTGCTGAGTCGCTAGCGGCGAGCGCCCCGCCAAGAAGCAAATTTAGAGTCAAAACTGCCAGCGATCGGCGAATCAATCTGGGCATAAGTCTGCTCCGCTCAACCGCAGCCAACCGACGGGGTTTGCTGGCTCAGGCGTCCCCAGGTTACTGCAACACCACTTGGTCGCCTTCCTTTAACCCACTGAGGAGCTCGGTCTTCGCACCGTTCGAGATCCCGATATTGACCGCGACCTTCCGCTTGCCGTCTTTCGCCTTGGAATCGGGGACTTCGACCGAGGCTTGCTTGTCCTTGTCGTAGAGGATCGCCCCTTCCGGAATCTGCAGCACGTTCTTGTGCTCTTCCAGAATGATTTCTGCGTTGGCGGTCATCTCGGCTTTCAGTTCGCCCCCTGGATTGTTGATCGACACGCGCACTTCGAAGGTGGTGACATTGTCTTTCTCGACGCCCATCGGGGAAATCTTGGTCACCTTGCCGTAGAAAGTCTTGTCCTTGAAAGATTCCACCTTGATTCGCGCCGGCTGCCCAAGGTAAACCTTGCCGATGTCACTTTCGTCTACCTTCCCCTTCACATACACCTGGCTGGTGTCGCCCAGAGTCATCACCAGAGTAGCCGAGGAACCGAGGACCAGAATCGAGCTCACCGCATCCCCAATTTCGACGTCTCTCGAGAGCACGATCCCGTCAATCGGGGAAACGAGGTCCGTGTAACTGAGCTGCTCCTCGAGCTGGGCCAGATTGGCCTGGTCCTTGGCCTCCTCCGCCTGCGACTGGCGAATCTTAGCTTTCAGCACCAAGACCTGCGCCTTGGCAACGTTCTGCTTGTTCAGTGCCATTTTGTAGTTGCGGTCGGCGTCGTCGAGCGCGGACGCCGAGACCACGCCGTCCTTGGCCATTTCTTCAGCCCGCTCGTACTGCCGCTTGAGCAAAGGGACATCGGGGCCCTCGGCGTCGACCATGGCGCGCTCTGAATCGGCTTCCGAACTGGCAAGGCTGGCTTGGGCGGCTTGTAATGCGGCGCGAGACTGATCCACTTGCGCTTGGATCTCATCTTTATCCAACTGGGCCAGCAACTGGCCTTTCTTTACCTTGTCGCCGTATTCAACCATGAGCTTCTTTACAATGCCGCTGGCCTTGGACTTGACCTCAACCTTGGTTATGGGCGTCACTTTTCCGGTTGCTACCACGCTTTTCGCCAGATCGCCCTTTTCTACCTTCACCAATTTGCTGGGATCGATCTTGGTGCCGCTCCGGGTAAAGGCCGTGAGCGCGCCCACGAACAGCAATAGGAGTCCGACTACGACGCTGAAGACGATGATGCGTTTGCGCCGCTTCTTCTTATTATTGCCGCTGCCGTTCACGTGCACCTCCTCGGCCTAAGGGTGTGTCCTTCGCCCTGATCTTTAGTACGGGACGGGGACGGAATTTGTTCCGGGAGTTCCTGGCTCCTGTCCCCCATCATTATTTAGTTCGAAGCATTAGACCTGACAACTCCAGAAATGTAAGCAGAACTTGCTGGGAACGTTCTCGGAACCAAGCGGGTAAACCCCGAGCGAAAGGCCAGGTCAGGCTTGGCTAAAATCTTATTCTACATGCTTCTACCGGTACAGGCACCAGTTGCTCCCATCGTACTCCCTTTGGAATGTTAAAATTAGCCATCCATGTTCGCTTACGGGCTGCTCCCCCTAGTTCTCATTCTGCTCCTGGTTGCAGCCAACGCTTTCTTTGCGGCGGCCGAATTTGCTCTGGTGAGCATCCGCGACACCCGCATCCAGGAGCTGATCGAGGCGCGCCGTATCGGCGCCCGCATCGTCCAAAGGCTACACCGCAATCTCGACGAGGTAGTCAACGGGGTACAACTGGGAATCACGATAGTTAGCCTGACGCTAGGCTGGGTCGGTGAGCCTCGTCTGGCGCACATGTTCGAGGCTTTCCTCGGGCAAGTTCCGTATTCTCAGCTTTATGCCCACGGCATCGCCATCGCCGTGGCATTCATTCTGATTACCTGCCTGCACGTGATTCTGGGTGAGCTGGTGCCGAAATCCTTGGCTCTGCAAAGAGGGGAGCAGGTCGCATTGGCGGTTGCAGCCCCGATGGATGTATTTCTCACGTTGATGCGCCCGGTCAACTTCGTCATGAATAGCGCTGCCGGCTCGGTGCTGCGCCTGTTTGGCTCCCGCAAACTGCGCCAGGGCCCGGTGCATTCGCCCGACGAACTCAAGCTCATTGTGAGCGCCAGCCGGCAATCGGGTCAGATTCCTCAGTTTCAGGAGGAAATGATCCATCATACCCTGGAACTGGAAAGCATAACCGTCCGCCAGGTGATGGTTCCTCGGCCCGATATCTTCTCCCTGCCCGGGGACCTCACGCTTGAAGAAGCCTTATCCCGGGTGGTCGAAGACCACCATTCGCGAGTTCCTGTTTATGACACCCAGAGCGGCCCCGAGCATATTGTGGGAGTGCTTTATGCCAAGGACCTGTTGCGCTGGGCCCGGCTGCGACTGACGGCGAATCTCGTGCAGCCGGGGGCGGGCCGGATCGCCAGCATGAAGATCAGCCAGATCATGCGGGACGTGCTGGTTGTTCCCGAAACCAAGGTATTGACCGAGTTGCTCGAAGAATTCAAAAAGCGCAAGCGACACTTGGCGGTGGTGGTCGATGAGTTCGGCTCGACGGCGGGTGTGATCACCGTGGAAGACGTTTTGGAACAGCTCGTGGGCGAGATCGAGGACGAAGGGGACCAACTGGATGTGGCCCCCGAACCTTCCAGCCTGCAGGCGAACGTTCCTCTGGTCCTCGACGCGTCGGTCGGAATCCGCGATCTTGAAACTCAACATGAACTGGAGCTTCCGCGCGACGCTGGTTTCGAAACCCTTGCCGGATTCGTGCTGGCTCGTTTACAACGAATTCCCAAAGTAGGCGAAGGCTTTGATCACGAGGGCCACCGCTTTGTAGTCGAGGAAATGGAAGGGCACCGAATCGCCAAGGTCAGGATCGAGAAGCTGCAGCCGTCGACCATCAGCAAAGCGGGAGATTAAAGACCGATTTCTGCGGTTCGGGATCCCCGCACAAGGAACAACCGTGTTGCGCTACCTCTCTCGTCGCCTGCTGTATGCCATTCCCGTGGTCTGGCTTGTGGTTTCCGTAGTCTTCGTGCTCATCCACCTGGTCCCGGGCGATCCCATCTTGCAGATGCTCGGCGAAGGGGCACCCGCAGCCGATCTTCAAGCCGCCCGCCATGCTTACGGCCTCGATGTTCCTCTGGGAAAGCAGTATGTTCACTATTGGCGGGGGGTGCTGCGTGGCGATCTCGGGCCGTCTCTGCGTTTCAATCAGGACGTGAGCAAACTCATTGCGCAACGCTATCCCTACACCCTGGAGTTGACCTTCGCCAGCTTGCTGGTGGCCGTAGTACTTGCGGTTCCCTCCGGCGTGCGATCCGCCCAAAGACGCAATCGCTGGGATGACCGGCTGCTAAGCGTGGTGAGCTTGTTTGGCCTGTCATTTCCAAACTTTGCCCTGGGACCGATTTTGATCCTGTTTTTCTCCATCAGACTGCGTCTGCTGCCGGTCTCCGGCTCCGGCACGTTCGCCCATCTGGTGCTTCCCGCCCTTACCCTGGGCAGTGGTCTGGCCGCCATCCTTACGCGCATGGTCCGAACCTCCATGCTCGAAGAACTCACTCAGGACTATATTCGCACCGCACGCGCCAAAGGGCTCTCCGAACCCGTGGTGGTTTACCGTCATGCGCTGCGCAATGCGATGATTCCGGTAATGACCGTGCTGGGCCTGCAACTGGGAGCGCTGCTGGCCGGCGCCATCGTGACCGAGACGATCTTTTCCTGGCCAGGAATTGGACGATTGGCCATCCAGGCTATTGGCAATCGCGATTACTACCTGGTCGCAGGCTGTATTCTGGCGATCGGGTTAACCTACGTCGCGGTGAACTTTCTGACCGATCTGCTCTACTCGGCAGTCAATCCGAGAATCCGGCAGTGAAAACACCGACAGTCGGAACCCCCATCTCGATCCAGCGGGCTGTTCGGCACCACCCCTTGGCCGGCGCCGGCTTGGTGTTGGTCGTCATGTTTGTGACCTTCGCCCTGTTCGCGTCTTGGATTGCGCCCTACGACCCCTTCTCGATTGATCTGCCGGCGCGGCTGTCTCCGCCCTCGCCCGCCCACTGGTGCGGAAGCGATGAGCTCGGCCGCGATATATGTTCCCGCCTTATCTATGGTTCTCGCATTTCCATGCTGGTCGGAAGCTCGGTGGTGGCCGCTTCCCTCGGGCTGGGATTGGTCGTGGGATCGATTGCCGGCTACTACGGTGGCCGAGTGGACCGCATTGTCAACGCGGTGGTAATGAACGCATTTCTTTCCTTTCCCGGCATCCTTCTGGCCATCGCGTTTGTTGCCTTTCGCGGGCCGGGCATTTTCAACCTCGTGCTTGCCCTGTCGCTCGGCGGCTGGGTAGGCTATGCGCGTTTGGTGCGCGCCCAAGTGCTGTCGGCGCGGGAACGGGAGTTTGTCGAAGCCGCCCGTGCCCTCGGCGCCAGCGACGTGCGAATCCTGGCTCGTCACATTTTGCCCAACATCATCCAGCCGGTTATCGTCCAGGCAGCCATCGGAATGGCGGGCGCCATTCTGGCCGAGGCCACCATGAGCTTCCTTGGCCTGGGGGTTCCTCCGCCCACGGCCAGCTGGGGCACAATGCTGAACGATGCCCGCGCTCACCTGTTCGATGCTCCCCATTTGGTTCTGTTTCCGGCAGCCACGGTTATGTTGGCGGTGCTGTCGTTCAACTTTATCGGGGACGCGCTGCGGGATTATTTGGATCCCCGATCTCGTATGGAAGCTGGCCTTTAGCTTCATCGGGCCCCTCGACGCCCCTGCGGAGTGTCACAATGTCTGGGTGAGAATTCTGATCTCGGCCGGCGAAGCCTCGGGGGAAATGTACGGGGCGCAACTGATCGCGGCGCTGCGCCGCGTGGCGGGTAAGCTCCTCCCGGGAAGCGCTTCCGTTTCTCCGACGGAAGGGGAATCAGGAACCCCCAACCGGAACGCTAGACACACCACTCAGCCAACCGAGCTCGAAGTCTTTGGGGTAGGCGGAGACCGCATGCGGGCCGCCGGCTTCGACGCCGTCGTGGACGCACGCGAGCTCGCCGTGGTCGGCATCACCGAAATCCTTGGCCATCTGCCGAGAATCTACCGGCTCTTTGCCCGGCTGATGTCCGAAGCCGACAAGCGCCGACCCGATGTCGCGGTGGTCATCGATTCCCCGGCCTTCAACTGGAGAGTGGCGCGCGAGATGCATAAGCGCGGCATTCCCGTCGTTTACTACGTGTGTCCTCAATTCTGGGCCTGGAGGCAACGTCGGGTGCGGCTGCTGCGCAATTACGTCGACAAGGCCCTGGTGATTTTTCCGTTCGAACAGCAGTTCTACCGTGATCGGGGCCTCGATGCGACCTTCGTCGGCCATCCTCTTGCCGACGTGCCGCTGCCCCGAATTGCCCGCGCCAGCTATGCCGCCGAGTACGGACTCGATCCCGCCAAAACCTGGATCACGCTCATGCCCGGCAGTCGGGTGAAAGAAGTTCGCATGAACCTGCCCACCATCCTCGAGGCAGCCGCAGAGTTGGGTAGGGATTACGAATTCCTGCTGCCGGTTGCGGCGACCCTCGGCCGCGATTGGCTGGAAAGTCTGATCGGTGACCGCCTGCCGATCCACCTGGTCAAACAGAGTCTGCCCGCCTTGGCTCACTCGCGCGCCGGTATTATTGCCAGCGGCACGGCTACCGTCGAGGCCGCTATCGTGGCAGCTCCATTCGTCATGGTTTACCGGGTCTCACCGATCACCTATGTTTTGGGGCGTCCATGGGTGAAGGTTCCCTACCTCGCCATGGTGAATTTGATCGCCGGCCGGGAAGTTGTCCCGGAGCTGATCCAGGGGGAGTTCAGCGCGCCAAGGGTCGTCCTTAAACTGAAAGAAATCCTGGCGGACGGCCCGGCTCGGACCAGGATGGTAGAGGGCCTCGAGGAGGTCCGCCAGTCGCTGCGCGCCCCGGATCAGAGCAGCGCCTCCCCAGCGGAACGAGCAGCCGAGACTATTTTCGGCCTTTGGCAGGAACACAAAGGCTAAACACCGAGCTAATCATCGGTCATCAGGCAAATGCTTTCAGGCTTGTGCCGCCAGCATCTTTTGGGCCACAATCTTCATCATAGTGAGAGAACTGCCGGGAGATATTCCTTTCATGCATGGTCCACCTCAGGCCCAGCGTCGAGCCCCTGTCCGTCGTTGGGTGTTGCTGTTCTTTCTACTGGCGTTGCCCGGGTGGGCCGCCGAGAAGACCCGCCTGCGGGTCGACGATTATCAGATCGATGCTGAGCTTACCCCCCACCTCCATCGGCTCGCCGCCCACGTCAAAGTTAAGTTCACCGCCCTCGAGAATACGAATGTCGCCATTTTCCAGCTGCACAATGATTTGCGCTTGACCAAAGTAACCGATGACAGCGGCAAAGCGCTTAGCGCCGAGCGTATCGCTCAGGATTCGACCGTGCGTGTGCAGTTGCTCAAGCCTCTCAATAAGGACCAGTCGAGCAGCCTGAATTTTGACTACGACGGGGTACTCGAATCAGCCGAGGACAGCCCTGTACCAGGGCTCAAGCTGGCCTATGTGGGGGATGACACCAGCTACCTGCTGTACGCGGGTCGTTGGTTTCCGGTTGAATCCTACGGCACGAACCGCTTTACCGCGACCATGAACATTACGGTTCCCGCCCATATGACGGTCATCGGCAGTGGCCAGCAAAGCGAGAGAAGCGCTCCGGCTTTGAAGACCACGGCACCTAGCGAAGCCGTTAAGACATTTACGTTCGTGTGGAACAAGCCCAGTTTTCCCGGATCGATCGTTGCCGGAACCTTCCAGGACTTCAAAAGCGACGAAGCCGGGGTCGATCTCCACGTTTTCCTCAAGCCGATTCATCAGAACTTGGGGGCGCTATATGCGGAAACTGCGCTCAAGGAATTCACCTATTTCGTCACCCTCTACGGCCCGGCTCCCTCGACGTCGTTAAGGGTTGTTGAGATTCCCGACGACACCGTACCCTCCTTCTGGGCTCCCGAAGTGGCCGGAATCGCCAGCCGTGGGTTGACGGAGAAGGTCAACTATCGGCTTTTGGCCAACACCATCGCGCATCAGTGGTGGGGCGCTTCCGTCAGCCCCGCCTCAATCGACGACTGGTGGCTGTGCGATGGCTTCGCTCGTTACTCCGAGGCAAGATACGTCGAGAGTGCCGCCGGACAGGCCGGATTGGAAGAAGCCGTGAAGGACATGTCGGTGGGAGCGCTGGCTTATGACACTGTGCCGCTCTCGACCGTCGGTAAACTCGACCTGTTCTCGCCTGAATTCCAGACCCTGGTGACCGATAAAGGCGGGATGATCCTCCACATGCTGCGCTGGGTGATGGGCGACCAGAAGTTCGATCAGGCCATGCGCACCTTTGCCGCAAAATATGCTGGTAAATCCGCCTCGGTCGACGATTTTCGCGAAGTCGCCGAGCAGAACTATGGGGACAAGCTGACCTGGTTCTTTTCCCAGTGGCTGGATTCAACCGGGGCCCCCGAGTTCAAGGTGAAATATACGGTGTACCGGCTGGGCGGCACCGCCCCGCCCAAGAACGGCTCGGAGAAGACGCCAGGCTTCCGCATCGTGGGCCAGATTAACCAGGATCTCGATCTGTTCCGTATGCCGGTCGAGCTGAAGATTGACACGGATGGAAGAACCGAAGAAAAGCGCATCGAGGTGGTGGGCACGGATTCGGCTTTCACCATCGAGACTTTCGGCAAGCCACGACGGATATCGCTCGATCCCAATGACCAGCTGCTGAAGAACTCGCCCGCCATCAGGCTGCGCGCCGACATTCAGCGCGGACAAGGTCTGGTCCAGCAGGGAGATTACGCGGGCGCTCTCGCCGAGTACAACAAGGCGCTCGAAGTGAGCAAGAACAGCTCGCTGGCCCACTATCGCATCGCCGAGGTTTTTTTCCAGCAGAAGAACTATCAGGCTTCGGCCAACGCCTATCGTGACGCCCTGAACGGCGATGGCGAACCACGATGGACCGAGGTCTGGAGCCACATCCAGCTGGGCAAAATTTTCGACATTACCGGACAGCGGGAGCGGGCAACCAACGAGTACCGTCAGGCGCTGCAGACCAACGACAACACCCAGGGCGCGCTCGACGAAGCGCGACGATACCTGCAAAAAGCGTACGAGCAGCCGAAGAACAAGCCGGAAGCAGGAAACTAAACCCAGTTCCTACAATCGAGCGCTAGATGAAATTGTGGAATCGAGCCTAGAACCAGGCTTAATAGGCCCATCGTACAAGAGCGGTCCCGACCGTGAACCCCGCGCCCACCGCCGCCAGCAGTACCAAATCGCCCTTGCGGAGCTTGCCTTGCTGACGCGCGCTGTTCATGGCGAGAGGAATCGTCGCCGAGGTCGTGTTGCCGTAGCGGTCGATATCGATGATCACTTTCTCGGGCGGCATTTTCAAGCGATCTGCGGTCGCGGTGATAATCCTTTTGTTGGCCTGATGCGGGACAAAAACATCAATATCATTGGCGGTCAAGCCGTTCTTTCGCAGAAGTTCCTCGCAGAGCTCCGCCATTTTGCGGACGGCAAACTTGAATACCGCCTGCCCGTCCTGGTGAACGTAGTGCATCTTTTGATTGACGGTTTCATGGCTGGTAGGATTCAGGCTGCCTCCACCCGGCATGAACAGCGAGCACCCTCCCGATCCATCCACTTCGTGCAGGAAATCGATGAGGCCGAACGAGTCTTCGGCTGGTTCGAGGATCACAGCTCCTGCACCGTCTCCGAAAATGACGCAGGTTGCGCGGTCGCTATAGTCGATGATCGACGACATCACGTCCGCCCCGATCACCATGACTTTCTGGTGGGCTCCCGAGTTAATGAATCGTGATCCGACCTGCAGGGCATAGAGGAACGAGCAGCAAGCCGCATTCAAATCGAATCCCCACACTTGTTTCGCACCCAGCTTGTGCTGCACCAGGCAGGCAGAGCATGGAAGCGCCATATCGGGCGTGACTGTGGCCACGATGATGGCCTCTAAGTCCGAGGGTGCGATGCCCCGTTCCGCCAAAGCCTTCTTGGCTGCCTGCACTCCCAAATCGCTGGTGGCGACGCCCTTGTCCACAATATGCCGCTCCCGAATGCCTACTCGATCCACGATCCATTGATCGCTCGTCTCCACCAGCTTTTCCAGATCCGCGTTGGTCAACAGGCGGGGCGGGACGTAGGTTCCAAGAGCACTGATCTTGGCGCGCACCATTTGGCTCACTCGCTGGTTTCTCCCCTAGGACAAGTAAAGCGTCTATTGTACGCACGCCGAAAGCAATGTCCAAGTGACTGGGTCGCGACCGCCACTTCAGCTTTCTGGCCGCCCCGTGGCTGGGTGTTCTGGCCGCCATGTTGAAAGACGTCGGCATAAAAAAGCTGAAAATGCAAAATGACTAGGCAGCCGCAGGTAGGGAAAGCACTCGGGGAAGCGGAAAGCCAGGCACCGGGAACCCGCTGCACACGCAAGAGCCCGTTACCGTTGCTTCCTTCCGGACCTGGCGGGGTTGGCGGGAAAACGTCGCGCGGGACCGATGCCTGACAGGGTGATTTTAGCAGGAGTCGGCCGGGAGCCAGACTCGCCGCCCGCAGGTTGAACGAAAAACCTTCCGTACTCTTCCCTTTCGCTGGGAAATCGCCAACAATGGAAAGACCGATGTCCTTTACGAACAGTATGGAATCGCGAGCGATTTCGCTCGCCATGGAGCGCTATTTCGAAATCGCGCTCTACCTGCTCGTCTTCGTGGGATTCGGATGTCTGGCGTCGACCGGCGGACTGAATCTCGGACCCGTCTTGCTGGTAGGCGCGGCTCTTCTGTTTCGCGGATATACGCTGTTTTCCCGGCGCTCTTGGCTGATTCCTGAGAACTGGACGACGCCGCTTACGGTTGCCTACGGGCTTTTCTACCTGGCGGATGCTTTCCTCATCTCGCACACCTTTCTGACCTCGACCGTGCACCTGGTACTGTTTGTCCTGGTCGTACGCCTGTTCTCGGCACGGCGGGACCGCGACTACTACTTTCTCGCGGTGATTTCGTTTCTGATGCTTCTGGCCGCTTCGGTGCTGACGGTCGAGAGCACGTTCTTGTTTGCCTTTGCGGCTTTCCTGTTGGTGGGCGTGGTGACCTTCATCCTGATGGAAATGCTGAGCTCATCGCGTCGGGCTAACATCGTCGCCAGACCTCGAGGGGATTCGTCGATTGCCAAGCAGTTGGGGCTTTGGCTGGTTCTGTCCGCTCCCGCATTTGTGGCTTTCCTTTTGCTGGGGGGAGCGGTCATCTTTCTGCTATTGCCTCGGATTTCGAACAGTTACCTCAGCGAATACGCCGTCAGCACCGGAATTGCCACCGGCTTCAGTGATCATGTACAGCTCGGTCAAATCGGCGAGATCCAGCAATCCAGTTCCCTGGTTATGCATATTCAGGTGGAGGGTGACCAGCATGGCAGTTTCGATTTGAAGTGGCGGGGAGTAACTCTAAACTTGTTCAATGGCAGGAGCTGGTCCAACCCGCACGAACAACATTTTGTGCGCCGTGCTGGCGACCGTTTCCTTTTGAATGCGGCGGGAGACAACCGTGAGCCCCCGAGAGGGGCCCACATCCTCCACTATCGGGTTTTGATGGAACCCGTTGCCAGTAGCGTATTTTTTTTGGCGCCCACGCCGTTGACCCTGAAGGGGGACTATCGGGTGATCTCGACGGATGAAGCCGGAGGGGTATTCGACCCCGACCCGGAACATCCCGTGAACACCTATGAAGCCAGTTCCAATGTCGCCCAGCCCAGTCCAGCCCTACTGCGCACCGCTGCCGCGGATTACCCTCCCCCGATCCTGTTGAATGACCTGCAGACTCCGGGCTCGCTCGATCTCCGCATCGTACGTCTGGCTGAACAGGTCACTTCCGGAGCGAACAACAATTACGACAAGGCGGCTGCCCTGGAACAATACCTGCGCACTCACTTCACCTATAGCCTCAAGTTATCCCAAACCCTCGCGCGCGACCCGCTGGCCAACTTTCTGTTTGAACGTAAGCAAGGACACTGCGAATATTTCGCTTCGGCGATGGCCATCATGCTGCGCAGCCTGGGCATTCCGGCGCGGGTGGTGAACGGATTCCGCACCGGCCAGTTCAACGACATCACGTCTCAGTACCTGGTTCGCGCCAGCGATGCGCACTCCTGGGTGGAGGCCTTCTTTCCCGGCTATGGATGGGTCAGTTTTGATCCCACGCCGTCGGCTCTTGTCCCCTCCCGAACTGCCTGGGGCCGCATGATGTTGTACTTGGATGCAGCCGCCTCCATATGGCGCGCGTGGGTCATCAACTACGACGCCGGTCATCAACATATTCTGACCCGGCAGGCAGCACACGGCACACTCGAGTGGTTTCGTCGTACGCACAACTGGACCCGGCGCGAGTACCAGCACCTGCTCGATGGGGCTCGGCGATCTGCAGAATCTGTCTCCCAAGCCCCTTTTGCTTGGAGCCTCAAAGCAGTAGGCGCCTTGATCTCGTTAATCCTAGGCGGCAATGCCCGTCGCTTGTGGCAGGCCATCTCGCGGCGGCGGGTGGCGGCCCGTCCCCAGGAATTTCCGCGTGCGGCGGCAACCCTGTGGTACGAACGCAGCATCCGGGCACTGGCCAAACGAGGATTCCCCAAGTCTCCGGTCCAAACCCCGGAGGAATTTCTGCATTCCATTCCGGACCGTGCTCTACGGGAACCGATCTCCCGCCTGACCGAACATTACCAGCGTGCCCGCTTCGGCGATTCGGCGGAGGATGCCGCCTGTTTACCCGAAGTGTTTGCCGAGATCGTGACTACCGCTCGCCGTTAGGCCAATCTTTTGGGTGCCTAAGTGGCTTCCTCCCTCCGTGCCTGCCGGGGTGGAGGCAGCGACCGGGCCAAGCCCCACGGTTCAGAGGTTAGAATCAGCCGCGGCATCACACCGGCGGGAGCTTTCCCCACGCTCATTCCCCACCAGGAAGCGTTTAGCTGGCCAGGTAGCCGTACCACAGCCCGATCAACCCCGGCCCTAACAAGCACTTATGCGTTTCCCTCAACCAAGAAAAATATTTCGCCGAACATGATCCACTCGGCTGCGTTTTTTGCGCCTTTCAAGACAGAAGGATAGAAAGATTCAAGATCCCAGGGAGCACGATATGAGACACACGACCTCAAGACCAGCCAAACTGAGATTCGTTGCCGTTATGCTCGTTACTTTGACGATCCTAGGCATCCACCAACTCGCCGCTCAGAATAGCGCAAGCGGCGGGGCGCCTCGAGTCGTGAAGTATTCTGGAAGAATCACCGACGCCCAGGGAAAACCGCAAGCGGGCATCGCCGGGGCAACTTTCTCGATTTACAAAGATCTGGAAGGCGGCGCCCCTCTCTGGATGGAAACGCAGAATGTGCAAGCCGATGCCAAGGGCAACTATACCGTCCTGCTCGGAGCCACGCAGGCGGAGGGGCTGGCACTGGACATTTTCAATTCGGGCGATGCACGCTGGCTCGGAGTACGGATCAACGGCAGCGACGAAGGTCCGCGCGTCCCGTTGCTGAGCGTACCGTACGCGTTGAAGGCCGTTGACGCGGAGACGATCGGTGGACTGCCGCCCTCGGCCTTCCTGCGCGCCGATGCCATGCCGTCCAAAACGGCACAATCGGGTGCCACGGCGTCCGCTTCCTCCATCCGCGCTGCTGCTGCTACTGCCGCCAGCCCCAGTGTGACCGGCAAAGGCGTTGCGAACTACATTCCGATGTGGAACTCAGCGAGCGACATCATCGACTCCGTGATCTTCCAGAAGACCTCCGAAGTCGGCATCAACACCAAGACGCCTACTGCCACTCTAGACGTCAACGGCAAAGGCAACGTACGCGATACCTTGACCCTCTATCCCAAAGCCGCGGATCCTACCCTGGCGATTAACGGCAGCGACTTTAAAATCGACCACGCGGGGAAGATCACGTTCGCGGCCGGCCAGACCTTTCCTGGGTCCGGCACCGTTTCGAGCGTGAGTCTGAGCGCGCCTTTTACCGACTTCGTTGTCGACGGATCACCCGTCACAACATCTGGCACACTTAGCTTGCACTGGAACGTCCAGCCAACCTTTGAAGATACCTTCGGCGCCATCGTAAAGCGAGACAACACTGGCAGTTTTGCCGCAGGATTCATCACGGCAAACCTTGGGCTGACGGCTTCCGCGGTTGGCGAAGAACAAGTCGCAATTTCCGGAACGGGCCAAAGCGGTTACGGTGTTGCTGGAGCTGACAACGGAAACGGAATTGGCGTTCATGGCATCAGCAACGGCGGCTACGGAGTGTACGGTGTTGCCCAGGCTTCTGCCGTGGATGGAGTCTATGGCCTTGCACACAGTGGATTCGCAGGTGTTGTGGGCATTGATGATGCGAATGGATATGGCGTGTGGGGCGCTGTGACGGCTTCCGGGGTCGACGGCGTCCACGGTGTGTCCTCGAGCAGTAATGGATCGGGCGTGGCTGCCGAAAACACCTCAACCGGAGATGGGCTTTATGCTTCCAGCAGTGGCGGTTATGCTGGGTATTTTGCTGGGGACGTTGACGTGAACGGCAACCTGTCAAAGTCCGGAGGATCTTTCAAGATCGATCATCCGCTCGACCCTGCCAACCAATACCTCTATCACTCCTTCGTAGAGTCGCCCGACATGATGAACATCTACAACGGGAATGTCACGACGGACGCGAACGGCAACGCTCTGGTAACCATGCCCGACTGGTTTGAGGCGTTGAATAGCGACTTCCGCTACCAGCTCACAGTGATTGGCCAGTTTGCCCAGGCGATCGTCGCGAGAAAAATCGCTAATCACACATTCGCCATCAAGACGGATAAGCCAAACGTGGAAGTATCCTGGCAGATCACCGGAATTCGCCAAGATGCCTGGGCCAAGGCGCATCGCATTCCGGTCGAGCAGGCGAAAACCGACCAGGAGCGAGGCCACTATTTGCACCCCGAACTGTTTGGCGCTCCGGCGGAGAAATCTCTCGCCGCGCTGCGGCATCCAGCACCCAAGGTGGATCCCGGCATCCCAGGGCGTCCGAGTGTAACAACCGGGAGGTAAGCGTTCCTCTGGGACAGCATCGAGAACCATCTGGATTCTGAAGTGTCCACTCCGAACAGAAATGGACACTTATTTTGGGGGGAAGTATTGCTGCCTGCTTGAACCCCAGAAGAATTTCCTCATTGCCGATATCGGAACGACCGCTCGCCGCAAGCAGGATCTGGAGGACTCAAGTTTCTTCCGCCCTGCGGGCCGCGGGTTAAGCAAGGACCGGTCAAGGTTCGCTGCGCTTCGGATGTTAGAATAAGACATTCGATGGCCCACCCGAATCTGACCGTATCCCCCGAAGATGTCGTTACCGAGGCCAAGGCTTCTTCCAAGGTGAAGGTTGGCTTTGTCAGCTTGGGGTGCCCCAAGAACCTCGTCGATAGTGAGGTCATGATGGGAATGCTGACCCGGGCGGGAGCGGAGTTGGTCCGGCGTCCGGAAGACGCCGACATCATCGTGGTCAATACCTGTTCTTTCATCGAGAATGCGCAGCAGGAGTCGGTGAACACCATCCTGGAGATGGTGCCGCATAAGACCGAGGGTCGGGCGCGAAAGCTGGTGGTTGCTGGTTGCCTGGTCGAGAGATTTCGGGAAGCGATTCGCCAAAACATTCCCGAAGTTGATGCCGTCGTCGGCACTGGAGAACTAGAAAAGATCCTGCCCGCAGCCGGGATGACGGCGCCACCGGTTGTTTCTCCTTTCCCCATTCTTTCTTCGCGAGCGGAAGGAGAAGCTCGCGTGACCCAAGGCCGATTCTCGCGAGAGTCCTGGCAGGGAGCCATCGCCGACCTGCCCAACTACTTGTATGACGAGAGCACCCCCCGGGTGCTCTCCACTCCGCGCCATACGGCCTACATCAAGATCGCGGAGGGCTGTGATCATCCCTGCAGTTTCTGCATCATCCCGCAATTACGCGGCAGGTTCCGGTCGCGTCGATTTGCGTCCGTGATCGCCGAGGCCGAGCAACTGGCCGGCGCCGGCGTACGGGAGATCACCCTGATTGGCCAAGATACCACCTGCTACGGCGAAGACTTCGGCCTGAAAGACGGTCTGGCACAGCTGCTAGAGACGCTGGGCCGAATCGACGGTCTGCGCTGGATTCGATTCCTCTATGCCTACCCCAACAAAATCACCGCCCGCCTGCTTGAGACCATCGCGGCTTGCGAGAAGGTTTGCGCCTACGTCGACCTGCCTCTGCAGCACGCCTCGCCCGCAGTGCTGAAGCGCATGAAACGCGGGGGAGGCGCAGACATTTTTCATCGCCTGGTCGAAAAGATGCGCCGCACGATACCCGGAGTGACCTTGCGCACGTCATTTATCGTCGGCTTTCCCGGGGAGACCGACGAAGAGTTTGATGAGTTGTGTGGCTTCGTCCAGCAGGCAGAGTTCGACTGGCTGGGTGTATTCGCCTATTCCGATCAGGAGGGAGCGGGAGCGTTTTCCCTGGGCAAGAAGCTCTCTCGGCACGAAATCGAGTCCCGCCGCAAGCATCTGATGCAGATTCAGCGCAGGATCAGCCGGCGAAGGAAACAAGCTTTGGTCGGAAAGCGATTCGAATTCCTGCTTGAAGGGCCTTCGGAAGAAACCGATCTCCTGCTCGAAGGACGCACTGCGATGCACGCTCCCGAAATCGACGGCAAAGTTTTTGTGAATGACGTGCCGGAAGGCCTCGAACTCCGAGCCGGTGAATTCTATTCCTGCGAGATCAGCACGGCCCACGACTACGATCTGGTGGCCAAAATCGTCTGAGAACCATGGCTCGTAAGCGCGTTGTCAAGCTCGACTGTCCGGTTTGCAAGAAGCCGGTAGAAAACACGGATCCAGATTTTCCCTTCTGCAGCGAGCGTTGCCGGCTGATTGACTTAGGCAAATGGGCCAGCGGCGCGTATGTGATTTCTTCGCCGACCCAGGACATATCCGATTCCGCCCCTGACTCCCGGTCATCCGAGGAAGAGTGATGGGAGTGGCGGTGTGAGACCATACCTTCTCCTTGAAGGCCAGGCTCGATGACTACGCAGCCCGCGACGGCAAGGACCTCGAGTTGGGCGGAGCTGGTTGCCACTTGCTTTGGAATCGGGCATATTCCTTGGGCGCCCGGCACTTGGGCTTCGTTGGCCACTACGCTCGTTTGGTGGCTTTTGACCTGGGTCATGCGGCCTGACTGGCAGGTTGCGGCCGCGGTCTTGCTGACTGGCTTCACCATAGCCGTGGGTGTTCCTGCTGCTACCTACGTGGTCCGCAAGACAGGACTCAAAGACCCGCAGTCTGTCGTCATTGACGAAGTGGCCGGCCAGCTCATCCCATTCCTTGCGCTTCCGGCCTCGTGGAAATCTCTGGTCCTCGGCTTTATACTCTTTCGTGGATTCGACATTGTGAAACCACCTCCCGTACGTCAACTGGAGCGACTTCCTGAAGGCCTTGGCATCGTAATGGATGACGTGGCTGCCGGCGTCTATGCCTTCGGGGTCATCGAAATCTTGGTTCACACCGGGCTTCTGCCAAAATAAGTCCGCGAGCCAGGAGCGGCATATCGATTATGGGAATTTCTGACCGCTTGCTCGGCAAGAAGAACGTCAACGGGAAGCCGCATATTCTTGCGGTGCAGCCTGGGGCGGCCCTGCCCGGCGGCGAAATCCGTATCACCGGCACCGACCTCCGACCCTCCGAGCTGCGCCGTCCGCGGGTACGCTTCGGCGAAGTGGAAGGTTCGGTGGTCATCAGTTCCGACCGGTTTGTGGTGGCCCGCGTCCCGCCGGGCGCATCCTCCGGACCGATCGTGGTCTCTACCAACAGTCATTCGAGCAACCCGCATCAGATCAAGGTGGCGGTTCCCATAGCTGAAAATCTACACCCGGTCACTAATCCGGCCCTCGATGCCGAGGGAAACATCTATGTCACCTTCTCGGGAAGCCGCGGCCAAAAGGTACCGGTTTCGATCTTCAAAATCGACACCAACTACAAAGTAAGTCCATTCTTGTCCGATCTCATGAACGCCACCTCGATTGCTTTCGACCGCGCCGGGCAGATGTACGTCTCCTCGCGTATGCATGGCACGGTCCATCGGGTTGCGCCCAATGGGACCATGTCGGTGTATGCCGAAGGAATGGGAGTTGCCACCGGCATCGCCTTCGACCGCGCCGGAAACCTTTATGTCGGCGATCGTAGCGGAACCATCTTCAAAATTGCTCCCGACCGCCAGATTTTTGTTTTTGCCACGCTTGAGCCCAGCGTTTCTGCCTACCATCTGGCCTTCGGACCGCAAGGAGATCTTTTTGTCACCGGCCCCACCACCTCCAGCTTCGATGGCGTCTACAAAATCGATGCCCAGGGCAGCGTTTCCACGTTTTTCCGCGGCTTGGGGCGCCCCCAGGGACTGGCCTTCGATACGGAAAGCAATCTGTACGTGGCCGCCTCTTTGGCCGGCAAGCGCGGCATCGTGAGGATTACTCCTGCCGGTCAGGCAAGCGTGGAAGTAGCCGGCGCCGGCCTGGTGGGGCTTGCCTTCGCTCCCGGACACTCCGCAATTTTGGCGACCACCAATGCCGTCCATCACTTAGCCTGGAATATCCAAGGGGCACCGCTGGTCGACGTCTCGCCATAAACCTGCGCCAAGCAGAGGCGGACCCGGATCATTCGGCTCTCCCGGCCTCTACTCGATCGTTGACCAGATTTGCGGTCGCTGAAAGCCAGGGCGGGGATGGAAGCGATCTTTAGGATGGAGTCTTCTGTTGTTCTATGTATTGCTTGAGAATGTTGATTGGTGCTCCACCGCAAGACGCTGCGAAATAAGACGGGGACCAGAGAACACCCTTCCGATATCGTCGCATCAAATCTGGCCGTTCTTGTTCTTTTGCCATAGACCAAGTTCAATTAAACTTGCAAGGAGGGTCAATGCTTAAGCAACGAAAAGCGTACAAGTTCCGCATGGAGCCGACTGATTTAGAGTCCGATGAACTCCTGCGTATGGCAGGCACAGATCGCTTTGTGTGGAACTGGGCACTGGATCGTTGCCAGACCTTCTACCAAGCTAACAAGAAAGGCATATCGCAATCGCAACTGTCCAATGAGCTAACCGAGTTAAAAGCAAAACAACCGTGGCTCTATGATTTTGATTCTCAGTCACTGCAACAAGTGCTCAGAAAACTACAGCAAGCGTATAAGAACCACTTCAACCCAAGAATGCGGGCGGGATTTCCTAAATTCAAGACGAAGAAGAATCCCCGGCAATCGTTCCGTATCCCGCAGCGGGTGGTGGTGCGCGAGGGAAAGGTATACGTTCCCAAACTGGGCTGGGTCAGAATTCGTCAATCCCAGCCCGTCGCAGGAGAGACCAAGAGCGCCACGTTTAAGCACACCGCCACGGGCAAATGGTACGTCACCCTGGTATCGGAATTTGAGGTATCCGAGTGTAAGCAGCCGGTCACCCGCGTGGTGGGCGGTGACCTCGGGCTAGAAACCTATCTCACCCTCTCGGATGGTACGGAAGTGGAGAATCCCCGCTTCCTACGACAATATGCCAAGAAACTGCGCCGTGCCCAGAGACATCTCTCGCGGAAAGTGAAAGGCAGCCGCAATCGAGCCAAAGCCCGTCTCAGAGTGGCTAAGGTACACGAGCGTGTTGCCCATCTCCGAAGTGATTTTTCTCATCAACTAAGCCACAAACTGATGCGATATCCGGCCGTGTGTTTAGAAGACCTGAGCATCCTTGGTCTGGCGAAAACCAAACTAGCCAAGTCCATGCTGGACGCTGCCTTCAGTGAGGTCATTCGTCAGTGGAGATACAAATCGGTTTGGAACGGCAGGTATGCTCTGCAGGCAGACCGATTCTTCCCCTCGACCCAAATCTGCTCGGAATGCGGATACCAAAACCAGGACCTAAATCTTTCGGATCGTGAGTGGATCTACCCAGGGTGCGAAAGCAAGCACCGTAGAGACCAAAACGCCGCTCACAATTTGGAAGAGGAAGGTAGAAGACAACTCGTCGCTATGGGACTCATAGAGACGCAAAACGCCTGTCGACGACATATAAGACCTACCACGGTGGGCAATGTCGGTTGAAGCAGGAAGGAATCCTCGTCCTTTAGGGCGAGGAGGATGTCAAACTTTTAGCCGATGAATGCCGAGATCATAGCCGTCGGCTCGGAACTGCTCACCCCGTTCCGGCAGGACACGAATTCCCTCTACCTCACAGAGAAATTGAATGAACTCGGTGTGGAAGTCATCTTCAAGACCATCGTGGGGGATACTCGGGTACACCTTGTTCAAGCGGTGTCTCTTGCCTTGTCGCGCGCCGATATCATTCTCTCCATGGGCGGACTCGGTCCGACCGAAGACGATTTGACGCGCGAAGCCGTAGCCGAAGCCCTCGGTCTCGAACTTCGTCGTGACCCGGACATTGTGGCCGGCATCGAGCAGCGCTTCGCCGCCCGGGGGTGGAAGATGACGGCGAACAACGCCAAGCAGGGGGATGTGATCGCCGGAGCTACCGTGTTGCCCAACGCCAATGGGACGGCGCCGGGCCAGTGGATCAGCGGTAAGTATGAGGGCCGCGAGAAATTCATCCTGCTGCTTCCTGGCCCTCCCCATGAACTCAAGGCGCTTTTCGAAGAGCAGTGCTATGAACGGCTGCGCGCGAAACTGCCTCCGCGATTCATCGTCACCCGAGAGCTGAAGATCACCGGGTTGGGCGAATCGACCTGCGACGCTCGTGTGGCCCCGATCTACCAGCGCTTCCCCGACGTGCAAACCACCATCCTCGCGGCGGCGGGGGAGATTCAGTTGCACTTGAAGACGAGCGCCACCTCGGCGGCCGTCGCTCAACAGAAGGTTGATGCCTTGGTCTCGCAAATTGAAGATGAGCTCGGGGATTCGGTCTTTTCCGATAATGGTGAGTCCATGGAGCAGATCGTCGGTTACTACCTCGAGATGCGGAACACCACCTTGGCGGTGGCCGAATCGTGCACCGGGGGCCTGGTCGCCGAGCGCATCACTTCCGTGAGCGGCAGCTCTCGCTATTTCTTGGGTGGCGCCATTGTGTATTCCAACCGTTTGAAAATCGAGCTGGCCGGAGTTCCCGCCGAGCTGATCGAGAAGCACGGGGCGGTGAGCCGGGAGGTAGCCGCCGCACTGGCCGAGGGCATCCGTCGACGCAGCGGCTCAAGCTTGGGACTGGGGGTAACCGGCATCGCGGGTCCGACGGGCGGGACCGCGGAAAAACCTGTCGGGCTGGTGTTCCATGCCTTGGCCAGCGATCGGGGTACGGAAGTTGTGGAACGCCGGTTCCTTGGCGACCGCAAACGCATTCGCTGGTTTGCCAGCCAGCAGGCCCTCGATATGGTGAGACGAAAGTTGCTCTAACCTCGGGTTTCTCGCGGCGAGGAGTGCCGGACGATGCGAATTTTTATCGCTCTCGACCTTGACGACGCCATCCGCGAGCGCATTGATCGCTTCATCGAAGGGGTGCGTGGCTTCGCCCCGGATGCCCGCTGGGTTCTTCCCGAATCGCTGCATATCACTTTGAAGTTCATCGGGGAGAAGCCGGCGGAAACTATCGACGAGATCAAGCGCGCTCTTGCCGGCGTCGAGCTGGCAGGGTTTGATCTCGGTCTGAAAGGCTACGGCTTTTTCCCCACGGCAAAATCGGCACGGGTGTTCTGGGTTGGCATCGAAAGCGGTCCCGAACTTGTGGAACTGGCAAAAAGCGTGGATCGAACGACGTCTGCGCTCGGGATCCCGAAAGAGGATCGTCCCTTCAGCCCGCATCTCACCCTGGCTCGTGGGGGAGGAAATTCCGGAGCACCCGGCTGGCGCAAGGGCGACAGGCCCAATCGAAGCTTTCAAATCCTCCTCGAAAAATTGTCCCGGTTACCGGCCCCTGAGTTTGGTACGATGACCGCCCGTGAGTTTTTCCTGTATCAAAGCCAGCTCATGCGGGGAGGTTCGCACTATACGAAACTGCAGCGATTCGCCTTGCGTTAGCCGGGGTCGTCTCGACCCGTCTTGCGATACATTCCATGACTAACTTCTTATTGGTCGCGGCCTATAGTTACCTGCTGGGATCTATCCCCTTCGGCTACCTCCTGGTTCGTATTTTTTTCGGAAGAGATATTCGGGAGACTGGCAGCGGTAACATCGGCGCCACCAACGTCTCGCGCACCTCACCGGCGTTGGGCGTTACGACCCTGGTTCTCGATGCCCTCAAAGGGGTCAGCGCCGTGGCCCTGACCCAAGCCCTCTTCCCCGGTCGAACCGTCCTGCTGACGGCCGCTGCTTTCTTTGCTATTGTGGGACACGTTTTTCCCCTCTGGCTGAATTTCCGTGGCGGCAAGGGCGTAGCCACCGGACTGGGCGCGTTCCTCCTCTTGCTGCCCAAAACCGTGGGGGTCCTGATCGCGCTTTTTGCCGCATTCTTGCTGGCATTCCGCTACGTTTCCCTGGCTTCGATCCTGGCCGTGGCTTTCTTTCCCTTCATCGCATGGGCCTTCCATTCCTATCCCGAGGCGCCAGCCACCGTCTTTTTCCTGGCGGCTTCTTCCCTGCTGATTATCTGTCGGCATCACGAGAATATTCGACGGCTTTGGGCGCACATGGAACCTCGCTTCCAGTGGAGAAAGAGATGAGCACGATGGCGGTTATCGGTGCCGGAGCTTGGGGCACGGGCCTCTCCATTGTCCTCGGGCGCAAGGGAATCCACCGGGTCCGCCTATGGGCGCTCGAGAAGGAAGTGCAAGCCTCCATTTCCGCACACCGGCTCAACGACCGTTTTCTTCCCGGCCACCTGATTCCGCAGGATGTTTCGGTGACCGGCGATCTCCACGAGGCTTTGCACCAGGCCGAAATCGTGGTTAGCGTGATGCCATCGCACCACTGCCAACGGCTTTTCCAGGAGATGAGTGCCTATCTCAGGGCCGACATGCTGTTCGTCAGCGCCACCAAAGGTCTCGAAGAACAAAGCCTGCTGCGAATGACTGAAGTGATCAGCTCGGTTCTAAAATCAAACCGGGGCTTTCAGCCGCGTATCGGAGCACTCAGTGGACCCACGTTTGCGAAAGAGGTGGCCCGCGGGGATCCGACGGCGATCACCATCGCCTCGGTCGATGCCGAGCTCGCAGAGACCGTGCAGCGGGAATTCAGCGACCCCAGTTTTCGCGTTTACACCAACTCCGACGTCATCGGCGTAGAGCTGGGAGGCGCATTGAAGAACATCATCGCCATCGCCGCCGGGGTGTGTGACGGTCTGGGACTGGGGCACAATTCCGTCGCCGCCCTGATCACCCGGGGCTTGGCGGAAATCACCCGCCTAGTCGTGGCCTGCGGCGGCCGACAGGAAACCATGGCCGGGCTCGCCGGCTTGGGCGACCTGGTGCTCACTTGTACCGGGGGTCTGTCCCGCAATCGCAGCGTCGGAGTAGAACTCGGCCGTGGCAACAAGCTGAAGGACATCATTGCCGGGATGCACGGCATGGTGGCCGAAGGCGTATTCACCACCCGCGCGGCGGTCGAATTGGCACGGGGGCACAGGGTTGAAATGCCTATCACTTCTCAAATGGATGCCATCCTCCACCATGGTAAGTCTCCACGTGACGCCATTCAAGAATTGATGACCCGCAGCGGCAAGAGCGAGACGGCTCTCGAACCGGGTGCCTATTGACGGTAGGGCGAGCTTCCTCCCCGGAAGTAAGATTCAACCCGGCGCCCTTTTTTTCGGCTTTCTGTCTCCCCAATCGGCCTGTTTAACGCTTGGCGCCATGGCTGCGCGCCTTGTGCCATCGCGAGCAAATGGGGCAAGGTTCCGGCCCCAAGGTACTCAAGCCCCAGCTCAATTTGGGGTACCTTCGTAACGGGCATTGTCCTGTGAGAACAGTCACTTAGCGACCATGCCGCAAGTAGAATCTTAAAGGCAAAGTGCCGACGTCTTTGCCGGTGCAGAGCGGGGAAAGGCTACTTTTTGCCACTCAGACTGCCACGCCCATCCCGACTACCGATTCTCTACGTCATCCTTGGTGTCCTCATCCTGGTCAGCGTGGTCCCAATGTATTTCTACTCGGCGCAAGTCGAGTCCATTAACCGAGAGCGCCTGATCACCAATGAGCGCCTGTTGCAGAACACCGTGACACGCTCGTTGGCCGACGACATTTCCGAGCACCAGGAGTCGCTGCGCCTGATGCTTGCCAATCTTTCCTCCGCCCTGCAAG
This sequence comes from Terriglobales bacterium, assembly GCA_035501575.1. GTDB lineage: Bacteria > Acidobacteriota > Terriglobia > Terriglobales > Acidobacteriaceae > JAFAGX01. The sequence continues at coordinate 16,898 of DATJVZ010000215.1, read as the reverse complement.
TCGCCAGCGGCGGCGATCTTACCGCCGAGCACGTGCAGGCACCCGAGCTGCGCGCGTTGCTTGAAAACTTTGTCTCCTCGTCCGACGACTTGGCCTATGCCACCCTGCTCAACTCCGAAGCCAAAGGGATCTCGGCGGGAAGAATAGCTGCCGACGCCTTTCTGCAACGCGAATTGGAGCGGGCTTACGCTGCCGCTCGCGAAGGACGGGTGTACAACGGCCAGACCCTGGTGGTGGGGACGGGTAAAGCGGCGCGCACGGTAATGCTGGTAAGCACTCCGGTAATGGCGGATGGTCGCTTCATCGGCATGATCGCCTCGGTCGTCGACCTGCAATTTCTGATCCGCCGGCTGCAGGAGGTTAGCCGGGGTGGCCTGACGCCCTATGTTGTGGACAGCCAGGGCCGCCTGGTCGCGGGCGCCACCTCCGACTACGCCACCGGCCAAGACATGAGCAAGCTGGAGATCGTGCACAACTTCGTCGAGCAAGGCAGCAAGGCCCAGATGGTCGCCGCCACTCGAGAATTCAACATGACCGATGGCAAGCACGACATCAAAATGCTTGGCACCTACAGCCCCGTGACCAACCTGGATTGGGCAGTGATTGTACAAAAGCCCCGTGCGGATGCCTACCGGGGCGTGTACGAGATGCAGCGCACCGGGCGCATTCTGGCCATCATGGCGGTGGCCTTAAGCGTTGCTATCAGCGTCTTCGCCGCCCGCCGAATCACCAATCCCTTGGAGATCCTGGCCCGCTCGAGCCGAGCCATCGCCCGCGGAGATTTCTCCCAACGGGTGGAGCTCAACAGCCACACCGAAATCGGCGAACTGGCAGCCACGTTCAATATCATGTCTGCCGAACTCGACCAGTTCGTGCTCGACTTGAAGCGTGCCGCCGCCGAAAACCGCGAGTTGTTCATGGGGTCCATCCAGATGCTGGCCGGCGCGGTCGACGAAAAGGACCCTTACACGCGCGGCCATTCTGACCGTGTGACCCGCTACTCGGTGATGATTACGCGTGAGATGGGCATCTACGAGGAGTTTGTGGAAGTGGTGCGGATCTCCGCCCAGTTGCACGATGTCGGCAAAATCGGCATCGAGGATCGGATTCTCAAAAAGCCGGGAGCGCTTACGGCCGAGGAATTCGAGATCATGAAAACCCACACCACCAAAGGCGCCAATATCCTGCGCGGGGTGGCGCAATTGAAGGATATGATCCCGGGCATCGAGCTCCACCACGAATCGCTCGACGGTCGTGGGTATCCTCATGGGCTGAAAGATGAGGAAATTCCCTTGTTGCCGCGGATCATCGCCGTGGCAGATACTTTTGACGCGCTCACCACCACCCGTCCCTACCAACGCGCGCATGAGCCCAAGGAAGCGCTGCGCATCATCCATTCGCTTTCCGGCAAGCGGCTGGACCCGACCGCCGTAGCCGCTCTGACCGCCATCTACGAGCGCGGCGAGATCCAAGTGGTGCAGCCCGTCCCCGTGGCGCCCGCCGTACCGACAGCCCCCGCCGTGACCGCGGAGAGCCCATCTGCACCGGTAAGCCAACCCCTGAGTGCGGCAGGCGATCCTCATGAGACCGCCGTTATCCAGACTACCCGCTTCTAGCTATTCCCTTTTTGGCAGCTTACCGGCAACCGATCCGGCCTGAATTCCATCGTGAAAACCCATCCGCTCGATGTCTGCCGCTATAATTGCATGGTGCTCTCCCAGATGTACCCAGACTTATGATTCAGACCCTTTTCGGTAGCCTCGAGGAAAGCCAGAAGCCCAGCTTCTTCGAGCGTTTGAAAGAAGCGGTCACCCGGACCCGGGAAAACCTGACCGAGCGCATCGAAGACGTGGTTTCGATCGGCAAGGAGATTGACCGCAGCACCCTTGACGACTTGGAAGCAACCCTGATCGGAGCCGACCTGGGAACGACCACCACGCGTGAAATCCTAGGTAAGCTGCGGGAAAAAGCCGATCGCAAACAGATCCACGACGTCGAGGAACTCAAGCGTCTGTTGAAGGAAGAACTGCTGGCAATTTTGAATGTTGCCAACACCCGCCCGGTCGAAAAGGTCGAGGACGGACCGGAAGTCATTCTGGTGGTCGGTGTGAATGGCACGGGGAAAACCACCACCATCGGGAAACTGGCTCAGGTGTTTCGTTCTCAGGGGAAGACGGTTCTACTGTGCGCCGCCGATACCTTCCGGGCCGCCGCCATCGAGCAGTTGGAGATCTGGGGAGAACGCACCGGAACCGAGGTGATCCGCACCAAGCCCGGCAGCGATCCCGCCGCGGTACTCTATGACGCGCTCAAGGCGGCTTCCGCGCGCCACACCGACTACGTCGTCGTCGATACCGCCGGCCGGTTGCACACCAAGACCAACTTGATGGCCGAGCTCGAAAAAATGCGTCGCACCGCGCAGCGCCTGATTCCCGGTGCACCTCACGAAATCCTGCTGGTCATGGATGCAACCACCGGACAAAACGGCCTACAGCAGGCACGCCAGTTCACCGGCTCGGTAGGAGTCACCGGGATCGTTCTCACCAAGCTCGACGGGACCGCCAAGGGCGGCGTGGTGGTGGCAATCAGCCGGGAGTTGGGATTGCCGGTACGTTATGTCGGGATCGGGGAGAAACCGGAAGACCTTCTGCCCTTTGATTCCCGAGAGTTTGTGGATTCGCTGTTCGCGTAGTCTGCCAGAGTCTTCGTGCGGGCCCTTGCGGAACAAACCACGAAGAACGCGAAAAAACGGGAAAGGCATCCCCCTGCCGAATGTCAGGTCATGAAACCGACAAGCAATTTCTCGAGCGCGCCCTCGATCTAGGGCGGCAAGGCATCGGCCTGACCTCGCCGAATCCTTGTGTAGGTGCGGTGATTGTCCAGAACGGCACCATCGTCGGCTTGGGAAGCCACACCTACGACGGTCTGAAACACGCCGAGGTGCTGGCCCTCGAGCAAGCCGGCGACGACGCCCGCGGGGCAACCCTCTACGTCAACCTTGAGCCGTGCTGCCATCAAGGCCGCACCCCGGCGTGCGTCGATGCCATCGTCGCCGCCGGGATCGCTCGCGTCGTCGCCTGCATGGAAGATCCGAATCCTCTGGTCAGCGGGCAAGGTCTTGAAAGGCTGCGGACTGCGGGAATCGCCGTGACGGCCGGCATCTTGCAGCTGGAAGCCCGAGCGTTGAACGAGGCCTTCGCCAAGTACATCCGCCACCATACTCCGCTGATCACCTTGAAGGCAGCCATGACGCTGGATGGCAAGATTGCGCCCCCCTCCGGCGAATCGCATAATCCGACGGCACTCGGTGTGTCCGCCGCTCATGCCGGCTGGATCACGAGCGAAGAGGCCCGCGCCCACGTGCAGCAATTACGCCATCAGCACGATGCGATTCTAGTGGGTGTCGGTACGGTCATCGCCGATGATCCATTGCTGACAGATCGCACGGCCCGCCCTCGCCGCCGGCCACTGTTGAGGGTCGTCGTCGACTCCCGCCTTCGCCTTCCTCTTGAGTCACGCCTGGTCAAGACCGCAAAAGATGACGTCCTGGTATTCTGTTCTTTCGCGGAAGATCAAAAAAGACGTGAGCTTCGGAAGCGCGGTGTGCGCGTGGAACAGATCGCGGGGTCAACCGGGGATGGACGCACGGATCTCGCGGCTGTCGCCGATCAGCTCGGAGACATGGCAATCACCAGCCTGATGATTGAAGGCGGGGCCATGGTCAATGGGGCTGCCCTCGATGCGGGCATCGTGGACAAGGTCTTTCTCTACTATGCGCCTAAGATCCTGGGTGGGAACGGCTCTGTTCCCTTTGCCATGGGGGCGGGATTCGCTCGCATGAGCGATGCTGCCTACGTGAAGTCGATTCGCCTGCACCGTTTCGGTGAAGATTTCGCAGTGGAGGGATATTTGCAAGATCCCTACGACTAAGGGTCGATGGCAATCCCCGAGACGCCCATGTTCACAGGTATCATCGAAGAAGTTGGACACGTTACTGAGATCCGCCACGCCGGCGGGAACCGCCGGCTCACGGTCACCGCCCCGCGCTTGGCCAAGGAACTCAAGAAGGGCGACAGCATGGCGGTTAGCGGGGTCTGCCTGACCGCCGTCGAGATCACCGCCGATTCGGTCCGCTTTGATCTGGCGGAGGAAACCTGGAACCGAACTTCGTTCTCCCGTATCAAGCAGGGAGCTCAGGTGAACCTGGAGCTTCCGATGCGCGCCGACGGACGTTTCGGCGGCCATGTGGTGCAAGGTCATGTGGACGGCACCGGCAAGTTTCTTTCCCTTGAACTTATCCCGGATACCGATAACTACTGGCTACGGATCGAGATTGCTCGCGAGCTGGCGCGCTACGTGATTCACAAGGGATCGCTTTCGATAGAAGGAATCAGCCTGACCGTGGCTGACATTCAAGGCATCGAGGTCAAAGCGGCCATCATCCCGCACACGGTTAGCATGACTAATCTGAAATCGCTTGAACCCGGGGATCCGGTCAACCTCGAGGTCGACATGATCGCAAAGTATGTAGAGAAAATGATGAAGGGCGGGTCGGAGAACGGTTCGATCACCTTAGACAGGCTCATACGGCAGGGGTTCTGAGGCGTGAAATCTCGACCTGTGTCTCTGGCCTACGCCAGGCTTTCACCGTACGCACCCAAATCGAGCGCATCCAACTGCAAAAACTCCTGCACGATCGGCTCATCGCACTTTTCCATCTCCGGGTAAGTGCCGAAAAACAAAACCTTGGCCTCGTATAAAAAGACCACGCGATCCGCCAGCTTCTTAGCCAGCCGCATATCGTGCGTTACCACCACGCTGGTCAACTGTAACTGCACCTTCAGCCTCTTAATCAAATCGCCCAGCAACTGCGCCATGAGGGGGTCGACCATCGTAGTCGGCTCGTCGTAGAGAACACACTCCGGACGTGCCGCCAGGGCGCGTGCGATGGCCACTGAGCGCTTCATACCGGTCGACAGGTCCGATGGCATTAAGTCGCGCATATGTTTGACGCCCACCATTTCGAGGAGCCCGTCGGTGACCTCGAGGATTTGCTCTTCATTCAAGTCCTTGTGCTCGCGCAGCGGGAAGGCCACGTTTTCGCCCACCGTAAGCGAGTCGAAGAGGGCTCCATTTTGAAACACCATGGTCACTTTCTTGCGGATGGCTTCCATTTGTTCTTCTCCGTAATTCGTGATGTCCTCCTGAGCGACCTTCACGCGTCCCGAATCAGCTTTCAGGAATCCCATGATGGTCTGCAGGGTCACGGATTTTCCGACACCACTGCGTCCCAGGATGCAAACCGTTTCGGCCGGCATCACGTTGAAGCTGACGCGATCGAGGATCAGATTGGTATCGAAGGACTTGGAGACTTGTTCAAACTCGATATAAGGGGCCACCTGTTCATTGTTGCCCATGCCTGGTGTCTCGCTCTTCTCAGCCTCTCTTCAGGGGTGATGATAAACGATGACGGGATGGTAGCGGCATTGTCGAAAAGGAGGCGATGTAGTTCTCGCCTAGGCGCCAGAAGCGGAGTGGCGTCGCACGTCCTCGAGGTCTTCCGGGGTATTGACATTGCGAAACGCCTCTCGCGAAAAGCCTGCGCGCAACAATTCTTCTTCTTCGATCGTCCGGGTTTTCACCCTAGCAAACAGGCGATCGATCTTGTTTTCCCCGGCCTCGAGAGAGCGCTTAGCAAGCTCGGCAAATGCCCGCCGATACACGGCGCAGAGCGGTTGCAGGCCGCCTCCGACGTGCGGAACGGTAACCGTGGCGTCGGACTCCTGGGCGCGGGCAACCAGGTAGGAAAGAAGCGGCTGATTCACCAGAGGCAGATCGACGGCGAGCATGAGATTCCATTCCGAGGAAGTCGATGACAGCGCCGCGTGAATCCCGCCCAGAGGACCACAACCGGGATAAATGTCCTCGATCACGACTGCACCATAACGGGCAAATTTCTCGCGCGCGGCAACGATGCGGACATGGGGCGTCAGCTCATGTGCCACGTCCAGAACGTGATCCAATAAGGTCCCTTCTTGCCAGCGTAGGAAGGCTTTGTCCGTCCCCATGCGCGTGCTTTTGCCGCCGGCCAGCACAAAGGCAGTTAAGTCGTTCACGCCGCGATCATAGCCCAAACGAGAGAGAACTCGAAAATTCCAATCCGCTCGACGAGCGATAAGAACCTGGCGTTGGGTACGCCAGGTCGCAGCCCCTAGATGGGAACGCGGGCACGGCTACGATCACAATGCTCTGGCGATAAGTCGAGCACCTAGGGCTTGAGTTCAGGGGTTAATGCGTTAAGGCCTCGTTAAGCAACTACGTGCTCTTAGGTATGGCAGTCGTCACATTCTTCGGCCTAGAGTCGGCTGCCACCTCTAAGCTTAAGTCGGTAGTCCAGGAATCGACCAAGATCTTCCACTCTCCTGCCTGGCGCCCAATCACCATCACGTACTTCCCACGCTCCTCGCGGCGCTTCCCCGTCGCTGTCGGCATGAGCATCGTACACCGGCCCACTTCGTATGCAATCTCCCCGACGATTTCCACCCGCAAGGGTTCCATTTGAACTTCACCCAAGCCGGCTTCGAGCAAGGAGAATAACAGCTCCCGAATCGCCCCGGCGCTCCGCACCGGCGGCACGTTGGGGCGTATCACCATGGCATCTGAGGCATACAGGCCCACTAGTTCGTCCAGGTGCTTCATATTGCACGCAGTAGCCCAGTCCTGTGCCAGTTGGCGAAGCGCCGTCTCCGTCCGACTGAACCGGGCGGCGCGGGCCTTCGAAGTATCTCGCCCCGCCGGCGCCATCGGCGCACGCTGATCCGAAAGCCCCTCGGACGTAATCTCTTCGGAGGCAGCGAAATAGTGATGGTGGTAGTGATGGTGGTAATGGTGCTCCCCGGCCGGGGTTGATGGATTGACCATCTTCCCATCACCAACGGACGGAGCTGTTTCCTGCGGCGCGCCTTCTAGCGGACCTCCACACCTGGCGCAGAAGCGGTTCCTCCGCGGGTTCTGGCTGGCACAACTAGGGCACCTGCGCAGTTCCTGAGCCTCGGAGACTGGCCCGACGGCTCTGGCAGCATCCATCTGGAACGCAACCCGGTGCGCTGCTTCGATAGCCGTGAGGACTTTTTCGTCCGTGGGCTTGGAGCGGCTCATCTCCGCGCTTAGCTGACGAAGCATATCCTCAAGGCCGGAACTGGTTTTCTCGGGGAGCTTTTGCTCTGTAGGCGGATTGGTTGGCGGAGCGGGTGGTTTTCCCTGATCCACAGATGACTCCCGTCTTAGATTTGGTTTTATTCTAGCCGAAAACGCCCTTGCTGGTTCCAACCATGGAGGCCAGGGCCCCGTGATCAGGATTCGACTGAGCAACACATCTGTCTGCGCATGCCACCCTTGCAACTTCCCAGACTCTCCGGATTTGTGCTTAGGATGCGATCGGGGCACGCAAGGTAATCAGGGTAACCTCCGGAACGCAATTCAAGCGCACCGGTAGGCGGATTGTGCCCAAACCAATGTTCGTGTAGAGCCCCATCGCCCCCACATGATATTGGCCGCGCGGGTATTTTCGTGCAAATCGGGGCAGCCACGGCGCCCCGATGCCGGGAATCCAAATCTGTCCGCCGTGAGAGTGGCCGGAGAGCTGCAGATCAATCGGATGGCGCGATGCTACGTCGGCAAAATCCGGCTCATGTACGCATAAGACTGCGGGCTCATTCATGGGCACACCCCGCAAAGTCAGATCTAGGTGGGGATGGCTTGCCAGCGAATCTAAACCGCACAACCACAGCCGGGTCCCGTCCCGTTCGACGACTTGCGACTGGTTGCGGAGAACCGAAATGCCATGCGCTTCGAGAGCCTCAGTAATAAAGCCAGCATCCGCCTCGACATCGTGATTGCCAAGCACGGCCACCGATCCCAGCCGCGAGCGCAATTCACGCAGCAGCTTTGCACAAGGCGCTGCCGCCCTGGCAGCCTTCGGTTGTTTGTGAATACAAGGGAAGGAAGTGGTCACAAAATCACCCGTCAATACCACCAAATCGGGATTGAGTCCGTTGACAATCCGAATCGCCTTCTTGATCGGAGTGACCGAGAAAATCTCGTCATAGTGGAAATCGCTCAAGTGAGCGATGGTAAAACCGTCGAAAGCCTGGGGCAGTCGTTCCAACACCATGTCGACACGCACCAGTGTCGCGTGGCTCGATTCGCCCGCCAGTCCTTCTTCCCCAAAACCTAGTGTGCTGGCGGCAATGACGCCCGCCGCCGTAAGCAGAAACTTGCGCCGGCTCAACAATCGGCACTTCTCCTTTCCAAGCTTCAAAGCCGCAACGATCAGACCCCCGTTTGCCGGGGAGTCCCGGATCGGCCTGGTCAGTCGTTGATTCAACCCCATCTAAGCAATCAACTTAAGTTCTCTTGACCTTCAACCGGAGCCTTACCAGATGGGATGCTGGTCGATAGAAGAAAGTCTCTACCTGTGCCCCTCAAATTTTCGACAACGGCCATGTACTGAGCTGCATCGGATGTAAGATGTCGCGACCGCGTCCGGAGGAAGGATTCCATGGCACGAGCTCTAGCGCATCAGCCAACCACCACCGAGAACGTCTCGCTCGCCCAACGATTTACAGAGATCCGCAACACCAGCATGCGGATCACCGAAGGGCTTTCGGCGGAAGACCAGATGCTGCAATCTATGCCGGACGCCAGCCCCAGCAAGTGGCATCTGGCTCACACCACTTGGTTCTTTGAGACTTTCATCCTTCAGCCTAGCAAAGGCTACCAAGCCTTTGACCCGCGATTTCGAATCCTCTTCAATTCCTATTATAAACAGCTGGGTGCCCACCCCATTCGCGGGACTCGCGGCCTGATGTCGCGCCCTACGTTGTCCCAAGTGCAAGCCTACCGGGAGCACGTGGACCATGCCCTGCTGGCCTATCTCGAGCATGCCGACGGCGAGGTCCTCGAGCTTATCGAGCTCGGGCTCAATCACGAGCAACAGCACCAAGAACTGCTGCTGACCGATATTAAACATGCCTTGTGGTCGAGCCCACTTCGTCCGGAATTCTCCGCCGAAATAGCTGTTAGTTCCGCCCCGTCGGCCATGGACTGGACTGAGGTTGAGGGTGGCATTCACTTGATCGGACATCAGGGCGACGGGTTTGCATTCGACAATGAGTGCCCGCAGCATGAAGTCTTACTGCGGCCGTTTCAGATCGCCTCCCGGGACGTGACCAACGCCGAATACCTTGAGTTCATCGAGGATGGCGGCTACCGCCGTCCCGAGCTATGGCTCTCCGAAGGCTGGGACGCGGTCAATGCTCAAGGTTGGATGGCCCCTCTCTACTGGGAACAGCACGACGGCGAGTGGTGGCAGTTACCGCACCGGGAAATGAAAAGAGTCAATCCTGCCGAACCCGTTTGTCATATCAGCTACTTCGAAGCCGATGCTTATGCTCGATGGAAGGGGGCGAGGCTTCCGAGCGAACAGGAATGGGAGATCGCGGCCCTGCGAATGCCATCGAACGGTACTTTTCTCGAGGACTTCATTTTTCATCCCCAACCGGCCAAAGGAGAGGGCATTCAGCAGATGTTTGGAGATGTTTGGCAGTGGACGTCAAGTCCATACATCGCCTATCCGGGATTCCGGCCTGCCGCGGGTTTGGTGGGCGAGTACAACGGCAAGTTCATGTGCAATCAGTGGGTCTTGCGGGGCGGCTCTTGTGCAACCCCGCGCAGTCATATCCGCGCCACCTACCGCAACTTTTTCCCGGCCCATGCCCGATGGCAATTCAGCGGATTGAGGTTAGCCCGATGATCGCACGCGAACTGGTTACCCTACCCTCCTACGCGGAAGAAGTGGCTCAAGGTCTAACCACGCAGCCTAAGTCGCTTCCTTGCAAACTGTTCTACGACGCCACAGGGTCGGCGCTGTTTGAGGAGATTACTCGTTTGCCCGAGTATTACCTGACCCGTACCGAACTCGAAATTCTGCGGGAGCGGGCCGATGAAATGGCAAGCACGGTAGGAACCGATGTCACGGTCGTCGAACTAGGCGCGGGTACCGCGGTGAAGACCTGCACCTTGCTCGAGTCGTTGTCCCGGCGGCAGATTCGGGTGCGATATTATCCGGTGGATATCTCTCGAGCTGCACTCCACCAGGCCAAAGAACGAGTTGAGTCCCGATGCCGGCAGATCTTGGTTCGGCCTGTAGTAGCCGATTTCAGCGACGGCTTCGAATTCCTGCGCAGCATCCCGGACAAAAAGCTGGTCGCCTACCTAGGCTCGAGCATTGGCAATTTCGACCCCGCGGCGGCAGTGGCCATGCTCGCCGAGATCAACCGGCAAATGACACCTCGGGATATGCTGCTGCTAGGCACAGATCTGGTCAAAGCGAAATCGATGTTGTCGGCTGCCTATGACGACTCCGAGGGGGTCACGGAGCAGTTCAACAAGAATATTCTTGTCCGACTCAATCGCGAGCTGTTCGCGGATTTTGATCTGGAGTCCTTTCGCCATGTTGCCCTTTGGAACCCGCGACGGTCGCGCATGGAAATCTACCTCGAGAGCCTGCGGACTCAAACTGTCGACCTACCCTTACTCCAACTGCGCGTACATTTCGCCAAGGGCGAGCGCATGCACACCGAGAACAGTTACAAATATACGGTCGCGACCGCCAAGTGCATGCTCGAGCGCTCGGGGTACGTCCTGACTCATACCTGGTTCGATCAGCACAAGTGGTTCGCGCTTCACCTGGCCAATGTGCAAGCAAGCGCCTAGTGCTGGGCCGCGAGTCAGCCAAAGCGTGATCCGACGACTTCCTGCACGAGGGGCGGAGCCTCTGTAAAATCGCAGATGGCTCGGATTCCTTTTGGCGATCGCGTATAGAACCTTACTTCTGGCCGTACTTCTTGAGCTTCCCCGGAAGGAAGGCTGGATTTTCGTGGGTGCGCTCGCGAAAACCGCCCTTCAGGCCGGTGGCGAGCAGGACGCTGGACTCACCAAACTTGTCGCGCAGCCGATCTGCGGCCAATAAGGCTTGTTCCCAGCGTTGCCGACGCTGGCCTTCGATCAGATCTCCCTGTCCGCTCAGGATATCGAATTGCGAGGCTTGCACTCCGAGCAGCCGTACCTTGGCTCCCTTCGACCAGTTGCGGTGAAACAGGGTTCGGATTTGGGCGAAGATCTCGGTGTCAAGCTGGGTCGCTTCCGGCAGGGTATGGGCACGAGTGATGGTGGTGAAATCCTGGTAGCGAAGCTTAAGTTGAATGGTGCGCGCGCGCAGGCCAGTTTCCCGCAACCGGCGACCCACCATCTGAGAGAGCCGCATCAAGGTGGACTCGATCTGCTCGAGGTCGGTGGTGTCGTCATGGTAGGTGTGTTCGTGGCTAATCGACTTGGCTTCGGTGTCTCGCCCCACCGGGTTGTCAAACCAGCCGCCAGCATCCTCGCCCCGAGCCTTTCCGGCGAGCGCCAAGCCCCACTTTCCGAACTGAGCCTCCAGAAATTGATCCTCAAAACCAGCAAGATCACCGACCCGATGAATCCCGAGTGCACTCAAGCTCTGCTCCGTGACCTTACCGACGCCCGGTAGATCCCGCACCTCCAGGGGAGCAAGGAATTTGGCCTCCTGCCCAGGAATCACCCACAAAATTCCGTGTGGCTTGGCTTTCGCCGACGAGACCTTGGCGATGAGACGGGAGATGCCGATGCCGATCGAGCAATTTAGTTGGGTCTCGGACTGTATGCTCGCGTGCAACTGGTGCGCCGCTTGAAGAGGCGGCCCGTGCAGGCGCCCCGTGCCAGTCATATCAAGGTAGGCCTCATCAATCGAGGCCATCTCGACTAGCGGGGAGAACGACAACAACACGTGATAGACCTTCTCCGAGTACTCGCGATATCGCTCGGGGTGCCCATCGAGGAAAATCGCATGGGGACAAAGTTTGGCGGCGGTCCGCAGGGGCATGGCGGAATGGACGCCATAGCGCCGCGCCTCATAGGAGGCTGCCGAAACCACGCCCCGCTCCTGGCGCTGACCGCCGACCACCACGGCCTTGCCCTTCAGGGTGGGGTCAAAGATCTCCTCCACGGATACGAAGAACGCGTCCATGTCGACGTGGAAGATGGTTTTTTGCCCGACCATGCGCGCAGCTCGGATGGCACACCAATTCTACCCTCTTGCTTGTCCTCGAACTGATTTGAGAGGCAGGAAATGCGCCAGCCTTTGGGCATGACCGGAGATTCTTGAGGATGAATCTGCCGCGTGAACACGGCAGTTCCCGGTTCCGGGAGAAGCGGGAGCGGCGGTATTTCTCGGGATTCGGGCCTTAGACTGTGGTTAAAGTCCCCATCGTCTGGGCCTGAAGGGCCTTCTCGTAAATCCGGACATACTCCTTTGCCGAGGCATTCCAGGAGAAATCCTTGCCCATGCCGTTACGCATGAGCTTCCGCCACGAGGTTTGATCGCGAAAGGCCCACAGGGCTTCCTTGACGGCCTGGAGCAGGGCTTCGCCACTGTACTCGCTAAACTTGAAGCCAGTTCCCTTCCCGGTGCGAGGGTTCCAGGGCTCAATGGTATCGTCCAGCCCGCCGGTTGCGCGGACAATCGGTACGGTTCCATAGTGCAGGCTGTAGATCTGGTTCAGGCCGCAAGGTTCGTACTTCGAGGGCATCAAGAACATGTCGCTTCCGGCTTCGATCTTGTGCGCCAGGGCATTGTCGTACGCAATCTTGACCGCAATCTTCTGTGGAAATTGCTTCTGCAAGCGCAAAAACATCTCCTCGTAGGGTTTGTCTCCCGCGCCTAGAGCCACGGTAATCACTTCTTCCCGAGCCAGACGGTCCATGATTTGCGAGATCAGATCAAACCCCTTTTGGGCAGCGAAGCGCGAGACGATGCCGATCACCGGCAGGCCCAAATCCGGCTTGGCAACGTTGAAGGCAGCGAGAAGATCTTGCTTGCATTTGGCTTTCCCGCTTAGATCCTCAGCCGAATAGTGGGCGACCGCGAATCTGTCCGTCTCTGGATTCCATTCCTCGTAGTCCGCGCCGTTCAATATGCCAGTGACCGTGGCCGCGCGATTGCGCAGGACCCCTTCCAGGCCGAAGCCGAACTCGGTGGTCTGAATCTCCTGGCTGTATTTGCGGCTCACGGTGGTGATGAAATCGGAGTACACGAGTGCGCCCTTCAGGAAATTCACGTTGCCGAAGAATTCCATCTTCGAGATAGTGAACAGATCCCAGGGAAGAGTCAGCAGTGGCAAGGTATCGGCCGAGAACAATCCCTGATATCCCATGTTGTGAATCGTGAACACGACGGCCGTATCGCGGAAAGCCGGATCTTCCGCATACTGGGTTCGCAGCAGAACCGGGACCAACGCCGATTGCCAATCGTGACAATGAAAAACTTGCGGCACGCCCAGGATCTTCGAGGCTTCAAGCACCGCCCGCGAGAACAGTGCGAAACGCTCGGCGTTGTCGGGATAGTCGCCGGTGGAGGTGCCGTAGAGCCCTTCGCGATCGAAAAAGGGCGGGTAATCAACAAAATAGAAGCGCACGCCCGAATGCTCCCCTCCACTCCAGACGGAACAGAAGCGGTAGCGGTCATCGAAGGGTACGGTGATGCTTTGAACCACCTTCGCGGCATCGCTGAGCTTGTTCTGGCGATAGCGGGGCGAATAGACACATACTTCATGGCCTAGAGCAGCCAAGGCGTGGGGCAAGGCACCCACAACGTCGGCCAACCCACCGCTCTTCGAATATGGCACACATTCGGAAGCGACAAAAGCGATCTGCATAGGATTTAGGACTCCTCGAATCTACTCCCTCAGCCCCCGGAGCACGCTATCATGGAATAGCGTAAGTCCTGCGACGGATTGGTCATCCGGGCAGGGACGAGTTTAGTCTAGCCTTCCCAAAGAAAGAGGGTCAACGTGCCGAAAGTTTCAGCCGCGCGTCCCAAACGCAAGAAACCGAAGCTGGGACAGCATTTTCTTGTGGACCGGGCGGCGGCCTTGCGTATCGTCGAAAGCCTAGGAGACCTCTCCCAGAGCACCGTGCTTGAGATCGGACCCGGTCGCGGCGCCCTGACTTCTCTACTGGCCAAACGAGCTCGCCGTCTGATTGCCATTGAACTCGATCGGGTTTTGGCGGCGCAATTGCGTATGAATTTTTCGCTTGCCACCAACGTCGAGATCATCGAAGCCGATATCCTCGCTGTCGATCTGGACACCATCTTTGGCCCGAAGCCGGGAAGCACGCGTCCTGGGCTCAATCACCAGCCGGAGCGCGTTTCGGTAGTCGGTAATCTCCCCTATTTCCTAACTTCGGAAATCCTATTGCGGCTCTTTGCCTACCGCAAATACTTTTCGACGCTCGTCCTGATGGTGCAAAACGAGGTGGCAGATCGATTGGCAGCCCAGCCCGGAAAGGCCGATTACGGGCTTCTGTCGGCCACGGCCCAGCTTTATGCCCACGTCAGAAAGCTGTTTACCCTTCCTCCGGGCGCTTTTTCTCCTCCACCCAAGGTGGATTCAGCCGTGGTCGAGCTCCAGATGGCTTCGCAGCTTGAGAGCCTGCGCGTTCCAGAGAGCGCTTTCCTGAGTTTCTTGAAGCTGTCGTTTGCGCAGAAACGAAAGACTCTGTGGAATAACTTGAAATCGGAATACCAGCCGCAGGGTTTGCGCGACGCCATGGAACAAGTGGGAATCGAGCCGACCTCCCGGGCCGAAGCGGTACCGCTCGACAAAGCGGCAGCTTTGTTCCGTACGTTGGGCCCCACACGAGCGTCCTAATTGCTTCTGCGTCCCGGACGGGTCTGCCGGTGCGCAGGTGCGTCCCCCAGCTAAGAGATCCGGGGAGATTGAGGTATTGGGGTGAAAACCCGGGCCGGGCAGGATTACAATTTCCGGAGAGCCCGCCCATGGAGACCCTCCGCCATCCTGCGGTTGCCGGCCGTTTTTATCCCGAGGACCGGGACGCTCTACTAAGCGACCTAAAATCCTTCCTGCAAGCTCCGGAGGCGCCCCGACCCGCTCTGGCCTGCATGGTGCCGCACGCAGGCTATATCTACTCAGGATCGGTTGCCGGTGCGGTCTTTGCCGGCCTTGAGATTCCCCCGCGGTGTCTCCTGCTTTGTCCGAACCACACGGGCCGGGGGCGGCCACTAGCCATCATGAGCCACGGATCGTGGGAGACCCCACTGGGCAGCATCCCCATCGATTCCCAATTGGCAGAGGCCTTGAAGCAGGTTTGTCCCCTGCTCAACGAGGACGCCGAGGCGCATCGCAGCGAACATGCCATTGAAGTCGTGCTTCCCTTCTTGCAACAAAGGCGACCGCACTTCACGTTTGTGCCGATCGCTCTGGGCACGGGCAACTTGACCGCCTTAGAACAACTAGGCGAAGCCTTAGCATCGGTTGCCCTGGAGCCGGAGCCGGTACTGATTATTGCCTCGAGTGATATGAATCATTACGAAAATGATCAGATTACGAGAGTGAAAGATACCAAGGCGATCGAACGTATTTTGGCGCTTGACGCCCGGGGCCTTTTTGAGGTCGTTACCCAGGAAGACATCAGCATGTGCGGTTTCGGCCCGGCCGTGGCGATGCTGACGGCCGCAAAGCGGCTCGGTGCCAGCTCCGCTCAACTGATCAAGTATGCAACTTCCGGCGATGCCTTCGGAGAGCGCGAAATGGTCGTGGGCTACGCTGGAGTCGTGGTGCGGTGATTCCAGGATCGGGCGATCTTCTCCTCCAGCCCACTACCAGACGCGACAGGCGTTCTTGCGCACCATGGGTTGGCCTTTGTGGCAGCTAAACGCTTGGGCGAACTCCGGCATGTTGGAAACGACGTTATTGACGCGGTATTTGTCGAGTGGATGAGGGTTCATGAGCAGCAGAGTCCGCATCATTTCGGGTCGCACATTGCTGCACCAGATGCCAGCATAGGCCAGAAAAAATCGCTGCAGCTCGGTTACGCCATCTTCCCCTTTGCTCGCCAGAGTTTCTCCCTTGGCCTTCAGGTCAGCGTTCAGCGCAGACAACGCCAGGTAGATGCCGCCATTGTCGGCCGTATTTTCACCCTGCGTTAAATGGCCATTCTGCTGGACACCAGCTTCGGGGACAAACTCGGTATATTCCTCGGCAATGCAGTCGTCCCGCTGGTCATAGGCTTGGGCATCGGTCGCGGACCACCAGTCCCGCAGATCCCCGTTCTCGTCGAACTTGCGACCTTGATCGTCAAACCCGTGAATCGTCTCGTGCCCAATCACTGAGCCGGCCGCGCCATAATTCACACTGTCATCCTGCTTGGGATCGAAGAAAGGAGGTTCGAGAATTCCCGCCGGAAAATTAATGGTGTTGGTTTGGGCATCCTCGTAAGCGTTGACCGTCGGGGGAGTCATGGACCACTCGGTGCGATCGAGCGGTTTGCCGATTTTTTGCAATTGTCGGTGGAATTCGAATTCCGCGGCGTGACGCACGTTCTCCAAATGGTTATCCGGGCGGATCTCGAGCGCCGAGTAGTCGCGCCAATGATCCGGGTACCCGATCTTGTCGATTTGCCTGGCCAGCTTGAGGTGGGCCTGTTTCTTGGTTTCCGGAGTCATCCAATCGCTGGCATCGATGTCCGCGCTGAGTGCCGCCTCGATATTTTGCACCAGCTGTCTCACCTGCTCTTTGCTGGCAGCGGGAAAGACGCGGGCCACATAAGCTTGACCCAGAGCCTGGCCGAGATCGCGATCTTCAGCCTGTACGCACCGTCGCCATAGCGGCAACAACTGTTGGGCGCCAAATAGGGTCTTGCCCACGAACTCGAAGTCCTCTTGCACAAAATCATCGCCCATCTGAGGTGCACTGCCGGCCAGGAGTTGCCACTTCAGATACGCCTTCCAGTGATCGAGC
>DATJVZ010000214.1:0-2039 GCA_035501575.1 Terriglobales bacterium | reverse complement strand
ATATCAATTGCCGAATAGCCGAATGGGTTCTCGCCCGCGAACTCGGTGAGATACCAATAGACGAAGGAAAAATCGAAAGCGGCCGGGTACCCGACAAACACTGGCCGTCCGCCAAACGCCTTGAGCCAGGCAACGTAGCGTTTCAGGGCGACGGCAGGCGCTTCGAGATTTTGCCGGCAGGCCGACCATGCGTCCGGCTGTGTGGCCCACCATGCGGCGGTCTTGGGATCCGGGGCCGATGCGGGCAGAGTTTCCAAGTTGGCGGAGAACGTCCCCAGCAGCTCTTTGTCGGCCAGATAGGCTGCCGATCCAATGCTCAGCATGGAGTGTTTTCCCGCGACCGGTCCGTCGGTTTCTATATCCGTGCTGACGTAGATCTCACGCAACGGTGAATCGTTCATGGTCTGCGATGACAGACTGGGGTCGACAAACATGTTCACCAATCTCCCAATTGATCACATCAATACAAGCGTGGCTGAATCGTCTGGCCGTGCGACTAGAAAAGGAAGTCCAACGCGCGTCCTTGAGAAAAGGGCGAACCAGCTTCCAGAGTTCTCGGCTGACGAGCTTGCTATCCATTGCAGCCCGTACTTTACCCTGCAAGCACACGCAAAGCCAACTATCGAGAAGAGGCCATAGCACTCAGAATCCAACAACCCCACTGAAGACAAACTGGCCGAGTCCAGGCGGTCTGCCGTACGTCCAATCGTACGGCACGAGGAGGCCGTCCACGTGGGCAAAACGGCGGAGAAAATATCGTAGGATGATTGCTCGTTTGCTCTGGGGTAAGATAAAAGGTCGTCTTTACCGAGGTGAGCGTGCCTGAGCTGCGCAAAGATCCCATCGTCGGGCGATGGGTCATAATTTCTACCGACCGCTCCAAACGCCCCACCGACTTTATCCGTGAGCCGGTAAAGGTGAAAGGCGGATTCTGCCCGTTCTGTCCCGGCAATGAGGGCAAGACGCCGCATGAGGTCCTCGCGTATCGTCCGAATGGCGGTGGCAGCGACACCGAAGGCTGGACCGTACGCGTGGTACCCAACAAGTTCCCCGCGCTGGGTATCGAGGGCAGCCTGAACCGCCAAGCCGAAGGCATGTTCGACAAGATGAACGGCATCGGAGCGCACGAAGTCATCATCGAGACACCCGAGCACGACGCTACTCTGGCCACGCTGCCCGAAAAGCGGATCGAAGACGTGCTCTGGGCCTATCGCGATCGCATTCTTGATCTAAAGAAGGACCGGCGCTTCAAATACATCCTCATCTTTAAGAACCATGGCTCTCTGGCGGGCGCTACGCTGGAACACGCGCACGGACAGCTCATCGCCCTCCCGATTGTGCCCAAGTATGTGCTCGAGGAACTGGAAGGCGCAAAGCAATACTTTATCTATAAAGAACGCTGCGTCTTTTGCGATATCGTCCGCCAGGAGACGGAGGCCGGTGGCCGAGTCGTCTCTGAAAATGACGGATTCCTCACCCTAGCTCCGTATGCGCCGCGGTTTCCCTTCGAGACCTGGATCATTCCCCGGCGGCACGAGTCAGCATTCGAGAATTCATCGTCGCAGGTCTACGAAGGATTGGCAAAGGCTTTGAAGAACCTGCTGATGCGCGCCGACCAGGTGCTGGATCACCCCGCCTATAACCTGGTAATCCACACCGCACCGGTACAGGAGCCAACCGTGGACCACTACCACTGGCACATCGAGTTCATGCCGCGGTTGACCAAGATCGCAGGCTTCGAGTGGGGCACCGGTTTCTATCAGAACCCGACTCCCCCGGAAGAAGCTGCGAAGTATTTGCGCGAAGCGAAAATCGAGACTTCGCAAACCGCAGTGGCGGCGCCATAGTCCGCGTCCCAAACCAGTTCCCCAATGCCACTTTTGTGTGGTCATAGCAAGTGGTGATGTCACGCGGCTTGTGTAAATAGCTTGAGGGTGCGGGTTTTCCATTCCAGGGTAAAGCGCTGGAAGATGGAGTAGATGATTCGATCCACACTTTTCACGTTCACAAAGCACACCATGGGCCGGGTTCGCCGCCGC
>DATJVZ010000213.1:0-35536 GCA_035501575.1 Terriglobales bacterium | reverse complement strand
GTCAGCCAAGCAGAAGATGTATGCCGCCCGCTTAAAGCGCCCCACTCCGTATGTGGACAAGACCGTGTACACCGGCTGGAACGCGCTTTCGATCTCAGCCTATCTGGAAGCTGCGAAGGTGCTCGGGCTCGACCCGGCTCGGCAGTTCGCTTTGCGGTCCTTGGATCGCATTTTGGCCGAGGGCGTCGAGCGGACCGGCGAGCTCCGGCACGTGTTGGCCTATTCCGACCCGGACGCCGCGCCACGCCATATTCCGGGCGGGTTAGACGACTACGCCTTCACGGCGCTCGCGTGTCTCGATGCCTATGAGTCCACGGCCAGGCTGGGTTATTTTGTGGCTGCGCGGCGGATTGCCGACACCATGCTCGATGTTTTCTTCGATCCGGCCTCCGGAGGGTTCTTCGATACCGCGAGCCGGTTGACCGGCGACAAACCTTTGGGGGTTCTCGGCACGCGTCGCAAGCCCTTTCAGGATTCCCCTACTCCGGCCGGAAATGCCGCTGCCGCGATCGCCTTGCTTCGCCTTCATGCGTATACCGACGAACCAAGCTACCGGCAAAAGGCGGAGCAGACGCTTGAAATTCTGGGAGGCGTAGCCGGACAATACGGGCTGTTCGCTGCTACCTACGGCATCGCTGGGGTACAACTCTCGCAGCCTCATACCCAAGTTGTGGTGGTTGGCACGGGCGCAGCGAGCGACCGACTGTACCAGCAGGCGGTGGGTCCATTCTCTCTAACCAAAGCCGTACTTAAGCTCGATTTCGATGAGGCGGTTCCCGAGAATCTTCCTTCCGTGCTGGCCGAAGTCGTTCCCCAGTTGCCGACCGTTCGTGAGCGCAAGCCGTCAGCAATTCTCTGCTCCGGCTTCGCCTGCCAGCCCCCGATTTCTGACCCTGAGAAACTGGGGCACATGCTGCGCGAAGTTCTGCTGGCCCACCGCGTGGCCTGAAAAGCAAAAAGGGCTAGTGACGCTTCTTGCGGTCACTAGCCTGAGAATTTCGCCGCGCTTAACAGGAGCGCGAACCGATTCGCTTGAAACTATTTCGGTGTTTTCAGCGGTATCGGCGGTTCCCCCGCGCGCGCGATCGTTGGTGTTATCAACGCTGCACAAGTGCAAAAGAACCCTACCACGACCACAATGGTCCTCAACGCACGTTTCATGGTTGTTTCTCCTAGTGCGGATTTCCTGGGAGCGGAAACCCTTACTGGCGACGAATTATAAAAGGCTTGTCAAGCCGGGCGGTCGGTTTTTCGCGGGCCGTCGGTTCTTCGACAGCGAGGTCGGAAGCTGTTTTTCCAGCGACCGGCCCCTGTCGATCGGAACTATTCCTCAATCAAGCTTGGATTTATAGAGAAGACCTAGAGACAGGCAACAAGCGGGATCCCGTGGCTCTCAAAGTGAGACAGGCGGGGACTCGATCAACGACGCGATGTCCCAGAAACAGAAGCCGGCGGTTCGACCTCTTGAGCCGGTCGATCATCTCGAGTGGGTCGATGATCTCGAGCCTGATATTCAAGCTCGTGGTCCTTCGCGTTGCGCGAGAGAGCCCGGTCCACCATGCGTTCGAACATGGGGATCAGAGAATCGGATGGGGCGGGCGTCTGCAGGTCGCCCAGACCTTCTTCCCAGCGTTGCGATACCAGTGCGGTTGCCGCGTTCTGAGGGGAGGTAGCCTTGTTGGCTGCGTATACCAGCCACACGAGAACGGTGAAGCAATACAAGGACGTATTGGCGAGCGCGAAGGTTGAATCGCTGATCTGACCCCCGCTATAAAGGGCGTTTCCCGCTAACTGAGAGCCGGCCAGCATGCCTAATCCTAAGGCAATGCCGAAGCTAGGTTGCTTCCAAGACACCGCCAGGTAGCCCGAAAAAATCATCAGGAACAGGACCAATCCGCACTGAATAACTCGCACGCAACGTTGCATGGTCAAAAGTGCCACTATGATTGGGGACTGCCCCGTCGGGTTTGACACCGCGACCACCAGAGCCACAATCATCATGACCAAGGTGGCCCATTTGAAAAGTATCGTCCCAAGATCCCTCAGCATGTGATAGGGGCGAAACACCTCGAGAAAAATTTCGTGGATGACCAGGAAAGCAAAGATCAGACCGATGGTCGAGGCGATCCAATAGACGTAGAAGTAAAGGTTGTAGCTTCCATACTGATGAATCGGAAACAAGACTGCAAAGTCTAGCAACTGAAAAACCACAAAGGAAAAGAAGACCGGAAACTTCTTATACAGCTTACGCCAAAGTAATGCCGCAGCTAAAAGCAGCTCTAGGACGGGGTGGGAAATCCAGAGCACGAGCTCGATTTTGGCGTTCACCGGGTCCTCCCACACCACCTAGGGCCAAAGCGACACTACGCACTCAAGTAACCATAGCAGCTCAGAGCGATTGGTCAACGAACCAAAGTAACCTGCCGCTAGGGTTACCAAGGTAGACGGAGTATGCTTGGCGAAGGGCAGGTTTTTGCCGCCGAAGGTCCTTAGGCAAAGGCACGAATACCCGCCAACTGCCTAGGATTGCCAGGGTCGAGGGGGCGAAACCCTTAAATCTGGGGAGAGGCCTGGATATAGGCGCGCATCATGCGCACCTCGTGATCCTTCTCCGTCAAGTCGTGCAACAGAACATCGCGCAGCGAAACCACCGCCAGAAGATTTTGGCCGTCACAGATCGGCAAATGACGAAAGCCGTGCCGGCGCATCAGGATCATGCAATTCTCGACCGTCTCCCGCGGACTTACAGTAAGCGGTCCCGTCGTCATCACTTCTTTAATGCGAGTGAAACGCGGATCGCGGCCTTCCGCTACCACCCTTCGCATCAGGTCACGCTCGGAGAAGATGCCCACGAGGGTACCATTCTCAAGCACGGGCACGGCGCCGATGTTCCGGGCCACCATGGCTTCGACTACCTCAAGTACCGTCTGAAGCCCATCGGCTCGGTACGTGTCCTGATTGTTAATCAAATCGTAAATACGCATCGTGTTAACCCCCGACACCACAAGTGCGGGCGTGAGTATATGCCGAAAACCATTTGTTGCCTAGGGGGGAAAGTATGTATAGCGAAGGAGTAGAACAAACGTGGGGAGGGAGATCGGGCCGCCCGGCTTCGGACTACCCTTATCTGCCCTGCCCTAGGAACACAAAGTAGGAACAAGCCCAAAGGGCGGTCGGGATCGTGCCCCGAGGCCGAGTGGTAAGAATGATGTTGTAATCCTCAGAAGGCCCAAGCCGATCAATGACCGAAGCCGATGATCCGGGCTGGACGGTGGCCAGATAGGCGAGAAAACGATAGATATCCTGTTCTCCCGCATAGTCTTGCGCCACAAAAGAGATCTCGGTATTTTCCTGGGCAAAGTGCCAGCCGAGCGAAGCCGCCAGCGCTACCGCCTCCTCGTACTCTTTTTCAGCAATCAGGCCGCATGGCGGGTTGTCGAACACGATTCGCAATTTCCGTTCGTCTTCCCGGCTAAATTCCCGCACCTTCAGCGAACCCGACTTGGCCGTGGCCTTCCAGTCGACGTGCCGCGCCGAATCCTCCGGCATATATTCGCGAATGCGATAGAGATCGTAGCCGCGTCCCCTGGCGAAGGTTTCAAACTCGCCGCGGATGATGGGCAGCACCTCAAAGAAATCATCCGTCGGTTCTATGGATGGGTAGACGACGATTTCCCGGGCCAGCGGAACGCGGCGAGTCTTGGTCAGGAAGGCAAAAGGGAAGCGCGTTGCTAAACCGAAGCTCTCTTGTCGGTAGGTTCCGCGGCGATCGAAACGAAGCTCTAAATCTGCTTGTAGTTCACCGCCCGCGGGTATGTAAGGGAAATACGCAGCCCCCTCAAAAATGTTGGGGAAAGCGGGCACCTTGACCGGGATCGAACGACGACGCCATTTTCCTCTCACGAGACGGTCGAGAGTCGCCGTGGCGCCTGCCGATCTCGTGCGTCGGCCGCCTCGAGGTTTCGCGGCCGGCACCACGTGAACAGAAAATGAGGGAAAGAAACGCCGCCGGTTCCTGAGCACAATTCGACCCACGGTGGTTCGCCCGGCAAACACGTGGTCAGGTAAGCGGACATCGAGCACGAGGTCCCGTAGCACCACCGCCGACGCGATACCCGAGACCAGGATGGCTGCCATCATGGCGGCCACTACGATATAAAGCAGATTGTTGCCGGTATTCAACGCCGCGATTCCAATCAGCAAAACCAGAAGCACATAGACGACCCCTATGCGGGTGACCTCGTAATCCAAAGCCTCCCGGACGCGGGCCTCGGTCACGCGCCGTGCCAGATAGGGGACGGTGGTAACTCCCACAATGGCCGCGAGCAAGAGGGCAGCAGACGCCAGGATCAGGGTTGCCCACAGATTTCCCGTCTCCCGCGACACCGTGGAGAATAAGGCCGCTCCGAAAGCCAGCATCAAACCCACGATGGCCAACAGGAAGCGAACCCATACTTCAGGGATATGGAGGTCGAGCCAATGGGCTAGAGGATTTCGCAGCTCGGATACCGGCGAGCGCGGCTTGGAAGAAGGCTGCATCCGATGGCTCCTAGGTGGAGGTTAGCATCCCTCCCAGGGCGCATCAATTCACTCAGCAGAGTCAGACGGCTCACGCCGCAACCGCTTTCGCCATCAAGCCTGGGCACGCCGGCGGCTCAGAAACTCCCCGATGGCCTGGTTAAATTCCTCGGGTGCCTCTTCATAAGGAAGGTGTCCTATTCCGGCCATCATGCGGAGTTCACAGTCGACAAACTGCTGACGCAAGGGAATGGCGGAGGCGGGGTCTACGGCGCCGTCGCGGCTGCCCCACACAAGAAGAGTAGGGATCTGGGAAATCCTGGGCAGAGCCCATTCGAGCCGCCTGAGATCTCGATTCCAGGAGCGAAGTACGGCCAGCCCGTAGCGACACGGGTCGGGCCCGAGCAAGGGCTTCAGATAGCCCTCGATGGTTTCAGGGCGAATGCGCCGGCTGTCCCCATACAACCGTCGAAAACAGAATTCCTGCAGGCTTCTGAGCCGAGGCCCCACCCGGACAAACGCGGCGGCAGGCAAGACGCGGCTCAACATGACGGACAGAACTTTCCCGTGGGCGGACCATGGGTTCACCGGGGCGACCAAGATCAGAGCCCGAATGCGTCGCGGGTCGAGCGCGGCCGTCATGATGGCGACCGCCCCACCGTGCGATGTCCCCAGCAGACGGCAATCCTCGATGCCGGTTGCGTCCATAAAGCGCAAGAGCCGTTTTGCACAGGCCTCGAGCTGGCAATCCAAACCCGGCGGAAGTTCCGAGAATCCAGCGCCCGGCAGGTCGGGTGCGTAGACGCTAAATTGCTCGGCCATCTTGGGAAGAGTATGTCGCCAGGAAAACGAGTATCCGAGCAGTCCGTGAACCAGGATCAGGGCAGGACCTTCGCCGGCGCGAGCGAATGGCACCCAGACGCCATCCAAACGGACGCCTAGGCCTTCGACAGGGATAGCAGGAGAAGGCTTTCCCGCTTCAACTTTGCCGCTCCGCGCAACTTTCTTTTCGAGGGAAGACAACTTTTTCTTTCGGGCAGGGCTCTTATAGATGGTATATCGCCTCTGTCGCTTCTAGAAGGGAGAGCTTGTGTTCTCCCTTCTTCTTTTTTCTGCAATCGCTCATTCCCGCGCCGTTGAAGCCCGAAGCCGTTTGCCGTCTATCTTCCAACCTGAAGGTCGGCGAGCGGCGCGCTCTTCACCGGACCGGACCTGCTGGCTGTGCCGAGGAGCTTCTTCAGCACGCGGACCGCTTTGTCGACGTGTTTTTCCTGAACCAGGAAGGGCGGGAGGAAGCGCAGGACGGTGTCTTGCGTACTATTCAAAAGCACTCCTTCGGCTAGCGCTTGTTCCACAATCGGCCGCGCCGGCACCCCAAGTTCGAGGCCCTGGATCAATCCCCGTCCACGAGCTTGCTCGGGCACCCCGTAGCGTGTCGCCAAAAGCTTCAGTTGTTCTTGGAGGTAGCTGCCCACTCGCCTCACGTTCTCGAGCAGATTTTCCTCCTCGACGACAGCCAGGTATTCGAGCGCCACGCGGCAGGCCAGGGGACCACCGCCAAAGGTCGTGCCGTGTTGACCGACATGGATCGCCGATGCGAAGTCCTGCTTGGCGAGAAATGCTCCCAGCGGCAAGCCGGCAGCAATCGGTTTTGCGATGGCCACGATATCCGGCACTACCCCAAAAGTCTGAAATGCGAAGATAGTCCCCGTCCTCCCCAAACCACATTGAATCTCGTCGAAGATCAGCGCCGCCCGGTGGCGGTCGGCCAGTCGACGGCACTCGGCCAAGAACTCGGTCGAGCACTCACGGATTCCGCCTTCTCCAAAAATGGGTTCGAGCACAATGGCGCAAGTGTCGTCGTTCACCGCAGCGGCTAAGGCGCTTAGATCGTTGCGGGGAACAAACTTCACATCCTCGAGCAGGGGTTCAAATCCGCGCCGGTATTTTTCTTGGCCGGTCAGCGACATCGAGCCAAAGGTGCGGCCATGATAGGAGCCTTGAAGCGCTACCAACCGACTCTTGCCTTCTCCCCCGACACGGTGACCCGCCAGCCGAGCCAGCTTGATCGAGCCCTCGATGGCCTCGGTTCCACTGTTCGAGAAGAAGGCTCGATCCAGGCCGGACAATTGACACAGCTTTTCCGCCAGCCGTCCCTGGTATTGGTTGTAATAAAGGTTGGAGAGGTGGATTGCGCGGGCCGACTGTTCGCGGATGGCTTTCACAATCCGAGGATGGGCATGTCCTAAGGCGTTGACCCCAAGCCCTGCCACAAAGTCCAAATAGCGTTTGCCTTCGAGGTCGAATAGGAAAACGCCTTTGCCCTGCTGAACGACCAGTGGATAACGGTTGTAGGTTTCGAGCAAAAATCTGCGCTCACGCGCGATGATCTCTTCTGCCGGCGTCATGACGTTCGGAAGGATTCTAACAGCCCCTGGATGGCAGCGCCGAATGCTCGGGTTGCCCCTCGGTTGTCCGTAAGCCGAATCCAGCCAGCAGCTTACCAATTATCAAATCGGATTTTCTAAAAAACATATATTTACCTTCGAAGCCCTTCTATAATCGTGGAAGCCGGTGAAAGTCAGTGAGTTAGCGGCTTCCCCATGCCCATCACCATGGCAGCGAAAGTGCAGAATTTCTCGCGGGCGGGTTTCGCTCGCCCCGCGACTGCGCCGTCCATGGACAAGGACCTCAAAAATCGCTTTGTCGCCATCCTATTGACTCTGCTCACCGTGGCAGCGGTGATCCTGGGATGGATTAACTTTCGCAAGGAGCGGGAGTTCCAGGTTCCCTATGACGGCGCCTGGTGGGTCGAACGCAACGGCGGTCTCATGGCGGAGCGCATCGATCCGGAGGGACCGGCGGCCCGAGCGGGGATCAAGGTCGGCGATCAACTGGTCGCGGTCTCCGAACAGCCGGTAAGTACGACGGCCGCGTGGATGCGGGAACTCTACCGCCAGGGGGTTTGGTCCAAGGCTCGGTACTCGCTGGTGCGCCGATCCGTTCCCGTCGATGTCGTTGTCATCCCCTCGCCGGCCGTACGTTCGCAATATAACTGGCTTCGTCTCATCGGTTTGATCTATCTCGGCATTGGACTCTACGTCATGCTCCGTCGTTGGACGGCGCCGGGTTCGGTGCACTTTTATATTTTCTGCCTGACCTCTTTCGTGTTCTATTCGTTTCACTACAGCGGAAAACTGAACGCCTTTGACTGGACGATTTATTGGGGCAACGTGGCGGCCGGTCTGCTGCAGCCTGCGCTGTTTTTGCATTTTGCTTTGACCTTTCCCGAGCGACCAGGATTCCTGCGCCGGCACCGCTGGGTCATCCCGAGCGTGTACGGGTCCGCACTGTTCCTGTTGGGTATACAGGTGCTGGCCCTGCGGTTCCTCCGGGCTAGTGAAGTCCTGCGTTGGAATCTCGACCGGATCGAGATGGGGTATCTGGCCTTGCTCTTCATGGCCGCGGCCGCCGTGTTGGTACACAACTACCGCCGGGCGAGCACTCCCCTTCTGCGCCAGCAGCTGAAGTGGGTGACCCGCGGGACGATCCTGGCCATCACGCCGTTCACGTTGTTGTATGTCATCCCCTACCTCATGGGCGTGCTGCCCACCAGCGCCATGCGGGTTTCGGTGCTGTCGTTAGGCATCCTGCCTCTTACCTTTGGCTACGCGATCTTCCGCTACCGTTTGATGGACGTCGATTTGATCTTCAAGCGGGGGATGGCCTCGACACTGGCGGCCGCAGCCATCGCGGGTGCCTACTTCGCGGTGGTGGGAGGAATCGCCGAGTTGGTCCATGCCCGTGTCCCGAGCACGGGGCCGGCCGGTTTGGTGGTTGCCATCGTCGTCACCGCCGTCTTGTTCGACCCGGTTCGCAAATGGATCCAGGAGCGAATCGATCAGTTGTTCTATCTCACCCGCTATGACTATCGCAAGACGCTGACCGAGTTCGGCCGGGAACTCGGCGGGCAGACGAACCTGGACGCCATGCTGGCGGCCTTGGTGGATCGGTTGTCGCGCGCCCTGCTCGTCGACCGGATGGCCATCTTCCTTTCGCGGCCGAACTCACAGGATTTCGAATTGGCGAAATCTTTCGGCATGGCGCAGTTGAGCGACTTGAACCTGAGCTTCCTGGGTCGAATGCGACCTGAGTCGGAGGCGCGGCATTTGTTCTTTGACAATACCCACCAGGTCCCGCGCGAAACCCCGAGCTCGCAACAAACCATCGCCAAGCTGGAATTGAACTACTACGTTCCCTGTCGGGCGCAGCGCGAGACCGTGGCCGTTCTTGGCCTGGGCAAGACGGCCGAAGGCGATTTTCTCTCGAGCGAAGATATCGAACTGCTGGAAACCTTGGCCGGGTACCTGGCCATCGCCATCCAGAACGCACGCTTGTATGCCTCTCTCGAGCAGAAAGTCGCCGAATACGAGCGCCTAAAAGATTTCAACGAGAACATTGTCGAGTCGATCAACGTAGGCGTGTTGGCCGTCGACTTGGAGGATCGCATCGAGTCCTGGAACTCGCAGATGGAAGTGATGTACGCGTTGCCGCGCTGGCAGGCGGTGACCCGTCCACTGCGCGAGGTGTTCCCCGTCGCCTTCGTCGAAGAGTTCTACCGCACGCGGCAGAACTCGGGCATTCACAATCTCTACAAGTTTCGCCTGGGCACTCGCACCGGGGAGATCCGCATTGTCAACGTCGCCATCGCTCCCTTAGTCACCAAGGAGCTGGATGTAATCGGCCGTCTGATCATCATGGATGACATTACGGAGCGAATCGAGCTCGAAGCCCAGCTGGCGCAGTCCGATAAACTTTCCTCGATCGGCTTACTGGCTGCCGGCGTGGCGCACGAGGTCAATACACCCCTCGCGGTCATTTCCTCCTATGCCCAAATGCTTTCCAAACAGCTGGTGGGCGACAGCGCCAAGAGTGGGCTTCTCGACAAGATTACCCGTCAGACTTTCCGGGCTTCCGAGATCGTCAACAATCTGCTCAACTTTTCTCGCACCACGGGCACGGAGTTCAGCGATGTGGACGTGAATAAAGTCATCGGCGACACCCTGACCTTGCTCGATCACCAGTTCCGGACATCGAAAGTCAAGGTGGAGTCCGATCTGGGTGAGGCTCTGCCCGCCATTCATGGCAACCCGGGAAGGCTGCAGCAGGTGTTCTTGAATTTGTTTCTGAACGCCAAGGACGCCATGGTCAACGGCGGTACGTTGCGCGTGGCGACTACCAATGGCGAGGGAGTGAGTGTGGTGGTCTCCGACACCGGTTCGGGGATTGCGCCGGAACACATCCGCAAGATTTACGACCCGTTCTTTACCACCAAGACCTCCCGCGAAGGGCAAGCGCGCGGCACCGGTTTGGGCTTGTCCGTCACCTACGGCATCATTCAGGAGCACGCCGGCAAGATCCGGGTGGAAAGCAGCGAGCGGGCGGGAACAACCTTCTATCTGGATTTCCCGTCGGCCAGGAAGCTGGTCCATGTCTGAGACCGCCGTCATCCCGCGCCCCCCCGTCAGTGAGTCAGCCTACTCTCCTCGCGGGTCGGTTTTAATCATCGACGATGAGGCGGCCATCCGGGAATCGCTCGAAACCTTGCTGCAACTCGAGGGCTATGCCGTCGAGTCCGCCGCCAGCGGTGAGGAAGGTTTGGCTCGCATCGCCGAACGAAGCTTTGACCTGGTGCTGCTCGATTTCGCGCTGCCCGATCGCGATGGCATCGAGCTCCTGGCGGAGATTCACCATCAGGATCCCCAACTGTTGATCATCATGATCACGGCCTACGGCACGGTCGAAAATGCGGTAAAGGCCATGCAAGCCGGGGCCACGAATTTCGTGCAAAAGCCCTGGGACAACGAAAAGTTGCTGGCCGATGTCCGCACCGCCATCGCCCGCCGCAAGGCGGAAGAGGAAAACGTCCAGCTCAAACGCGCCCTGAAGCAGCGCTACAACTTCGAAAACATCGTGGGCAAGAGTGAGCCCATGCTCAGGATCTTTGATCTCGTCGGCCAAGTCGCGGCCAGCCGCTCGACGATACTGCTCCAGGGCGAAAGCGGCACGGGCAAAGAGTTGATCGCCAAGGCGATCCATCTGAACTCTTCCCGCCGCGAGCGGCCGTTCGTGGCAGTGAACACCGGCTCCACACCTCCCGACCTGCTCGAGTCCACGCTGTTTGGACACATCAAGGGGGCCTTTACCAGTGCTATCGCCTCGAAAAAAGGACTTTTTGAGATCGCCGACCACGGCACGCTTTTCCTGGACGAAATCGGCACCATGAGTCTGGAGACGCAGAGCAAGATCTTGCGCGTGCTCCAGGATCGCAAATTCATGCACCTCGGCGGCGTGCAGGAGGTGCAAGTGGATGTGCGCATTATCGCCGCCACGAACGCCGACCTCAAGCAGCAAGTCAAGGAAGGCAGATTCCGCGAAGATCTTTTCTACCGACTCAACGTCATCACCATCGACCTTCCCCCTCTGCGTCAGCGCAAAGAGGACATTCCCCTGCTGGCCACGTTTTTCCTCAACAAGTACTCCAAAGAAAACGATCGGCCTACGTGCCGCCTCACTCCGGAAGCCCTGCGTCCGCTGCTCGCTTATTCCTGGCCCGGCAACGTACGCGAACTCGAAAATGCCATCGAGCGGGCCGTCGTTCTCTCCACCCACGCCGACATTGGTGCTGAACTCCTTCCCGACCCGATCGCAGGTCGGACCGCCGCTTTCCCGACGCTCGAACACCGCACCGACGCCTCGCTGTTCGAGATCATGGAAGACTGCGAGCGTCATATCATCGTGCACATGCTCGAGAAATGCGGCTGGAACCAAACCGAGGCCGCCGAGCGCTTCCGGGTTCCCCTATCGACGTTGAATCAGAAAATCAAACGCCTCAATATCGAGATCAAGCGCAAAGCGCGGGAGTAACCTCCCCGGACGAAACCCCGGAACTTTCTCTGTTATAGTTCGGTCAGATCGTAGTTACAGAATGATTCCAGGTCTTCGATGGAACTAGTTTCACCCACAGATTTCGCCAAAGAGTCGGTGCAGGCCGTGCAGGACTACACCGTGCTCTCGCTGCGATCGGTGGGCAATCTGTTTCGCCATCCCCGATACTTTGCCGACATGGTGTACCAAGCCGATCTGATCGGCTTCGGATCCCTGCCCATTGTGGTGCTGACCGGCCTTTCGATTGGCGCCGAATTGGCTTTGAACAGCGCCAACACGCTGCAACGGTTCGGCTCGCTCTCCTTGATTGGACAGCTGGTATCGGTCGGCATGGTGCGCGAGCTGGGGCCGATCATCACCGGGCTCATGGTGGCGGGAAGAAACGCCTCCGGTATGGCCAGCGAACTCGGCTCCATGCGGGTCACCGAGCAAATCGATGCCATGCGCGCCCTGGGCACCGATCCCATGAAAAAGCTGGTCACCCCGCGAGTGGCAGCCACGGTTTTCATGCTTTTCTTCCTTACCATCATCTCCGACTTGCTGGGGCTTTTCGGCGGGGCCCTGATCTCCACCCTCATGTACCGCATGGATTGGCATCAGTATTGGAGCAGCGCGTGGCAGATTCTGGTCTTTCAGGACGTTTTCATGGGCTTACTCAAGCCGGTGTTGTTTGGTTTCGTGATCGCAACCATCGGCTGCTATTACGGGATGACCGCTCGCGGCGGAACTCAGGGAGTAGGCCGCGCCACAACTCAGGCGGTGGTCGCCTCCTCGGTCCTCATTCTGGTCGCAGATTTGCTCATTACCAAGCTATTAATGACGATTTTTGCCTATCAATAACTCATGGCTGCTCCTCCCAGTGTAAGCATCGAACGCCTGCCGAAAGCACCGCCCAGGTCGTCCTACCTGGTGGTCTTTGAGGATGTGGCTCTCGCCTTCGAAGACAATCCCGTTCTGAACGGGATTTCCTTTCAGCTGTCCAAGGGAGAAACCAAGGCAATCTTTGGCGTTGCGGGGTCGGGCAAAAGCACAATTTTGAAGCTTACCCTGGGATTGTTGCAGCCGGACTCCGGTCACATCTACGCGCTCGGGGAGGAGGTTACCGGACGCAAGGAGGAGGATCTGTTCGAACTGCGGCGGAGAATCGGCATGGTATTCCAGGAGAGCGCCCTGTTTGACTCGCTCACGGTTCGAGAAAACGTCGCCTTCCGCCGGCTCGAGGAAAGCAAAGTTACAGAAGAAGAGGTCGAACCGGTTGTCCGCGAAGTCTTAAGTTTCGTAGAGCTCGAGAACACCATTGATATGTATCCCTCCGAGCTCTCGGGGGGAATGCGGCGACGAGTGGCCATTGCCCGCGCCATCATCACCCGTCCCGAGTTGCTGCTGTACGACTCTCCCACCGGCGGGCTGGACCCGGTGACCTCGACCACCATCATCGAATTGATCATCAAGCAGCGCGACGTTTTCAAAACCAGTTCGCTGCTGGTCACCCATCGGCTGCAAGACGCCTTCATGATGGCCACCCACTACTTTGACCGCAAGAGCAACCGCATGCAGCCCCTGCCTCCGGGCATGCAGGGCGAAGTGCCGATGGGCTTCCTCATCCTGCGAGATGGAAAGATCATCTTCGATGGGAATCTCGATGAACTGGTCCACACCCAAGACGAATATATCCGAGAATACATCTCATAACGAAAGGACCCAGGGCGCGCGCGGCCGGCGGTGGTCCTTGTTCCGAGCAAGCTAGGCGACCGATTGTGTGGCTTTACGCATTCGCGCCTGCCTCTCCTGGATTTGTTGCAAACGCTCCGGTCCTCCTTGCGAGGTCATGATCAGCCGTTCCACGTTGCCGAAGATCGTGGGGCTCCGGAGCTTTTCCCTCAGCTCGCCGAGGAAGGGCTGAATCTTGGCGAAAATGAAGAACATTTCGCCCGAAATGCTGGGCTCGAGGAAGAGGTCGCGATTGACCGTCCCATGCAGGACGAGGGCGGCGGCCATCTCCCAATAGCCACTGACCTGGCGAAACCAGGCGTTTTCCTGCGAGCCCACCGCCATGGCGAGTTTCACCACATCATCGGCTTTCTCCGGCCAGAAGCCAAACAACCAGCTTCGGGCCTTGCGGAGTTCCGCTTCCCGGCGTAGGTCGTACAGCTTCAGGATCAGTTCCGCATCTGCGGCGCTAGGTGTCTGCGACATGCCAGGTCCTCCTTTTTGAGGTTGAGGGTTCAATTGGTCTCGGGATTCTTTTGCTAGGAGCCGACGGACGCAGCCTCAACCGGAAGCGCCCGCTCGTAGTCACATTCTTTGTTGGGGCAAGCGATGACCGGGCCCGCCTTCAGTGCTTTCTCGACCAGATAGGCGTTGCGGCAACTCGGACATTCTTCGGCCAGGGGCTTATTGGCTGAGGTGAACTTGCATTTCGGGTAGTTCGAACAACCGTAGAATGTATTCCCCTTGCGCGCCCGCTTCTCCACCAATTCGCCGTCCTTGCACAGCGGGCATTTCACGCCGATAAAGTTCTGCTTCACGTACTTGCATTCCGGATAGCCGCTGCACGCGGTGAACTCCCCGTAGCGTCCGTGACGGATCATGAGGTTGCGGTCACACTTCGGGCAATGCTCATCGAGCGGAATATCGGGAACCCTCTTTCCCTGGTCCAGGCGGCGGGTCGTCTTGCAATCAGGATAGCCGGTGCACGCCATGAACTGTCCAAACCGGCCGCGCTTGAGCACCATGACGCGCCCGCAATTCTCGCAATATTCCTCCTGCGAAGTCTCCTGCAGGTCGGCCGAATCGAGGTCCGGCAGATTGATGGGGTTCTCCTTGGTAAAGGTGCACGTGTTGGGATCGTCTTTGTCGTACGTGCTGCAGGCATAGAAGGAACCGTGCTTCCCCCACTTGATCACCAGCGGGGCGCCACAGCGCTCGCACCGTTCGTCGGTGGGCTTTTCCATGCGCTTGATGTTTTCCATGTGTTTTTCGGCATAGCGCAGATCCTTCACGAACTTCTTGTAGAACTCGGCCAGCGCGTCGGTCCACTTTTCCTTGCCTTCTTCGATCTCGTCCAGTTCTTCCTCCAAACGGGCAGTGTACTGGACATCGAAGATGTCGCGGAAGTTGTCCACCAACAGGTCGGTCACGACCAGTCCGATCTCGGTGGGCACAAACTTACCCCCGAGCTTCTGCACATATTGGCGTTCTTGAATCGTGCTGAGGATGGTGGCATAGGTGGATGGCCGGCCAATCCCGCGCTCCTCGAGTTCCTTCACCAGCGAGGCTTCGTTGTAGCGCGGCGGAGGCTCGGTAAAGTGTTGCTCCGCCTTCAGTTCGCGCAATGTCAACTTCTGGCCGGCTTCAAGCGGCGGCAACTTGTGCTTGAGTTCCTCGTCCTCTTCGTCCTTTGCTTCCTTCGACTCGTCATAGACTTTGAGGAATCCCTCGAACTTCAACACCGAACCTGTTACCCGGAACCAGAAGGTCTCGGCCGTGGCTTTGGCGTCCACATCCACCGTGGTCTGATCGAACACCGCCGGCGTGATCTGCGAAGCCACAAAGCGCTGCCAGATGAGCTTGTAAACCTTGAATTCGTCCTCTTTTAAATATTGCTTGACCTCGTCGGGGTGGCGCGTCACCGAGGTGGGTCGAATCGCTTCGTGCGCGGCCTGCGCGGTTTTCTTTTCTTTGTAGGTATTGGGCGTCTCCGGAAGGTAGCGATCGCCATACTGCTTCGTGATGTATTCCCGCACCTCGGCCAAGGCTTCTTGGGAGACGCGCGTTGAATCGGTGCGCATATAGGTGATCAGGCCGACCAGGCCCTCTTCGCCCAATTCCACACCTTCGTAGAGCCTCTGCGCGATCATCATGGTTCGCTTGACGCTAAAGCGTAACTTGCGCGACGAGTCCTGCTGCAGCTTGCTGGTGGTGAACGGCGGGGTTGCATTGCGGCGTCTTTCCTTGCGATCGACCGAGCGCACCACCCAGTCGGCCTTCTCAACTGCCCCGCGAATGCGCTCCGCTTCTTCCTGGTTCGGGATCTCCAGCTTCTCTTCCCCCCGGCCGAAGAAGCGGGCCACGAAGGAGGGCGGCTTCGATGCCGCCAGCTGCGCATCCAGCGTCCAATATTCCTTCTTCTCGAAGGCCTTGATCTCACGTTCGCGCTCCACGATCAGGCGCAAGGCTACGGTCTGCACCCGGCCTGCCGACAAGCCGCGGCGCACTTTGTCCCAAAGCAGGGGGGACACCTGATAGCCAACCAGACGATCCAGCACGCGGCGCGCCTGCTGGGCCTCGACCAGGCGCTGATCGAGAGCGCGGGGCTGCTCAAAGGCCGCCCGCACCGCTCGCTGGGTAATCTCGTTGAAGGTTACCCGGCGAATGCGACCGCCTTGTTCGTGGTCTTTCTTTTTCTTCTTCTTTCCCTCTCCGTTGCCCAGTTCCTCCGCGAGGTGGGCGGCGATAGCCTCGCCTTCGCGATCCGGGTCGGGCGCGAGATAGATTTTTTCGGCTGACTGCGCCAACTTCTTCAGCTTGATCAAAATCTTTTCTTTGCCCGGGATGACAATGTAATCGGTATCAAAATCGTTGTTGACGTCGACGCCTAGAGTGCTTTTGGGCAGATCCTTCACGTGGCCGAGCGAAGCCTCGACCGTGTAGCCCTTGCCCAGATACTTCTGGATGGTCTTCGCCTTGGCCGGCGACTCGACGATAACTAAGCCTTTTGCCAATGTTTCCTCAGTGAGTCTCGAACTTCGACACTACCACGAAGTTCGAGGTTAATGCGAACGAGGGGTTGCGTGAAACCTTTGAAAGCCGGTGCATTCCTTTGGCCTCACGAGAACAAAGATTTTTTCTCCGATTGGAGTCGGCCACCCTGCCCATTCGCAAAATAAAGATGCGGTTTTCTCCGTTGGCGATTCAGCTTGGACGCCGGCGCTGGCTTAAGTCACAGACCTGTCGGCAGTTCGGGTTCGGTAACGTGCCGGTTGGCAGGCACGCCGGAAACCATAATGCGCGAGGGCCGCAAGGCACAATTGAGCATCCTGCAGGCTCGATTGTCAACCGTGCCGAACCACGATAGACTCCCCCATTTGTTGGGAGGACAGTGTGAAAAGTTTCCCCCGCGCGCTCCTTTTTCTGGCGGCCTGGCTGCTACTTGCGTCCGGCCTTTCTGCGGTTGCCCAATACACCGACCCGGTTGTGATTGCTGATCTCGGTGGCAAGGAGGAATTCTTAGGGCGCCGACAAGAATTGGCGAAGCAACTCAAAACCGGCTACTTGATACTGTTTGCCCGCGAGGGACTGCCCGAAGCCGATCACTATCGAGAAGACAACGACTTTTTTTACTATACCGGGCTTGCCGACCCGGGCGCGGTTCTGGTCATGGATGTCGCCCGGGGAACGAGCATCATCTTCGAACCGCAACAGACTGCGCGGGTTAAACAAGTCTACGGTTCCAATCTGCTGTCCATGACACCCGACGAGCAGCAGAAGCTGGGCTATACGACGGTCCTGCCTCTCAATGTCCTCGATACTCAGCTGGCGTCCCTGTTAGCCCAGGAGACCGACCTCTGGTTGCGGTTGACGTATCCGGACAAGGCCGATGGCGCGCGCTTCGAAGTGGGACGGGATTACGCTAGCCAGTACGAGAACCCCTACGGCGATCCCACACCGGGCGACCGCGCGGCCTTGAAAAAGCTGGCGGAGCGTTATCCAGCGGCCCATGCCAAAGATGCCACTTCCTTCATCGATGCGATGCGCAACATCAAGACCCAACAGGAGATTGCCGTGTTGCGCCGGAACGGCCGCCTGAGTGCCGAAGGAATCCGGCAAGCCATCGCACACGCCAAGCCGCCGATGTACGAGTACCAGATCGAAGCGCGGGCGGATTACGTATTCCGCGACGGAGGCGCGCAGGGCTGGGCCTACCCGGCCATTGTCAGCTCCGCGGGAAACATCAACACCTGGCACTATTTCAACGACCGGCGCGAGATTCAAGCGAATGAACTGGTGGTGTTTGATTTCGCGGCCGATCTCGACCACATGACCATGGACATCACCCGGACGTTTAACATCAGCGGAAAATTTACTGCCGCACAGGCCAAGTGGTACGCGATTGATCTCGAAGCGCAAAAGGCCGTGATCGCCATGCTGAAGCCAGGCAACAGCTATGAGCAGGCATCGGACGCGGGCAAGGCGGTCTTCGAAAAGAACGGCGAAGGCAAGCAATGGCCCGGCTTCCCCGGCCATTTCGTTGGCTTAGCTACTCATGATGGGTTGCTGCCAAAAGGGCCGATCAAGGCCGGTCAGGTTGTGACGGTCGAGCCGATCCTAGAGTTTCGCGACCAGCAGATGCATTTTCGCGTCGAAGATACCATTCTGATTACCGAACATGGACGGGAAATTCTCTCATCCGGCGTGCCCAAGGAAATGACGGAGGTAGAACAGCTCGTGGGCAGCGAGAAACAGACGCCGCGTTGACCGCGCCCAGCGCGGGGCGGACGCTTTGCTAAAATCAAACATCTGCCAGAATGAAGCCTTTCCGAATCTCCGCCATCTCCTACTTGAATACCGCTCCACTTCTGTGGGACTTCGAGCATGGAGAACAAGATTCGGACTTCGAGATCTCGTACACGATCCCATCGCTTTGTGCTGCCAGCCTTGAGGATGGATCGGCCGATATCGGCATCATTCCCGCCGCGGCCTACGCCAGTGTCCCGGACTTGTTGATTCTTCCCGACGTGGCGATTGCCGCGCGCCGGGCCGTGCGCTCGATCCTATTGGTCAGCAAGGTGCCACGGGAACGCATCCGCACCGTCGCGCTCGACCGCTCTTCTCTGACCTCGGTCGCGCTGGTCAAGGTTCTGTTTGCCAGATGGTGGGGTGGGGAGAGGACTTACCGAACCATGTCTCCCGATGTCGAGGCCATGCTCGAGAACCACGATGCCGGATTGCTCATTGGCGACCCGGCTTTGCAGCTCGATCGTTCGCCCTACTACAGTTATGACCTTGCCGAAGAATGGATCCGACTCACCGGCCGGCCGTTCGTGTTCGCCTTCTGGGCGGTGCGGCGAGCCGCGCTTGAGGGGAAGAAACATCGCGACCTGGCGAGCATCTTCCGGCAATCTCGCGATCATGGACTCCGGCCCGAGAACCTGAGTCGAATCGCCCAAGATTGGGCGCCGCGGCTGGCTTTGAGTCCCGGTCAAATTCACAGCTACCTGCGGGAAAACATCCATTTCTTCCTCGATCCTCCCTGCCTGACCGGACTGAATCTCTTCTACCGCTATGCCCGGGAATGCGGAGCCCTGCCGCGAGCCCCCGAATTTCACTTGCTCACGCCCACGAAGGTTACATTGGTCAGCTGAGTCTGGCGGCCGAAACGCCGCCGCAGCCGCCAAGCGCATCGAATCATTCGGATAATGATGGTTCGCCCCATTCTTGCACTCTCGCTGTGGCATGGGCTGAGGCGCCTGCGTGGCATCGGGCTGGTGTTCGTAGGGATAGCCGATAATTCTGTCATCCCCATGCCGGGCAGCACCGATGTCCTCACCATTTGGCTCTCTGCCACGGAACGCAAGTATTGGCCCTACTGTGCCGCGATGGCCACCTTGGGCGTGCTGGTCGGCGGCTACATCACCTACGATTTGGCGCGGCGGGGAGGACGGAGGGCAGGAAAGGCTCGGAAGCTTTATCGTAGCTTCGAGCGCTGGGGCTTCGGCGCCGTGGCCATTCCCGCCATGCTCCCGCCTCCCTCTCCCATCGTTCCCTTCTTGCTGGCGGCAGGCGCCTTGCAATATCCCCGCAAGAAATTCCTGGCAGCTCTGGCTGTCGGCCGGGGAATCCGCTTCACCATCATCCCCGCCTTGGGAGCACGCTACGGCGCCGCGATCGAAGGCTTCTTTACGAAATATTACAAGCCGGCACTGATCGCTGTGATCAATGTGGCCCTACTCGGAGCCGTGCTAGCGCTGATCGAATACCTCCGCCATCGCAATCGCACCGGTCGGCTCGACCTCGGCGGTTCGAAGGCCGTCTGAGGGCTGGGCGGGGAGGGCGGGGAGGTGGCGGGGAGGGTGAGGAGTGGAGGAACTCGATCCCTTCGGCTAGAATCGCTCTTGAGGCTCTATGTCCCTCAGCGAAAGCCAAGCTCTCGATCTTTTTCGCTCCGACGACCTGATCGGTATCGGCATGGATGCCAGCGCTCTCCGTCGCAAGCTCCATCCGGATGGGGTGGTGACCTACATCATCGACCGCAACATCAATTACACCAATTTCTGTACGGAGTACTGCACCTTCTGCGCCTTTTATCGACCCCTGAAAGGACCCAAAGCGAAAGAAGGCTACATCCTCGATTTCGACACGATTTATGAAAAGATCGGCGAGACCGTCGAACTCGGGGGCACGGGCGTGCTGATGCAGGGCGGGCTTCATCCCGAGCTCAAGATTGACTGGCATGAACGGTTGCTGCGGGGCATCAAGCAACGCTTCCCCAAGGTTCACCTGCACTGCTATTCCGCTTCGGAGATTATCGCCATTGCCGAATATAGCGGATTGAATATTCGGGAGACGATTGTTCGCCTGCGCGAGGCCGGCCTCGATTCGATTCCCGGTGGAGGGGCCGAGATTCTCGATGACGAAGTGCGCTACAAAATTGCTCGCCTGAAGTGTCTGACCGCCGATTGGCTCCATGTGCATCGCACCGCCCACCAACTCGGGATGCGGACGACCGCGACCATGATGTTCGGGGTGGGGGAAAGCTACGAGCATCGCGTCCATCACCTCGCGCGCC
Organism: Terriglobales bacterium; assembly: GCA_035501575.1. Classification (GTDB taxonomy): domain Bacteria; phylum Acidobacteriota; class Terriglobia; order Terriglobales; family Acidobacteriaceae; genus JAFAGX01. The sequence continues at coordinate 15,282 of DATJVZ010000213.1, read as the reverse complement.
TTTACGAGTTGCAGGAGCAAACCGGCGGCTTCACGGCCTTCATCCCCTGGACCTTTCAGCCGGCCCACACGGCTTTGGGCGGTCGGCATTGGGATGAGGCAACCGCCGTGGAGTATCTCAAGACGCTCGCCATTTCTCGACTTTATCTCTCCAATGTTGAGAACGTACAATCGAGCTGGGTCACGCAGGGATTGAAAGTCTGTCAGCTCGGCCTGCAGTTTGGAGGCAATGACGTGGGTTCGGTGATGCTCGAAGAGAATGTGGTGCGCGCCGCAGGCGTGACCAACTGCACCACGGAAGAAGAACTCCGTCGCATCATCCGCGATGCCGGATTCCGGCCGGTACAGAGGGATACGTTGTATCGGACCTACTTCTTCCAGGCATGAATTGCCTCAACCTGCTGCTGCGGTTTTTCAGAGCCGGTTCAGGTACAATAAGACTTCTTCAGCCAGCTCATCGCCGGCTGCGCTAGCATTAGTCATCGCAAGCCATGGTCTCGTCTTCTTTGGTTTTGTTGCCGGCAACGATCCTTGCCCCGCACGGCATCACCCAATACCTTCGACAGCACTTCCTGGATAAAACCTTTCAGGGCTTGTATCACGCCAATACCTTCGACCTGGCGTTATTGATCCCCTATTTTGTGGTGCTAATTTTGCTCGCCTCCTACGGTGCCCATCGTTACGTCCTGGTTTACTTGTATTACAAGAACAAGAAGAACCGAACCACCGAGCCGTTCCAGAAATTCTCGGAGCTGCCGAGGGTTACCATCCAGCTCCCGATTTTTAATGAACGGTTTGTGGTCGAGCGACTGCTCGAGGCCGTAGGCCGGGTGAATTATCCGCATGACAAGCTCGACATCCAGGTGCTCGACGACTCGACCGATGACACGGTTCGCGTGGCCCGCGCCCTGGTCGAGCAATATTCCAGCCAGGGGCTGCCGGTCACCTACCTTCACAGAAGCAATCGGACGGGATTTAAGGCGGGAGCCTTGGCGGAGGGTCTCAAGACCGCCCAGGGCGAGTTCATCGCGATTTTCGATGCGGATTTCGTTCCTCCCGAAGATTTCCTTCTGCGCACCATTCACCACTTCACCGATCCCAAGGTCGGCATGGTGCAGGCGCGGTGGACGCATATCAATCGCAACTACTCCTTTCTGACCGAAGTCGAGGCCATTCTGCTCGATGGCCACTTCGTGCTCGAGCACGCCGGGCGCGCCCGCAGCAACGTCTTTTTCAATTTCAACGGAACCGCCGGCCTGTGGCGGCGCCAAACTATCGAGCAGGCCGGAGGCTGGCAGCACGATACCTTGACCGAGGATACCGATCTGTCCTATCGCGCCCAGCTCCAAGGCTGGAGGTTTATCTACCTGCAGGACGTGGAATGCCCCGCCGAGTTGCCGGTGGAGATGACCGCATTCAAGACGCAACAGGCGCGCTGGGCCAAGGGCCTCATCCAAACCAGTAAGAAGATCCTGCCCCAGGTGCTCAAGAGCGAGCAAAGCTTCCATGTGAAGCTCGAGGCCTGGTACCACCTGACCGCGAATCTCAGCTATCCGCTGATGATCGTGCTCTCGGTCTTACTATTGCCGGCGATGATTATCCGTTTCTATCAGGGCTGGTTTCAGATGCTCTACATCGATCTGCCCTTATTCCTGGCCTCGACCTTTTCCATTTCCAGCTTTTACTTGGTGTCCCAGCGGGAACTGTTTCCGCGACGGTGGCCGCGAGCGCTCGTCTACTTGCCTTTCTTGATGGCCCTCGGCATCGGCCTCACCGTCACCAATACCCTTGCCGTTTTAGAAGCTCTCCTTGGTCGACAGAGCGCGTTTACCCGCACTCCGAAATATCGCGTGGAGTCAAAGAAGGATCGAGTGCGGTTCGCGAGCTACCGCCGCCGATTGGGCTGGGTGCCGTGGGTAGAGCTGCTCATTGGCGGCTATTTCGCGATCACCGTCTATTACGCGGTCGAAAATGAGAATTACATCACCGTTCCCTTTTTGGCCCTGTTTGTCCTCGGATACTGGTACACGGGATTGATGTCGCTGCTCGAAGGGCGCATGACCGGGCTCTCGTTGAGCCCGGAGAGACCGAAACCATTCCCGGTTGGCGTCTGACGCGGCTGGGCCGGAGCGGGGTGCACGGCGGGAAAAGGCTCAGGCGAGAGCCTGTGGCGGATGGCGGTCCTATCGACTTGGTTTTGGTATCCTAAAACGTCGTGCGAATGCTGTGGTGGTTTTTGATTCTGGCTTTGAGCGGCGGCGCTGTCTTGTGGGCGGGTATTTCCGCCTACCTGCGAGTGCGTCGGCAGATGAAAACTCCAGCCGCTGGGGCAAAGAAGAGTAAGGTGTAGCTGAGATCAGACAGTCTCTAGGTAGTTGCGAACAGGAGGAAGAGCCCGACCATGGCAAAACCCTTCGCTGAGTTCTTCGATGCGAACGAAGGTGTCCTTCGACTGGCGGGGCAAATTGCCCGGGTGGTGGGCGCGAGTCTCTTGGTCGCCTGCTGCGCGCGAGTTAGCTTGCCTCTGCCCTTTACCCCTGTTCCCCTGACGCTTGCGAACTTCGGCGTGTTAGTGGTGGGTTTGATGTTGGGGGCACGCCTGGGTTTTCTGGCACTTACCCTCTATCTGATAGAAGGCGCGACGGGATTGCCGGTCTTCAGTCCCACGGGTCTGGGCGGTTTCGCCCAGCTGATCGGACCCACGGGCGGATTTCTTCTGGCCTACCCTTTGGCCGCCGCGGTGGCGGGAGGACTCGCCGGATCTGGTAAGCCCACGCTTAGTCGTTCGACGGCCGCGGCCCTTTTGGCGGACATCGTGCTCTTCGCCGGGGGCATCTCCTGGTTGGCTATCCTTACCCGCTCCTTCTCCCAAGCGGTGCACTACGGCCTCTATTGGTTTGTCTTTGCCGAGGTCATCAAGGTCATGCTGGCTGCTGTCGTTGCCCGCGGCGGGCAGGGCATCGTTAGGATTCGAAAATGACGACCGTCCATCCCAGCTCCAACCAGTTCCGGGGCCGCACCTCTTCAGAAGTGCGTGAAATCACCGTGGCGCACAGCCCCGATGCGGACGACGCCTTCATGTTTTATGGGCTGGCAACCAACAAAGTCCGCCTGCCGGGCCTCAAATTTACCCACACGCTTTGTGACATTGAGACGCTGAACCGCCACGCGCGGGAAGGGGTGTACGATCTCACGGCCATTTCCATCCACGCCTATCCTTACGTCCAGCAGCACTACGCGCTGCTTCCAATCGGCGGTAGCGTGGGCGAGGGCTATGGGCCCACGATTATTGCCCAACGGCCGTACTCGACCAGCGACATCAAGCGCAAGCGCATTGCTGTACCAGGCATTCTGACCACCGCATACCTGGTCCTGCAGCTGTTTGCTCCCGGCATAGAAACCGAAGTCGTGCCCTTTGATCAGATTTTGCCGCAGATACGGGAAGGGAAGCAGGAGGCCGGGCTGGTGATTCATGAGGGCCAGCTGACCTTCGATCAAGCCGGGTTGCACCGGGTCGTGGACCTCGGCCAGTGGTGGCAGAGAGTTACAGGACTGCCTTTGCCGCTGGGCGGAAACGCAATTCGCCGCAGCCTCGGGCCCAAACTGATCTCCTTGGTGACCTCCGCCCTTCGCGCCAGCATTCAGTACGGGCTCGAGCACCGCGAAGAAGCCTTGGCCTACGCCATGCAGTTCGCCCGCGATCTCGATCAGGAATTGGCCGACAAGTTCATCGGCATGTATGTGAACGAGCGCACTCTGGACTATGGGCCAGAGGGCCGCGAGGCCGTGCGGCGCCTGCTCGAGATGGGACACCACGCAGGGATTATTTCCGAAGAAACGAGGCTGGAGTTTGTCGCGTAAGGGGCCCTGCGGCTGGCGGCTTGGAACTTGATCACCTTTTCGCCCAGCCTCTCATAGGTTCCCTGATTCCCTCGTTGCCGAGAGCCCAAGGCCTCAGGTACAAATCATGCTTTCTAGAACCGACCGTACGAATGGCCGCCAGACCTTGCTCATCGACGCCGATGACACGCTCTGGGAGAATAATGTTTATTTTGAGCGAGCGATCGCCAGTTTTATCTCCTTCCTGAATCACCAGGAGTACTCTCCAGACGAGGTTCGCCAGGTCCTAAACGACGTGGAGCGCGAGTCGATCGTTACCCATGGGTATGGGCTGCACAGCTTCGCGCATTCTCTGGTCCGAACCTTCGAGCGCTTGGCGGTCGAGCCGCTCACGCCGGCCCTGAAGGAAACCATCCACGGATTCGCTCACACCATTCCCACACACCCCATGGAAATCATCCGCGACGTCCCCGAAACGCTCGAGTACCTGAGCGAACGCCATTCCCTCATGCTGGTGACCAAGGGGGCTCACGCCGAACAAACGGGCAAAATTGAGCGCTCCGGCTTGAAGCGATACTTCACCGCGATCGAGATCGTGGCTGAGAAAGACGAGACTATCTATCGCAAGATCGCTTCCCACTACGCGCTGGCCTTGGAGACAACTTGGATGGTAGGAAATAGCCCGAAGTCGGACATCAACCCCGCACTATTGGCAGGCCTGAACGCGGTCTTTGTGCCTCATGGAAACACCTGGGTTCTGGAGCACGATCAGGTCGCCGAACCCAAGTCGCCCGCCCGGCTGATTGTGGTCGAGAACTTTCGCGCCCTAAGAAGCCACTTTTAGCGAGCGCCCCAGTTTAGGTTTGTCGAAGCGACGGTTGAGGCTGACCGCAGAACTTCTCAAACACCTTCCTGAGCTCTAGAGCAATGTCGGCGGCCTCTCGGTGCTCGATATCGCTGCGCTCGATCATGTGGACCAACCGGCCGTCCCGCAACAGAGCGATGGAAGGAGACGAGGGTGGGTATCCCGTGAAGTAGCTGCGGGCCCGTGCGGTGGCCGCCTGATCCTGGCCGGCGAACACCGAGAACATCCTGTCCGGATGTACCGCGTGCTCGAGCGCCAGGCGAATGGCTGGACGCATCCGTCCCGCCGCGCATCCGCAGATGGAGTTCACCACCACCATGCTGATTCCCGGCTGCGCGGCAAGCGCCCGATCCACCTCTTCGGCGGTTCGTAGTTCTTGAATTCCCAAGCGGGTCAGTTCCTCCCGCATGGGAGTCACCATGATTTCCGAATACATTGTTTCTCCTTAATCTTCTAGAGTAACAAATTTCTCTGGCGCCGGTTCTTTCCCGGAAAAACCACAAGGGCATGTCTCGAGTCCGAGACGCAAGCGGCGCTCATCGTCGGAGAGAAGAATCTTTTTGCTGCCTCCTCGGTTCCGCGTCCGCCGCCAGCGGCATGGAGGTTGGCCAAGGGCGTGGGGCGATGCGGGGGACGAAGGTCGCGCAATCAGGCCAGGATGACAGAGTGGTTAATGTGAACGTCGGTGGAAATGTGGTGGAAGCCCGAAAAGGGTAAATTTATTTTTGTAGCCCAGGTGTGTGAAGACATGAAAAACACAGCGAAGCACGATCCGCAAAGTTTTTCAATGGGCAAAGTTTGCCATTAGCATCGATGGCACTTTACACTTGCCGAGCTTCGCCTTTAGGATTTGACTCGCTCTGAATTAGTTCCAGTGCCAGGCACGCCGCGCCACTTCGCACTTGTTCGTTTTACGCGGAAGCACGAATGAAACCGAAGAGAACGATCCTGTGTGTTGATGATAACGAGCAGTCTTTGTCCATCCGCAAGATCTTGTTGGAGACTCGGGGTTACCGGGTGGTGGCGTCTACCAACGGCCAGGAAGCTTTGGAGATCTTCAAGCGAGGCGGCGTTGATCTGGTGGTGACCGACTTGATCATGCCCGGCGTGGATGGCGGCAAGCTCATTGAGGAAATCAAAGGGATTTCACCGCGCACCCCGGTGATTTTGGTTTCCGATAAGGGCAAGCTCTACGACCGTGAAACCCGGGCCGACGTTTTCTTGGCCAAAGGCATGTATGCCCCGGCGGAATTGCTAGAGCGTATTCGCATGTTGCTGGTCCGCAAACGCGGACCGAAGCACGCGCATACGTCGGCCGCCCAGACCTCCGTTGCCTAGCCCCCAGAAGCATTCATAGCGTCGCCGGCTTCGTGTAATATCGAACCATTGGATGGGCGCGTTCATCGAAGCCGTCGGCGTGTGTAAGACCTACCGTGTGGGCAAAATCGAAGTCCCCGCATTACGGGGGGTTTCGTTCTCGATCGACAAAGGAGAGTTCGTCAGCGTCGTAGGTCCTTCGGGGAGCGGGAAATCTACCCTGTTCTACATTCTTGGCGGACTGACGCAGGCCGATTCCGGCCAGGTGATCGTCGATCACGAGGATTTCGCCCAACTCTCGGACGCCGAGCGCACGCGCATGCGCAAACGCAAAATCGGCTTTGTTTTTCAGAGGTTCAACTTGCTTCCCACGCTGGACGCCAGGTCCAACATCAACATCGCTCTTGACATTGCAGGCACGAATGGAACGAGCGATGTCTCCTATTTCGACAAGATTGTTACCCTGCTCGGACTCGAGAAGCGGCTTCCGCACCGTCCCTCGGAACTGTCGGGGGGCGAACAGCAGCGGGTGGCCTTGGCCCGAGCCCTCATCAACAAACCAGCCATCGTGCTGGCCGATGAGCCAACCGGAAATTTGGATTCCGAGAACTCGGAAATCGTCTTGGATATGTTGCGCCACTCCAACCGCGAGCTGGGCCAAACCGTGCTCATGATCACCCATAACCCGCAAGCCGCCAGTTACGGGGATCGCATGATTCACATGCGCGATGGTCGAATCGTACCGCCCGAAAATGATCCGCAATGGACCGGGCATTAGGTTGTTTGCCCGCGACGATTGTAAAGATGGACGATCTAAAAAAGCCGATTCTGCCCGGGAAAGGCAAGTCTGACTACGAACGATATCTGCAGACCGATGACCTGTTGTCTCTGCAGAAGTCTCCCGCGGAGCTTCTGCACCAAGACGAGCTGACCTTCCAGGTTGTTCATCAAGCCTCCGAGTTGCTGCTCAAAGGCATTGCTTTCGAATTGGGCCGCGCTTCGAGCCTGATCGAACAAGGCGATCTTCTGAATGCTGGACGCCTGATGCACCGTGCTAACCAGATGCTCGAATACCCCATTTCCATGCTGCACGTGCTCGAAACGATCAGCCCGTATGATTACCACCTGATTCGCGCCGGCCTGGGACACGGTAGCGGCCTGGACTCTCCCGGATTTCTCGCGCTTTTGCATATGGGTCCAAGGCTGGGTGAGGCTTTTCATGAACAACTCCAGAAGGCAGGTCTCGGGGTCGAGGATCTCTATCGCCGCCATGAGGAGTTCTTCGGACTGCATGATGTAGCCGAGCGGCTCTTGGACTTTGATGAGCGGGTTCACCTGTTTCGCTTCCATCATTTAAAGCTGGCGCAACGGATCATCGGAGGGGGTGTGATTGGTACCATGGGAACGCCGGTCGAGGTCTTGCATCAGCGCATGGAGCATCTGTTCTACAAAGATTTGTGGGATGTGCGCAACCAGATCACAGCAAGAGCCAATGAGGCACTCGAGAAATCCAGAATCGAGTCTGCACTGCGCGACGACATCCTCACCAAGGCAAAGCGGTTGTAGCGATTGTGACATTGCCCGAGGTTTCCGGCGTTGGTTATAATCGAACGAACGAGCGGGAGTAACTCAGCGGTAGAGTGCGACCTTGCCAAGGTCGAAGTCGCGGGTTCAAATCCCGTCTCCCGCTCCACTCTTCTGAAAACTGCGGTTTCAATGCAGGCTGTGGCGACGATTTGCCACTAGCAATCGCGTCAAGTTGTGTCCCACCAACACGATCAGAGCCACGCCCAGCAGATCAAGGGCGGCGCACATTCGCGGTATCATGATTGCCGCGATGGATGGCGAGTCACTAGTTCGCGCGGTCTCTTGGCTTGGCAAGAGGGATTGGGGGCGCTCACTGCTCTTAGCTGGTTCTTCGATTGTGGCTTTGGCAGTGATTCCCGAAAATCGAATAACTGACGCCATTCTCAGCGGACCCGTATTCCGCGCAGGTTTTTATGTCGGCACAGTTCTGATGCCAACCCAAACCGTTGGAGGGCATTCCCTTTTCGGTATATCCGCGGTGTTTCGCTTGCTGGTAGGTCTTTGGTTCGTCATCCTACGGCTCCTAAAGAGACTTCCAGCACTCGTCTAGTGCCTAATCTGCAAATGGTGGGAAGCGACCTTTTCTCAGGATTCTTTCTAAACTTTGATCGCGTTCCCGAGAACAGGCGCAGTGCGCAAAACCCTCGTCGGCTTGACCGTACCGACCCCCTCTACCCGGAGGGGGCGGTCATGCTGCGCGTATGAGGTACGGTGTGGCCTGAAGACTCGCTAAGAACAGCGTCAGGTCAAGCAAGCGGTTCAAAATGAGGACGACTGGTGCTCCAATTTCAACAAACTGCTCAACGTCTTCGGCCTGCTTTTTGCCGAGCCTTGGCACTACGCAAGTGTACTTAGCATCTAGTGGGCCGACGACTTTATGAAATCAATTGACGATGGTTTCCGGGTGGCCGAGACTCGCCAACGGGTCGCCGTCAGAAACGCACAGCATTTGTTTGGTGGCCTTTAGATGGTGCCGGGTCGGCTAAAGAACATCGACGACGATAAGCGTGATGTCATCCTGCTGGTTCACGGCGGTAGGTCGCCACTTCTGAAGTTCGGAGAGCACTTCACGTGACAGCTCAGAGGCGGGCTGCCAGCGGTGATTGCGTACGACGCGTTCCAGTTGCTGGTCGCCAAATGCCTCCGCCGCCGCATTCTCCGTTTCGGTCACGCCGTCGGTGTAGAGCAGGAAGCGATCGGATGGTTCAAGCGGCACGCTGCACACCGGGTACTCAGACTCAGGTTCGACTCCGAACAACGGCCCATTGGATTCGATACGCTGCATTTCGCCCCTCGTATTGCGCCAGCACAGTAGCGGCGGATGTCCAGCAGCGGAGTAGAGCATGTTGCGGTTCTCTGTGTCGATCCAAACATAAGCCGCCGAGGCAAACTGGCCATGCGCCTCACTCCACAAGATGCGATTTAAGCCACCGAGCACCTGCGCCGGATCACTGGCATGGACAACAACAGACTGCATGGCGACCTTGATCATCGAGGAAATGAGAGCGGCCGGGATACCATGTCCAGAGACGTCTGCGACAAGGATGCCCAGATGGTGGTTGTCTGAGCGGACGAACTGGTAAAAATCGCCTGCGACGGCGGTCATGGGTTGGTAAGAAGCAGCGAGACGGAGGTTCTCAAGCTCGGGAACTGTCGTGGGCAGAATTGAGGACTGTATCTGACGGGCCGTCTCCAGTTCCGTCTCGATGGAGAGGAGACGACGCTCGTTCGTAAACAATATCTCCAGAGCGACGTATCCCAGAGAAAGCAGAAGGAAGGCAAAGGCAAACGAGTCCACCAAGGGCAGCGGGCGATAGCGCAGGACGGTCCCCAAGTTGGTGTACAGCACCTCCAGCGCAAAAATGAGCATACCAGCGGCCAGAACGCGGGGAATGGGTATCACGAGGAACCTGTGAGTTCTTGGAAGCAGCGCGACAGCTAACAGGACAGGCGTGGCAAGAACTACGAGCAGGTTGTTGTAGAAGATCCATTTGTCGGCTGGGCCACCGAGGACGAACGTGCCAATACCCAGCAAAGCAATTGCCGACCCGACCAAGATTTCCAGTTGGATGAGAAGCCTGAGTTTGCCCAGGGTCAGCTCTCGCCAGGCGAACAAAGCAGAAACCAGGAGCAGGTAGCTGACCGCCGTAATCACATAGGGAGCGACAGACACCAAGGAGTTCGGCAGAACCGTCAAAATGGTGGACGCTTGCCCCAGAGTTTGGAGGCCGTACATCCCGCTAAAGATTCCCCACCATACCAGGATGCGAACGCCCCTGCGCCCACGGATCGCTGCTATGGCGCAGGCGGTCGCTCCGACGGTTAAGAAAACCGTTCCCAGAACGATATTGATCACGTCGCCGCGGAGCGTTTGCAGATCTGTATCCCCCGTGTTCATGCCGTGCATTGAAAGGATCTGTTCTGTTTCGCAGCCCCTTAGTGCAGAATTGTAACTGGCGCGAACAGGCACTTTGCGCTCGCCCTTTGAATTGACAGCTCAGGATACGGGTCACGTTAGCGCTTTATCGGACGCGCACACTGGACAGAATGCGTTGGAATGAGTGTTTGTCGCGCGCTTTCGATGAAGCCGTCAGAAGGAAGCCGCTCGCGTTTGCGGCGGACGCGGATCTATGGGGATTGAATGTGGGAGGAAGAGGGACGCAGCTGGGGTGAGAGGGTTGAGTTCGTGTAAATCGGGGAGTGAGCCGCGTAACCGGGCCGTTCGCAGGTGTTGCAGGCTGGTGAGGAGATGTGTGAAGCCCTGAGTCGCCTGGGGACAAGACAGAAGTAGGCGTAGCGCGGCGAAGCACGCAGACTTTTCGAAATGGGATAGAGACTTCATGCTGCGGCCATAAGCGCCGTGGGCGGGGAGCGAAGTCGGATCTGAGCGGCGGTTAATCTCTCGATGACTACCATGGGTCCGCCACAGTTTGGATACAACCAATTGGGGCTTGCCTCCTGGGCTGTGGATATTGCCGTTTGGGTTTGCACTGCTGCGGAGTCGAGGGTTGCAAAGCACAGCGGCAGAAGCTGAGCTCTGCGACGCCTGGCGAGGAAACCAAAGTGGCGGATGCGGACAAAGCCCTTGGGGAGCAGATGCAGGAGGAAGCGGGTAGGAATTCATCGAGCGATAGGGTCATCAGCTTCTGCTGATTATTGTGAGCGGAGTCGCGCCATCGAAGGGGTGACCGGCCGTCGTCGAACGAAACCAGTCGGTGGTCAGAGATTGCTACGCGGTGGGTGTAACGGCCGAAGTAGTGGAGTACATACTCCGGACCATCGAAACGGTGGTTTGGAGTAGACGATCCAATGTTTTCGAAACAGTGGCCAGCACCAAGAGGCAAAGATCTTAGGTTGAGCGAGTGGAGCCCCTCGACGAACTTTCCGCGAAATACGCGCCGGAGCACGTGGAAGGGGAGAAGGGTGAGACCGAATCCCGCGGGTATGATCGAGGAAAAGCCCACCCGCTGGGATGACGCAGTGAACAGGAAGATGACGTTCACGAGCGCCGGTCTGAGACTTCGGGCAATGGCGATTGCGGCAACTGTATGGCAGTGCGGTGTCCACAACACATGCACTCATCCACATGACGGAAACCATCCAGTCGTGCAGGTTGCGTATGATAACCGAACCTTGGCGTTCGCCTTAGATACGGGCGCTACGAATACCGACCTCTATCCACCGTTTGCATCTGCATTTCCTGAACTCATCCGTTCCGCGATAAAGACGGATTCGTACAAAACGGAGGGTGTCGGCGGTGCTAAGTACATGCAGGCTGCCACTCTCCAGTCGTTGAAGTTCAGCATCGGCGGATTTCCGGTTACACTCAAGTCGGTGGGTGTGCTGCTCAAGCCCACTACTAACGCCAGCAAATTCTTCGCGGGAAACCTTGGGATAGACCTCTGCCAGCAGGCACAGAAGACGACCTTCGATGTGCCGAGATTGTTTCATAAGAATGATCGTGAGAGAGATGAGCATGAGCGGGGAACCCACTTTCAGGCGCGATGAGCAACACGAAAGAATGTTGCGAAGACCATCGTGCGCATGATCCAATCCACAAGTCGCATAAGGAATAGAATCGATAAGTAGATTTGTCGACATTTCTAGGTTGAGAACGGGCGCTGGCGGCTCCAAACCCCTGACAGACACGTTATCGGAGATTTTAGCGCCAATGGACGGGTTCCGAAGCTATCAAATTCCCCGCCAATCATTGACTTGCCAGCCCCCAGAACCTAAGATTTCAGGCCAATGATCGGCCAGACCGTTTCGCACTATCGCATCGTCGAAAAGCTTGGTGGTGGCGGCATGGGAGTCGTCTACAAAGCCGAAGACACGCAGCTGGGGCGCTTCGTTGCCCTCAAATTTCTTCCTGACGACGCCTCGCAGGATCCGCAGGCTCTCGAGCGCTTCCGTCGTGAAGCCCGCGCTGCCTCGGCACTGAGCCACCCCAACATCTGCACGCTTCACGATATCGGACAGCACAACGGACATCTGTTCATCGTTATGGAATGCCTCGCCGGCGAGACATTGAAGCACGTCATCAAAGAAAAACCGCTGGAACTGGATATTCTGCTCCCTCTTGCTATCGAAGTGGCCGATGCCCTCGATGCTGCCCACAACAAGGGCATTGTTCACCGCGACATCAAGCCCGCCAATATCTTCGTCACCGATCGTGGCCACGCCAAGATTCTCGACTTCGGTCTGGCGAAAATTACTCGCGCCTCCAGGCGGACCAGCGGTGATTCGCAAACGATCGCTGACAGCGCGAGCCTCGACCTCACCAGCCCCGGAACGGCCGTCGGCACCGTCGCCTATATGTCGCCAGAGCAGCTTCGTGGCAAGGACCTTGATCCCCGGACCGATCTGTTCTCCTTCGGGGTTGTACTCTACGAAATGGCCACCGGCGGCTTGCCATTTCGCGGAGATACTTCCGCCGTCATCACAGAAGCGATCCTCAACCGCGCCCCAACCGCTCCCACTCGCCTCAACCCCGAACTCCCGGTCAAGCTGGAAGAGATCATCAGTAAGGCGCTGGAAAAAGATCGCGAGATGCGGTGTCAGACCGCCGCAGAGATGCGTGCTGACCTGAAGCGCCTAAAGCGTTCCCTCGAATCTTCCCATACTTCGGTGGCGGAGCCCGCCCAGCGCTCTTCTTCCTCCATTCCAGTACTTACATCGCCGCCGCTCCTGCGCAAGAAATCTTCGACCGCGGTCATGTTTGCCCTGGGCCTGCTCGCGGCTGCCAGTCTCGGCCTTTACGCCGGCAAGGTGGCTTTCACGCCGGCTCCCGCAGAACCGCCTCTTTACCGCCAGCTCACTTTCCGACGTGGCAGCATTCGATCCGCCCGCTTCGCGCCCGATGGCCAGACCATCCTCTACAGCGCCGCCTGGCAGGGAAACCCCGTCGATGTCTTTACCGCTCGCCCTGAAGCTCCCGAATCGCGATCCATGGGACTGAACCGAACCCAGCTGATGTCGGTCTCTTCGACGGCGGAGATGGCAGTGCTGCTGAACAGCAAGGCGATCGGTGCTTGGGTCACGCAGGGTACTCTAGCTCGTGCTCCCCTCGCCGGCGGGGCTCCTCGCGAAGTTCTAGAAAACGTGCAATGGGCCGACTGGTCCCCGGATGGATCAAACTTTCTTGTCGTGCGCGATTTCGGCGGCATGAATCGTCTCGAATATCCCATCGGCAAGCCCCTCTACCAGACGGGAGGCTGGATTGGACATCCGCGGGTTTCGCCGAAGGGCGACTTCATCGCTTTTGCCGACCATCCGTTGCAGGGCGATGACAGTGGCGGCCTCTCCGTTGTGGATCTAGCTGGCCACAAAAGGAAGCTTTCGGAGCAGTGGTTCACTATCCAGGGTCTGGCCTGGTCCCCGGACGGAAAGGAGATCTGGTTTACAGCCAGCAAATCAGGCACCGATCGCACGCTTTATGCCACCACATTGGACGGCAGGATGCGCACCATTGCCCGCTTGCCCGGAGCTCTCATGCTCTACGACATCGCCCGCGACGGTCGCGTGCTTCTCGTGCGTGCCAGTTGGCGGCGCGAACTCATCGGCTTTAGTGCAGAAGGCAAGCAGCGCGAACTGTCCTGGCTAGACTACAGCTATCCTGCGGAACTTTCCTCCGACGGACGGACTTTGCTTTTCGACGAGGAAGGTGGCGGGGGATCGCTCGCTTATTCCAAGTCGGGCGGCTACACCTATGGTGTTTACATCCGCTCGACCGATGGCTCGCCGGCGGTTCTGCTCGGCGAGGGCAGCGCCCTCGCTCTTTCTCCCGACGGCAAATGGGCAATCACCGAAACCCAGGTCTCGCCCGCCCAGCTAAGACTTCTACCCACAGGGGCAGGCCAGTCCAAGGACCTGACCAGCGACAACATCAACCACAATTGGGCACATTGGTTTGGCGACGGCAAACGTATCTTATTTTCGGGAAATGAGGCCGACCGGGGCGAGAAACTCTATGTGTTCGAAATGAGCTCTAGCAAGGCGCGGGCCATCACACCGGAGGGCGTCAACGGCAACTCTTTTGCGATATCTCCTGATTCTCAGTCGGTTGCCGCCATTGGTCCGGACCAGAGAGACTACTTGTACCCCGTCAACGGAGGCGATCCTCATCTGATTCCCGGTGCCAATCAAGGTGAGCAGCCCATCACCTGGAGTGAAGATGGTCGCTCTCTCTATGTCTACCAGCCCGGAGAACTGCCCGCCCATGTCTATCGCATCGACGTCAGCTCCGGCCAGCGCACGCTGTGGAAGGATCTGATGCCAACCGATCCCGCTGGTGTAGAGAACATCGGTCCCATTCTCCTAACTCCCGACGCCAAAACCTGCGTTTTTGGCTACCACCGCAATTTGGCAGATTTGTACTTGGTCGAAGGGCTCAAATAAGAAAAGCGATAGTCACTTGTAGTGCTTGGGTTACGAGTTAACGGTGTCTTTTCGACAATTGATAACTTATGGGACACTGATGGCCTTGAGCCACCAACGTCGTGCGGCGACTCCGGACCACACGGCCTCTGCAAGACCAAAAGGCCACGCTCCCTGAAGAAACCCGTACACAGAGCCAAGAGCGCAGGCGAGGGCAAAACCTAAGATAAACCACCCGCTTTTGGACTCCAATGCATACGTCACCACCATGGCGGTCACAGCGAATAGACCGAACGCGGATAGCGGAGTCATCCGGGTAGAATAACCCCGGCATCGTCCTCAGACCAAATCATTGGCAGTGTTCGCAACGATTTGGGTTATCCGTATGGCGATTTTGGACGACTATCGCAACGCGCCTTTGATACTACCGAAGCGTAAGGTGGATGGGCAGGCCTTGTTCCCCTGTTTGAGTGAGGCAAACCTCAGTGGCTACAGTCGCCGAGTTTCGGGGTGTAACCAGTGTTTCTTCGCGAAACAGGGAACTTTTGGCGTATACGTGATCGGCAGGAAAACCTGATTTACTAAGTTCAACAAGATTGCTTTCGAGCTGAAGATTCCCTTTGGCTACAACCCGTACCCATTCCCCAGGCTTGAGAGTCAACAATGTATTCGCACGATTGTCAGCGCCGTACAGGATCGCGCCTCCCGTAGTGGTGCTCCATCGACCATCGCCTGCGATCCACAATGCAATCTCAAGTTTGAAGTAGGTGAATTTCTCTGCCGGATCACTGGGTTGAA
>DATJVZ010000212.1:0-8880 GCA_035501575.1 Terriglobales bacterium | reverse complement strand
GAGGTCATCCTGCAATCTAGGATCACAACCGGCAAACATTTCCCCCAATCGGTCGGAGGGAGAGGATCGTGATAGACCTATTGCAGCGAAAATTATGGCGACAGGACGAAGGTCAGGACGTCGCAGAATACTCAGTCATGTTGGCAGTCATTCTGGTGGTAATCGTGGGAACGATCCACCTCATCGGCAGCAATTCTAATAACATCTTTTCGGCCGTAGCGAGTTCGATCGTCCAATAGGCGGCCCAGCCTAGGTCAATCCGCGGCCATTCCCTGGGTCTCCGGCTCGAACTCCGGAAGGGGAGCTTGTTCCCGGGCTTGACCACGCAGCTCGGCTTCGAGTGCCGCCAACTGCGCTTCGATCTCCTGTCCGGCCTTCCGTTTCCGGATCACCTCTTCGCGATAGCGACGCAGGAAGTAGTCAATGGTCTCCACCCGGATCCTGATCGAACCCGAAGGCTTGTTCTCGTCGAGATCCTTAAAGCAGAAATAGGGTGTCCCGGACTCCTCGATAATACCTTCGACGACACCGTAGATCGGGGCGTCGTGGCCGCACTTGAAGCTGGAGATTTCAAGCGCCACCAAGTTGGGATGTCTGGCGGTAAATTTCGCCGCCCAAATCTTGTGGTTGGTGCTGCAAGAATAGGAGTTCTTCCAAGCGTCGGTGATGTCGAGCGGGCTCGTGATAACTCCGGCACGAACCTCCTCACCAAATAGCCGCTCGAGCATATCTTCGTCCAGGGGCAAGGTGTTCTGGGAGAAGATGGGGTATCCCAGCTTCTGGAATTCCTCGAGGATCTCGTGGTTCAGACCGGGATCGTGATGATATGGCCGACCGAGCATCACGATACCGATGCGGTCCTCCCCCTCCAGTTGATCGAGAACCTGGCGCGCCCGCTTGCGGATGCGCATCTCGTAATCCTTGAGTGCCTGGAAGCCGAGTTCGACGGCCCGGTCATTCTCTTCCTCCGACAAGCCGAGAATGGGCTGCCATGCCTGCAACATCTGGTAGGCAAAGAGCTTGCGGTCGGCGAAGTTCAGGATGGGATCGAGATAGCGCACCTTGTGCTCGGCAAAAACGTCGTTCTCCTTGGTGAACGCGGCCTTGACGGTCTCGGGCGTCGCCGTAACCGTCGGACAAGCATTGGTGCCGGCTAGATTGACGAGCGGGGAGTGCAACACGTCGTACATGGGGAAAAACAATACGTTGAGCGGCTTTTTCCGGTGTTTCTCTTGGATCAGGTTGTAGACGTGAGAAATCCCGATCTTGGCCGGGAAGCAAGGATCGATGGCGCCTCGACTGGCGCCGGCACGGTACAGTTCCGGGCTGGTGTAGTCGGAGTAAATGATGTTCTCCGGCTCGACGCCGAGGCTCTCGAGATAGGCGTTGAATAGCGGTGCATAGGTGTAAATATTGAGCACCCTCGGAATCCCGACGCGCAGGGTTTTGCGGCCCGTCATCAGGGCAACGCGCTCTTTCGCCGACTTGGTCCAGGCCCGCGTGGGAATGGGATCGGCAACCTTCTTGGGGTTGACCGGGCGAAAGACTTCCTTACTGGCGAGATCGACGAAGTTCGGGTGCTGTTCCTTGATCTGGTCGAGACCAGCCTTGATTCCTTTCATGTCGTTGACATCTTCGACCGTACCTTTTTCGCAGGTGGCAATGATCAGACGCTGCTCGCCGTGCATCAAAGGAACCTTGGTGACCTTTTCAATGGGCACGAAACTCAGGTCCGTCTTGGGTGTGGTGCGGACGTCGATGAAGGTGCGCAGGCAATTGTTCTTGCAGAAGTTGCAGCGCGTGGCTTCGTTGCGGGTGGTGCGATATTCAATCTTGCGAACCGCGTCCAAGCCGATGAAGGTTGTCTGTTGGCCATTGCGCCACAAACGCAGCGACTCGGCGGCCGCGCCGATCGCCCCCGATTCGCCGCAGTGCTCGTGGATAATGATCTCCGGCTGCTTGCCGGCCGCTCGAAAGCTGTTGCGAATGAAGTCGACTTCGGCTTTGACCACGGCCAGGTTGTTTTGGGTTCCGCCCTGGAGAACGAAGCGCGAGCCGAGCGCCGCCAGATTGGGGATACTGGCCACGTACAGGAAAACATTCTTGGGCAAAACCGCAGCTAAGCCGGCCAGAATCTCTTCCGCCCTCCAGCCTTGGCGTTGGAAGTTGACAATGTCGGACTGCATGAACACGGCGCAGCCGTATCCAAACACCGGCATGGCCTGGGCGGAGAAGGCAAGATCGGCGTACTGCTCGACCTTCAGCCCGAAGCCTTCCGCCGTCGATTGCAGGAAATAGCCGTTTCCAGCCGAGCACTGGGTGTTGAGCTTGAAGTCCTTGACCCGCCCCTGGTGCAGGATGATGATCTTGATGTCCTGCCCGCCTACATCGACGATCACGTGCGGGTCGTCGTAAAACTTCAGGGCGGATTCGGTGTGGGCCACGGTTTCAACCAGGGCTACATCGGCGTGCAGTACGTCCTTCAGGATGTCTTTGGCATAGCCGGTGGTGGCCACTCCAAGAATTTCCAATTTGGCCTTCTGGGCTTCCACCTGGCCGCGCAGATTCTCGAACATCTCGAGTGTGTCCTGGATCGGGTT
This sequence comes from Terriglobales bacterium, assembly GCA_035501575.1. Taxonomy (GTDB): domain Bacteria; phylum Acidobacteriota; class Terriglobia; order Terriglobales; family Acidobacteriaceae; genus JAFAGX01. Next base: position 6,280 of record DATJVZ010000212.1, on the reverse strand, counting down.
CCCATTCGAGAGTTGATAGGCTTTGACCAGAATGTCGCCCTTCTCGTCGAGCAAGACTGCCTTGGTGGAAGTGGAGCCGCCGTCGATTCCCATGAAGCCGCCGACCACCTGCTGGGTGGAGAACGTGGCCGGAACAAACTTCTTGCGCCGGTAGGCGACTTTGAAATCCTCGAGTTCCTTATCGCCGGCCACCAGACCACCCGCGCCCGATTTGGCCTTCTCTTCCGCACGGCCGTATTCGATGTAGTGAATTAACCTTTCATATCCCTGATAGCAACCGATACAGTCGTCCTCGCCCCTGCCAAAGGCGACCGCACCTAGGGCGGCGAAGTACTGCGCGTTCTCGGGTACCTTAATCAGATCCTCCGGCTTGGCGCCGTCGGGAATCGCAACCTTTCGTTCCACCCACATGCGGGGGATATTGGCCTGCCAAGCCTCGCGCATACCGCGAATAAAACTGTTTGGCCCTCCCAGCAGCAACACGTGCGGCCGCAGAGTATTTCCCCGGGTCAGTACGCTGAGATTCTGCAATACGATGGCCTCGAACAGCGAAGCCATGAGCTCGTCGGGAGGGGTTCCAACTTTCTGTAGGCTGTTGATATCGGTTTCGGCAAACACGCCGCACTTGCCGGCGACCTTGTGCAACTTGATTCCGTGGTAGCCCTGCTTGGTGAGTTCGTCCGCGGGGATCTTCAGCTTGGCATTGATCTTGTCGATCACCGCGCCCGTACCGCCGGCGCACTTGTCGTTCATCGAGGGAATCTTTTTCTTGCGTCCGCTCTCCTCGTCATCTTTGAAAACGATGATTTTGGCGTCCTGACCACCCAGTTCGATAACCGAATAAACCTCGGGGTGAAGTTTCTCGACCGCCAGGGAAACGGCGGTAACCTCCTGCACGAACTTGGCGCCAATCTGCTCGGCGATAGAACCGCCTCCCGATCCGGTCAGAAACATGCGGGTGTTCTCGCGCTTGACCCCAACCTCGGACTCGATGCGACGCAAAAACTCCAGCGTCTTCTCCGGCTGTTTGGTCTCGTGGCGTTGATAATCCCGCCACAGAATCTCGTCCGTGGCGGCATCAACCACCACGGCCTTGACTGTGGTGGAACCGACATCCAGACCTACCATGAACCGGTTTTGCCGATCGTGGCCGTGCGCCTGTTTTTCGTGCATTGCTCCCTCTCTTGGGTTGCCTTAAGCGGAAAGACTCCTGGAAGTCTCAAACCGCTGTTTCGACGAAGATCGTTCGGAAACGAGGGCACTGTCCCGCCCTCGGCGGTGCCGGCAATTGCCTCTAGTCTCCACTGGCGGCCGCCGGGACGGCGATCCCAGGAACGCGCGAGCGCCGCCACAGCCGTGTGCTCTTATCCATGCGATCACTCACGTGCAGGATGAACTGCGCTGCCGTTCCCGCGATGCCCTCCCGATGCGGCACGTGATAGAAGGGTCGCCGCAATTCAGGATGCTCGCCAATGTACTCCCGAATTTCGTCCAGGCTCTTGCCGGTTGACTTCAAACACTGTTCGAACTCGGCCTTGGCCTTGACTTTCGCCTCACCAAGCGCCATCTGCACTCGGCTGTGAGCATTGACTTCGCCCTCGCCTGAAGTTTCGATCGGCAGGAAGATCATGTCCTTGAACTTATTGACCACCGCCGACTGGACCCCATCCGACTGGGAAGACGGCATGCAGCCAAACGGCTTTAGCGCCAGCACCATGTGGCAGAGTTTGTGCACGGTGTAGTACACGTTCTTGCCCACTTCGAGGTGACCCTCGCCACCCCGGGCAAACTGGTTATAGAAAGGATGGGCGAACCCGGCCAGCTCCGCCTGGGGAACCAAGTGGTGGGTGATGCCTCCCAGATTCTCGATCGTACGGTGATAGAAGAAGTTCCAGGCTCTCTCCCCAAATCCGATGCCCCAGAGCCGCTTCCGCAGTCCGAAGTAGTTTGCCAGGTGCTTTTTAGCCTCATACCACTCGGGATTCCGATGGGGGCGGTTCACCGGCCACTTGGCAATCGCGTGCGCCTTGGCTTGGTACATCAGATAGGCAACCCAGGTAGCAATCGGTTCCACCAGCACCTGGGCACCTTCGCGCTCGAGAAAGTCGAACATATGGAAGTTCCCGTCGCCTTCGGTGATTTGCGCCCAGAACTCGCCCGTGATCTTAACCATCGGCTTGACTCGGGTACGGTCGACCTCGATGCTGTCCATCCGCTCGCGAGCGGTGTGGAGTGCGCTCAGATAGTCCTTGCCCCACATGTGTTCATGCATTTTGCCCAAGACGTTGGCGGTATTCCGCAATACCTTGTTGGCCTTGAACTTGGGCTTCAGCCATGCGGGCGCCCGCGCTTCGATCTCGAAAGAGTCTCTCTCGCGCAGATCTTCGCAAAGCCCGTCTACCATTTCGCGGAAGATACGATCGGTCTCTCCCTTATTCACTTCGAAGGGGCGAATCTGATAGATAAGGTCATTAATGACATCGCCGAGATGCATGGCGTTCAGCATTCCCAGTCCGAAGTCAATGGTGAATTTCAGCCCAGGCTCCCCGGATGCCGCCTTGATGCCGTCGCTGTCTTTGAACAGCAGGACCCGGAAACCGTCAAACCCGGCATTTTTCAAGGCAAAGCGGTACTCCGCCTCGTACATGCCGAAGCGACACGGGCCGCAGGAGCCGGCCGTGAAGAAGACATAATTGTCCAAGATCTGCTGCCGCGATACGCCCTGCTTTTCCAGGAACTGCAAGTACTGCACCAGATTTCCCACGGTGAAGTAGGTGGGATTGCATTGCCCGTTGTTCCCGTATTCTTTGCCGATCTGGAAGGCGGGCACGTCGGGCACCGGCAGTTTTTCGCAGCGGTAGCCGCAGCCTTGGAAAACGGCCCGAATCAGGTCCTCATGCTTCCAGGTAAACCCGCCAAAAAGAATGGTGACCCGGTCTCTTTCCTCGCCCGTGAAAGCGCGCTCCACCGGACGATGGAAATGGCTGGGACGGTCAAGGCCGGCGATTTTGCGCAGACGGGCCCGCTCCTGCTCGAGGCGCTGCTTAATTTCCTGCTCACTTTCAATTTGGACAAGATGCGTCGCCATGATCTTCCTCCGGGAATATAATTGGTAAATACTTCGGACCGAAACCACACACTACCGACAAGTTGCGGCTTCCAAGTTGGATGGGAATGGGCGCAGGACCAGTCGCCGGCCTCGATCGAAAGGTCGACGCGATACCCTGCCACCTGCGATGAAACAGCATCAGAAGCTCCTTACCGTTTGGCCACAAGGAGTTTCGCTGTTTACGCCAGCGAGAATCGTTTTTACCGCGAGTCCCGGGGGCACCGAACAACCAGTAAAGATCTCTCAGTCGATCGAGAGATGCCCCAATGAGAAGATTAAGCTGTTCCGACTTCTAGGCAAAGCTGCCGGTTACACCTTGGAATCCGCGGACAGCTTGCTTCAGTACCCAGGTTATGACCCTGGCATCGTTGTAACAGAAACCTAGGTTATGATTCAAGGTTGAGAAACAATGAGTTTGGCAAGACTTCTTCATTTCGTCTAATTGTGAGACAACAAACTTGTGGTCTTCGATGACTCCCCAATCGTGCGTGGCCGAGTACATGGGGAAGCACGGGGCTAAGGTGCCATCCACTCGGATGATTATCGAATTCTGCCCGGCACGGCAGTTCCACGGTCTCACCTTCCCGCGCAGAAACTCCTTCATGTCTTCGAGCCGTTGCACGGAGTTCACCATCTTGTAGCCAGCGCGGTTCTTTTCGATCAGCCAGTCCACCAAGGCATCGACTTTCGGGTAATCTTGCGGGTGGATGAACGTATCGTTGGCTTCGTAGTGCTGGAAGTGATTTTGCTCGATCATGGGAGATTCGTTGATGTGATAATCGGTGGCAATGCCGTGCTCCCGGGCAATCTCGGTCAACTGCTTTACATCCTCCAAGTTATTGCGGCAGATGTTGATGTTAAAGAACACGAGGTAACCATACTTATACTGCTTGCGCACCAGATAGTCGAAGTACTTGCGTACGGGAGTTAGCGCCTTGGGCAAGCCCGGCTTTTCATCGACGGCATCCACCGCGAAGTTGAAAATCGCCACCCCGGAATCGGCCAGCCGGTCGATCACCTCCGGTCGCAGCAGGCGGGCATTGGTGGGCATGTAGATCCAAAAACCCTTCTTAGCGGCGTAGTAACAGGCTTTGTGGACCAACTGCGGGCGCAGCAGAGGTTCCCCGCCCATGAACGCCAAAACGCGACAGGTTGTCGAGTGCAGCCAGTCAATCGAGCGTTTGGCGGCTTCTTCGGTCATGCCCTTCACACTATTGTCAAAAGCCCAGCAATAATGACAGTCCAGATTGCATTTCCACTCGGTAAATAAATAGGCGATGATGGGATGGAAGGCACCGGGCAAAACCCGCGACTTGATGTAGGGGAAAAGCCATCCATTCATAGCCCTCAGGACTAAAGGAGCGGCCCATTGCCGCTTACCTGCCTTCGCCCGCGCCAGGTTTTCTTCGTAGTTATCGTCTTGCGCCAGGAGGTCTGGACGTTGGGGAAATACCGGCTCGGGGAATTTCACATCGCCACGGGTGGCAAGCTGCGGCGCTTTGGAGGCCGGAGCCTTGGTCAATAAATCATGTAACTGCACGTCTAAACGAAACGGTGGAGGAGCTTGACTCTCCTCTTGCTCCTGCAGAATAGGCATGCGTACGTCCTCCTTGTCGACGGATGTAACCGTAGATGACCCCGCCGGCATTCGGGATGCATCGATTTTATAATGACCAACCGGGCAGATTGTAACGCAGCCCCGCGAGAGAAACCAATACGGTAACAAGCAAGTGTCGAAACCGATATGACGAACACGAATTTTTACCCGTTGGCCAAGCTCGAAAGCGAGCGCACGCAGGCGCGCAAGCCCTACCTTGAGTTTCTGCGCGTTCCCGCCATGAGCGCCGGAATCTATGTTCTTTCGCCGGGGGAAACCGATTCGCAATCCCCGCACGCGGAAGACGAACTCTATTGTGTCCTACGGGGCCGAGCCCGGATGCGGGTGGGACTCGAAGATCGACCGGTCGGCCCGGGTGTCGTGATTTTCGTGGGCGCCGGAGTAGAGCACCGATTCTACGAAATCACCGAAGAATTGCAGGTGCTCGTATGCTTTGCTCCGGCAGAAAGCGGGTAGAACGCGAGCCGCTCACGACGTGGGCGTTGTCTTATCGGGAACCCAATAGAATTCTTCGCGCACGAATTCCTTGCGAAAGCCAACCCGCTTCAGGATGCCTTTGCAGTGTTCAATCATCTCCGGATGTCCGCACAGATAAGCGATGGCGTTTTCACTTTGTAGACCCCACTGGTCGGCATATTTACGGACAATATCGTCGACCCGCCCCGTCTCCCCCTTCCAGGCAGGATCTTCCCAAGGACGACTGACCGTGGGCAGGTATTCGAACCAGGGCACCTGCTGAGCATAGTCGGTCAGTTCGTTGTTGTAGCCAAATTCCCAAGAGCGGCTCGCCCCGTTCAGAAGGAACAGTTTGTGATCTCCCAAAAAAGTTCCCTCTTTCCATTGCCGGTAGAGGGTTCGCAGATAGCTGACAAAGGGCGCTACGCCCGTCACGGTCGAGACCAGGAGATGTTGCGTGGGACCGCTCTGGCGATCGAGGGTGAAACGCCCCTTGGCGACCTTTCGCATGAGCAGTTGGTCGCCGCGTTGCAATTGATGAAGCAGAGGGGTGAGGTCGCCGTCCGGAACCAGTTCGAAGAAGAACTCGATTTCGCTCTCAAACGGAGCCGACACGATCGAGTAGGGACGCTCCCGCCGCTTCTGGTCCGGGCTCACCACGCCCAAGGTGGCGTATTGGCCGGGAACAAAGGTGAAGTCGCCTTCCGGGCGAATGCGGAAAGTCCACAGGGTAGGGGCTAAGTCCAGGCGTTCAGTTACCTGGGCGTGGTAAAACTTGTCTTCGGACGCGCTCATGCTCACCTCTTGCTGGTGGTAGGTGCGCGTCCATTGAGTCTACTGGAAAACGGGCGTTCGCGATAGACATTTTCATCGACGCGGGGCCGTATCCTTGCCCGAATTAGACAACTATTTCCGCTCGAAGCTAACTCCAGATGGGTTTCTCCACCAAGCTTCGAGCCCTGCCCGCGCGCGGTGGCGATCGCCGGCTATCTCCGGCTCAGTACTGTCTGGAGAACGGCAAAAATTCATCAACTTGCGTCTAATAAACTTGGTAGCATCGGTAGGGGTACCTTGCCCCTCGATGACGAGACGCAGCG
>DATJVZ010000211.1:0-3572 GCA_035501575.1 Terriglobales bacterium | reverse complement strand
GAATCAAACGGATCAGAAACAAATCGTGAGGCATAGCCGCGAGCTGACGTCGGATCGCTCGGCGGGTAATCCACAGTCCGCGATCGATGCCCGCTGTTGGTTTGGGACTTGGCTGACGGGAAAAGGTGCCCTGTACAGGGAAACTCTCCAAGCGACCGGAAGGACTACCCGGGTTTTGAATCGCCCCAAGAGAGCTTGCTCCGATTCCCGCCATGCCAACTCCGAGAATCAGCTTGCATCAAGCTCACAAAAAGAACGATCATTTTTTCAGCAAACGGATGTGTGACATTTTTGCCGTGTCTCACGAATGGGGGTCACCCCAATTAGTGACGAACCAATTCGAACGATTGTGACAAGGAGCCTGCCTAGTCTGACAGGCCAGCCCAAGTCGGATGCAAGATGAGAATGCCCGGAGGCCTTGCGGTCACGCTTTGTCGTGGTGATCCGTCACCGGGACGCTGTTTGCTGCGGGATCGGTGGCTTGATGCTTACTTGGCAAGTACCATCAGGCTAAAGCCACCCAAAAAATTGACGGCGAAATCCTCGTCGATCGCAAAGAGCAGTCGGCGAGGCAGACGCAGTATTCGTCCCCCCACGTGACTGGGTATGTCGATCATGCGGGGCGTATAGTAACGATCGATAATCTCGTACCCAAGGTCTGCCAGAGCGAACAACGCCGTACACTTCGAAAAAAAGTGAAAGTGAGCATGCTGCTGCTGGCGGCGAATCATACTGTTCTCACGCAGAACGTGCTGTACCGAAATGTCCAGAGGAATATGGATCAGCTTATAGATGCCTCGCGACTTGATTTTGCGCAAGAATCCACGGTAATCCTCAACGTGGGCTAACGAACGTCGATCGCCATCACCAAATCGAAAAATTTCCCCTTCCAGACCTGGTCGTCAAGCAGTGCGAAATGCAATCTGTCATTGGCTCGGGGTCCGGCACAACTCAATAGCTTGGGGCGATACGTCCGCCCCCCAACATTCGCATGCGGGATCGAGGCTCTGCTGCAGCAGGCGGAGAACCTCTCCTGCACCACAACCTACTTCGTAGACTGTTTTAAGCGTAATTCGATTGCGGTCGAGAATGCGGAGGATTTGCTGTACCTTCCAGGAGGAGTCGGACACATGCCAGTCGGGATTTTGTCGCAGATACGTTCCATCGATGTAATCGGTTGGGGCTGACATATACCCTATCCTACCTTGTTTCGTAAACCGAAAACTTCTCGAACCTCGTCGTTCACGAGCTTAGAGACTTCAAGCCTTGGGGAGACGGGGAATACGTCGAGCAAGAACCCGCTCTAGCGGAGCCGTCCTCGGTCGCCAACGCTTGCGGAACCATAGCACCGGCAACATCACCAAGGGCCTCAGGTCATCGGGAGCCAGCCACACGCCTTCCTCAACATCTCGTACAGAGCGCCACCATCGGCCCGGGGTCAATTTCCCTTCTCGAAAATCAGTCCAGCTGGAGACCAGGTCGTTGCTCTCTACAATCCACTTGCGCCCTCGGACACCTGCGCGCAGGGAACCGGTTGGGCGGTAACATCCAGATAGAGGGCGCGAGCCACATCCAACCCGTTCTGCGCGGCAAACAAACGAAAAGTTGAACCGATTCGCGGGTTGACATCGAGCAGCTTATACTTGCCGTCGCGAGCATCAAAGCGGTAACCCACATCCAATGGTCCGCGGTAGGCGACAGCTTGCATCAATTGCTTCGTCTGCGCTTCCACCACTTCATTTCTTCCGCAGATTCCCAGGCTGGTGCTGCCTCGATGGGTCGGAAACTGCCGAAGTTTTCTCGCGGTGGCGCCGAATAGACACTCCGACCGATCATTGAAGTATCCGTTGAACATCCAGACCGCATCGTCCCCGCCGGGGATGTACTCTTGGACAACCAGCCGCGGCGCACTGGTCTCCGCATTCAGGTCGTAAATATTGAGCAGCTCTTTCCTGGTTGCTGCAATCGCGACGCGTCCGAGATGCCCCACGCTTAGCCAGAACTCGCCGCATTCGCCCTTCACGACCACAGGAAAGTTCGCCTGTTCCGCGAAATCGAGTAGCTCTTGGCGAGAACCCGGCAGTTCGGTGCGCGGAGAGGGAATACCGATCGCTTGGCAAAGGTCGGCGGTCCGCTTCTTACTGAAAAAGCAGCGGACCACTTCAGCGGGTGGTGTGGCGATCAGGTATTCTTGACCGAGGACGGAGGCGTTTTCGGCGACGAAAAGCGCGGTTGTATCGGAAGTAGCGATCAGGACCGGAGTTGCTCCGATTCCCTTAGCTACGTCCTCCAAGAAGGCTATCGAGTCCGCTCTTGGAGCTGAGGAAAAATTCCAGTGAAATCCCCTCGCAAGTAACGCGACTGCGCGGAGGGTTCCCCGGAGCCTTCATGGATGCTGTAAACTGGTACACCCTGTCTTCCCAGGCTCCGAATAAGGCTGACACCGCCATGCTGGGACGACACAAGGACAACGACCGGAACCGAAAGGTTCGCGATAAAGATCGCTTCTGGTTTCGTGGTCGAGGGCTTCGCATGAAACCATTTGTCCACTAAACCCATAGTGGTTCTTTCCATAACGTCAGCTCTGTCCCGAGGTGCCGCTTGCGCGCAGTCTCGTAAATTGTCCAACCCAGAGCGACATCATCGACACCCATACCCATGTGGCAATAGTGGATTCTCTCGTCGCTTTCCCGCCCCGTCTTTGTTCCTAGGATTAGCTCGCCGAGACTAGCTTGGATGTCCTCGTCGCGTAGCAACCCTTGTCGGTGCATGATGGCCGGGCTCATAATGCCGCGCTGCTTCACGGTTTCCCAATCGTCGACCACTATTTTTTTGCACTGGCGAATAAGGTCGAACTCAACTTCATGGCCCGCCAGCTGTATGGTGAGCGCACCCGGTTTGATGTCGCGCGCACGAATCAGGGGCTGCTGGGCAGTGGTTATGGCCAGCACCACATCTGCATCGCAAAGCGCCTCCTCGACCGTCCGCACGGCTCGTACAGGAGCAGCGCAGAGTCGCCGGCAATCGTCGCGGGCTGCCTCCGCGCTGCGGATCTGGCGGCCGAAGACAGCAATTTCCTCAGCACAGGGGAGTGCGGTGTGCAGTCCTAGGATCTGCGTCCGAGATTGAAATCCCGCGCCTACGATGCCGATTTTGCGAGTCTTTTTCGGAGCCAGGTAGTGGACGCCTAACCCCGTCATGGCGCCAGTGCGCACGGCACTGACCAATCCTCCCTCCATGACGGCGAGAGGAACTCCGGTTTGTGGGCAGTTGAGTATGATCAGGGCACTGGCGCGAGGCTTACCTATGCGGCGGTTGGCCGGGAAACTGGCGATCCACTTAAGGCCAATGGCAGAGCGCATGGGTGCTCCGATCGACGCGGCCAGTCCATTGAAACGGCCCTGATCTTCGCTCTCCGCACTATCTGCATTTCGCAGCACGATCTTGTTCGGTTCACGGACCTCACCCTTGGCAAACTGTGCTTGCGCCGCTCCGACCACGGCCATCGCCCGGCGCATATCAAGCACCCCGGCGGCTAGGACTGACTCCTGGTCGAGATAGAGGAACTTCAC
>DATJVZ010000210.1:0-12026 GCA_035501575.1 Terriglobales bacterium | reverse complement strand
ACTTCGAGTACCGACTGCAGCAGATCATCTACGCGTTTCCAGCGTTCAGCATCCATCACCACGCCCACGACCGAGCTCGCGGTGCAGCCAGGCCCGGGCCGTGCTCCAGTCGCGCGATACCGTGACCGCGGATACCTTGAGCACCTCGGCCGTTTCGCTAAAGCTTAAGCCCCCAAAGAAACGCAGCTCTACCACCTGCGCTTTGCGCGCATCGACTTTAGCCAGCTCCTTCAGAGCGTCGTCCAAGGCCACGATGTCGATATCTTTGTCTTTGCCCCCCATCAACAGGGAGGCCTCCTCGAGCGGCAGGGCCGCCGCCCCGCCGCCGCGCTTTCCGGCCCGGTGGCGGCGAGCGTAGTCGACCAAAATCTGACGCATGAGTTGCGCGGCAATGGCAAAGAAATGGGTGCGGCTTTCCCATTGCGGAGGGTTTAGACCTACCAGCCGCAGATAAGCCTCGTTCACCAAGGCTGCGCTTTGTAGAGTGTGGCCGGAACGTTCCTGACGCAGCTGGAAATGGGCGAGACGCTCCAGTTCCTTGTGCACCACCGGCAGCAGGGCGTCTAAGGCTGCGCGGTCCCCACTCCGCCAGCCCTGTAACAGCTGCGTGATCTCATGTGTAGGACCCTGCCCCACGCTCATGCCCCAGAGGGAAGCGCTTTGGCTACCCAGGGTAGCCACGCTCGTCTGCCATGTCAACTCTGCAAGGTATCTTCCACGGTTACAGTCGCTTCCGTGGCTGAATCAGGAGGCCTGGGATTCTCGGTTAATCTTCGATCCGGGCTGAACAAGCGAGCGACCCACTTCCTTGGCAGGACAATGTTACGTTACCTGCTCCGCTGACTTCGACATTGCCACCATTCGGAACCTGTTGCGCCACCCCTGGCCCGGTTACGTAGCAAGAAGCGGGTGGATTACCAGGCTTTTGAAGGGACTGCGTCGAGTTGACGCAGGTGACACTGGCCGGCCCCTGGACCGCAACTGTCGCCGGATGCCGATTGCAGTTCGCTGTCTGGGTGGCATGGATGGTGCGGGTTCTGGCTTGAACAATCTGCGGCAAACCGGTGAGCAGTAACACAACAACGAGCACAACGGGCTTCATGGAATCCTCCTTCACCGCAATACGGTTTCACTCTGTTCCGAAACTTCCAGGTGGCGGAATCGGTCCGCCGGGGAAGAGGAATCGCGGCGGAAGTTTTCAGCCCTGAAAGTTTAGTCCTTTTTCCAGGAAAAAGCAGCAAACCCGATTTTCAAACCCCCTCCGACAGCCAGAGCTGAGCCCGAATAAAATTAATTAAGAAGATGGATAACATAGAGATAGGTGGACGAGAGGTACAATCCAAGTGCTTCTAAGAAAGGTCCTGAATTTGGTGATTCTTTTTCTTGCGGTAATTTTGGGTTGGCTTCCAGCCAACGCCAACGACCAGCCCATACGCCCTAAGATCACCGGAATCGCGCATGTGCGCCTCTATTCCACCAACTTAGATCACTCCCAGCAGTTTTACGGCAAAATCCTGGGGCTTGCCGCAGTCACCGCTGGGTGCCCCAAGATCGCACAATCCTGTTTTGTGATCAATGATCAACAGCAAGTCGAAATCACGGCGGCGGCGACTCCCCCCAACCCCAATTTTCTTGCCGAGGTTGCGTTTAGCACCGACAATATCGGCGCCATGCGCCGTTATCTCATGGCCCACGGCGTTGCGGTGGGCGCGATCTCGGGGGATACCGAGGGTACGCCGCATTTCGAGCTGCTCGACCCTGAGGGTCACCCCATTGCCTTCGTCGAAACTCGATCCCGATCGGGTTTCAAGCCGGCACCCGATCAATTGAGCACGCGCCTGTTTCATGCCGGCTTTGTGGTTCACGATAGCCGCGTGGAAGACCGTTTCTATCGGGACCTGCTGGGTTTCCGGATGTACTGGAGCGGCGGGTTTAAAGAGGGAGATACGGATTGGGAAGAAATCCAAGTTCCCGATGGCAGCGACTGGATCGAATACATGCTCAATATTCCATCGACTGCAGACCATCAAGAGCTCGGGGTGCAAAATCACTTCTCGCTGGGTGTGGCTAGCGCCAAGGCTGCCCTCGAAAAGATCCATGCCCGCGGGCTGACGAAGACCGACGAGCCGGAGATCGGTCGCGACGGCAAGTGGGCGGTCGACATCTACGATCCGGACGCCACGCGCGTCGAGTTCATGGAATTCGCTCCGGCGCAGAAACCGTGCTGTAACCCCTACGCAGCACCACACCCGAAGCCCTGATCCGGGACTGAAGTTATCTCTTGGGATGGGACATTCTAGGGTTGGTCCTGGCGCATCGGCTCACGACACCGCCCGTTCGAGCTTGGTGGTCAAGGGCAAACTGAACAAGAACACGGAACCATGGTTCAACTCGCTTTCGGCTCGGATGCTGCCCCCGTGGGCCAAGACAATGTGTTTCGCGATGGCAAGCCCCAGGCCCGTGCCGCCGGACTCGCGCGACCGGGCTTTATCGACCCGGTAGAAGCGCTCGAAGAGCCGGGGCAAATGCTCCGACGAGATGCCCGGACCGAAGTCCCGAACATAGAACTCCAAACCTCGGTCAACGGGCCGCGCACCTAAGACCAGGCGCCGACTAGAAGCCGCATACTTAATGGCGTTATCCAAGAGATTCGAGAAGACCTGATGGATGGCCTCGCGGTCGGCACTTACCTCGCCCTGGGAAAAATCCTCTACCAACAGCTCCATGCCATGCGCCCGGGCCACCTCTTGAAAACTCTCGACCGCGTCGCGCAAAAGCTCCGCCGACGGTACCGGCTGAATGTCAAAGCGCTGCTCGCCCGATTCCACTCGGGCCAGAGTCAGCAGATCTTCGGTCAGGCGCGACATCCGGCTGGCGTTCTTGCGAATGATTTCCAGGAATTCGCGAGCATGATTTTCTGACGAACCGTCGAGCAAGGTCTCGGCATAGCCCTGGATCGAGGTCAGCGGGGTTCGCAGCTCATGCGAGACATTAGCGATGAAGTCGCGCCGAGTTTTCTCCATGCGCTCGGTTTCGGTGAGGTCGCGGAGAACCGCCACCGCCCCGCCTTCTGGCATGGGTGCGGCGGTCACTTCAAAGGTCCGCCCGGGGACGATGGAGGTGGCCCGGGCAGTGAGCACCCGGCGCAATTCGTTGGCGCCGCGGATGGCCCGAAGAAAGTCCGGGTCGCGAACGGTTTCGACCACCGGAGCGCGGAAGCGGGTGCGAACCAAACTATCCATTCTTTGGTTGGTCCATTGCAGACGGTTATCCGGAGAAATAGCAATGACCGCATCCTCCATGCTGTTGAGCAGGGTTTCCAGCTGCCGGCGGCTGGTATGCAAAGCCGCGAAATCCTGTGCCAAGCGAACCGCCATGCGGTCCAGGGCAGCGGCCAATTCCCCGATTTCGCCGCCCACCTCTTCGGCACTTCGCGCCGTCAAATCGCCCGTCGAAAGCCGTTCGGCAGTTTGAAGAATGTGAGTGAAGCTGCGAGTGATCGAGAGCGCCGCCAGGGATGAAATCACGATCGCCGCCAGCAGCACCAGCGCCGAACTGGCGACGACAGCATTCCCCGCCGCCCATCCTTTGCGGAGCAGAAAGACCGCCAGGCCGGCAGAGATCAAAGTCAGAGGCAGGAAAACGCCCAGCAGCTTGAAGAAAATCCGCTCCTTCACTTCAGAGCCTCGAAGCGGTAACCGGCTCCGCGCACGGTCTTCAAATAGCGCGGGTTCTCCGGATCCGGCTCGATTTTTTCCCTGATCCGGCGAACGTACACATCGACGGAGCGCGGGGTCACATAGGCCGTGTCCCGCCACACCGAATCGAGAAGTTGGTCTCGGGTAAAAACCCGGCCGAGGTGGCGAGCAAAATGATCCAGCAGGCGAAACTCGGTTGCCGTGGTGGTGACTCTCTGGCCGCGCACGGTAAGCGTCATCGCTCCGGGGTCAACTTCGATTTCTCCTACCCGGATGGGCGATTGCGAGAGCGGACGTTCGAAACGCCGCAATACCGCTTTGACGCGGGCTACCAGTTCCCGCGGGCTGAAGGGCTTGGCGATGTAATCATCCGCCCCGAGTTCGAGGCCCAGAATACGGTCGGCTTCCCCGCTCTTGGCAGTCAAGAAAATCACCGGGATCGAAACCAGCAAGGGCATCTGGCGGATTTGCCGGCATAGCTCCAGCCCATCTTTGCCCGGTACCATGATGTCGAGAACAAACAAACCCGGCCGCTGTTTCTCCGCTTCTGCGATCACCGTGTGCGCCGTGGCGAACAGTTTCACTCCGAATCCCGCCACCTCGAGGTGATGCCGCACGAGGCGGGAAATGTCCGGGTCGTCTTCTACCACAAAGATGCTTGGCTTCACATGGGTATTGTAGCCGCAGGGTGGAATTCCTGCTGCCATTGTAACCTGGCTGAAACAATTGCCTTAGGACCGGCGGGGAGGCCGGACCTCGATGATCAGATTGCCCCGACGGTCGAGCCAAAACCGTCTGCCCACCGGGACCAGGGTAGTCGCGCTGTATTCGGTGACAATGGCAGGACCCTTCCGCCGCTCCCCCGGCCGGAGAGCGTCACGATCATAGACCGTCGTCAGTATTCTCTTGTTGCCTAGCAGAGTCGGAACCCGCTGAGGAGGATGCGGCGAAGACCGGGTCTGAACCGTGGCGGCGGCCGGGCCGAACCCCCGCCGGCCGGACAGCGGGGTGTGCGAAGATCGGATGCGCGCCCGCAAGCGCAGGGTTACGATTTCAATTTCTCGTTGGGGATAACTGTAACCGTAGCGCCGCTTATGCTCGCTCTGGAAGGCTGCGAGCAGTCCGCGGCTATAGGGGACGCTCAGCTCGTATCCTTGGCCTCGGTAGCGAACATCGACACTGCGCAGGTTCCCAATTCTTCCTTGCCAGCCTTCCCGGCGAAAATCCTGCTGCGCCAGCGAATCGAGCCGCGCGAATTCGTGATCCAAACGCGTGAAGGGAAGGCTGTCGGAGGTCCGCCAGAGCACCGTCTTCGAATAATCCTTCACCACGTCGCTCACCAAAATGCCGAAGGCGGAAAGGGCACCGGGAAAGACAGGCACCATCACTCGCGGAATTCCCAAGGCTTCGGCCAGATCGCAAGCATGCAGGCCTCCGGCCCCGCCGAAGGCTACCAGCGCGAATTCCCGGGGATCATGGCCACGTTCGATCGACACTACACGTATAGCCTTCTCCATGGTTGCGTTCACCACGCGGATGATTCCGCTGGCGACTTGCGCGAGGGAGAGCTTCGATCCGCTTCGCTTCAGCCATTCCCCGAGAATCCTGCGGGTACGTTCTAGGTCTGGAGTGAATCCCCCGCCCAGAAAGCGGTCCGCTCGCAATCGTCCCAGGATCAAGTGGGCATCGGTGACCGTCGGTTGTGTGCCTCGTCCGTAACAAATCGGGCCAGGATCCGCGCCCGCCGATTCCGGGCCCACGCGCAGCGCGCCGGCAGCGTCAAAGCGGGCGATTGAGCCTCCACCGGCGCCGACGGTGTGGATGTCGAGCATCGGCACGCCGACGGGCAGCCCGGCGATCTCCCATTGGCTGCTCGGCCTGGCTTCGCGATCCACTAGAGCCACGTCGGTCGAAGTTCCCCCCATGTCGAAGCTGATGATGCGATCGTATCCGCTGAATTTCGCCATGGCGGCTGCCCCGACAACGCCTCCCGCCGGCCCCGACAGCACGGTTCTCACCGGCTGGCGAACCGCAGAGTCAACCGCCGTAATGCCTCCGCTCGATTGCATCAGGAACAGCCGGGGCGCTCGGCTGCTTCGGCGCGGATTGCGCGCGGTCAGCCCGCCCTGCCCGGATCGGCCTGGCCTACCGGCGAACCGTGCGGCGCGTCGCTCGAGGCGACTCGCAAGATTCTCAAGGTACTTGTCCATCACGGGCTGCAGATAAGCGTTGACCACGACGGTGCTGGTTCTCTCATATTCGCGAAACTCGGGCAAAATGCGGTGGGAGAGGGAAAGAGGCACCGCCAGGCCTTCGAGCGCCCTGGCGATGCGTCTTTCGTTCTCGGAATTGGCGAAGGAAAACAACAACGAAATGGCAATCGCCTCGGGACGGCTCTGGCGCAGCTTCTGGCCGAGTCGCGCCAGCCCGGACTTCGATGGTTTGCGCAGAATCTCTCCCTCGGCGGTGGTTCGTTCGTCGACTCCAAAGCGCCGTTCGCGGGGGACCAGAGGCTCAACCCGGTCAAAGAAGAAATCGTAGAGCTTGGCTCGGGCCTGCCGCCCGATTTCGATCACATCTTCAAATCCCTCGGTTGTGACCAGGGCCACGCGCCCGCCCTTGCGCTCGAGCAACGTGTTGGTGCCGACCGTGGTGCCGTGAAGCAGCACCAAGGGGCCAACCACACCCATGGTGTCTAGCGCGGCCGCAATCGCGCGAGAAGGATCGTCCGGGGTGGAAAACACTTTGAGCACGGAAACCCGTCCCCGGTCCACCCAGATGCAGTCGGTGAAGGTGCCGCCGCTGTCGATGGCTATACAGATTGGTTTCGCGGGTCTCATTCGGAACGTTAGGGTACCATTCCGCGGCCCGCGCGTGCCGATCACGACCTAGTCGCGCCAGATTGGAGAAGAAGTTTAGAGATTAGTTGGCAGGCAAGAGCACGACTCAACCTTGCGGGTTCCAGCGCAACACCGGATTCCGGGCGGCCGCCACCTCGTCGAGTCTCGACACCCGGGTGGTGTGGGGAGCAGACAACACCATTTCCGGATCTTCCTCCACCTCCTCGGCGATCGAGACCATGGCTTCGATGAACAGGTCCAGCTCCTCTTTCGGTTCGCTCTCGCTTGGTTCGATCATCAGGGCACCGGGCACGATCAGGGGAAATGCCGTGGTGTAGGGATGGAAACCATAATCGATGAGCCTTTTGGCAATATCCATCGTGCGCACGCCCCGCTTGGCCTGCAGCTTATCGCTGAAAACGACCTCATGCATGCTGGGCGTGGTGTACGGGAGATCGTACGCCCCCTCGAGTCCTTTGCGGATGTAATTGGCGTTGAGCACGGCGTCTTCCGTGGTCTGCCGCAAGCCGTCCGGCCCATTGGCAAAGATGTAAGCCAACGCTCGAACGAACATTCCAAAGTTGCCATAGAAGGCGCGAACCCGGCCGACTGACCGAGGCCGATCGTAGTCAAATCCCAGAGTTCCATCGGGTTTGGTAATGACGACGGGCTGCGGCAAAAAGGGTTCCAGGAACTGCTTGACGGCAACCGGACCGGATCCGGGCCCGCCACCGCCGTGGGGCGTGGAAAACGTCTTGTGCAGGTTCAAGTGCATCAGATCCACGCCAAAGTCCCCGGGCCGCACCTTGCCGACCAAGGCATTCATGTTGGCCCCGTCCATGTAGAGCAGGCCGCCCTTGGCGTGCATGATATCGGCGATTTTGTGGATTTCTTGCTCAAAAATCCCCAGCGTGTTGGGATTGGTGAGCATGAGGGCGGCAACCTCCTCGTTCATTTGAGCGGAGAGGGCCGCGACATCGACCATGCCCTGAGCATTGGACTTCAGATTCTCGACGGCATAGCCGACCGTGGCCGCAGTCGCCGGATTGGTGCCATGGGCCGAGTCCGGGATTAGAATCTTCTTGCGCGGATCTCCCTTCGTCTGGTGATGGGCTCGCACCATGAGCAAGCCGGTCAGCTCCCCGTGTGCCCCGGCGGCGGGTTGCAGGGTGATCGCTTCCATCCCGGTAATTTCAAGCAGACACTCGCTCAATGTCTTGAGAATGCGCAAGGCTCCCTGCGAAACCTTCTCTGGCTGATAAGGGTGCCCGTTGGCCAGTCCATCCAGGCGGGCAACCACTTCATTCACCCGCGGATTGTATTTCATGGTGCAGGAACCCAGAGGATACATGCCCAAATCGATGGCGTAATTCCAAGTGGAAAGCCGGGTGAAGTGGCGGATGATTTCGATTTCGCTGACCTCCGGCATGTTGCCGAGATCTTTTCTTCGCGAGCCGCCCAGCAGCCTTTGGGCATCGACTTCGGGCACGTCCAGCGGGGGAAGCTTCCAGGCCATCTTCCCTGGAGAGGATTTTTCAAAGATCAGGCCTTCGTTCTGGCTGACGTGGCGGGTAGCTTTGGGGGTCGGGTGTTTCATCGCGCCACTTCCTCGGCATCGGTCTCCGGAGCCGACTTCAGCGAACGTTCACTTTCGGCGATGAAGCCTACGGCAGTATCGATCGCGGTCCTGGTTGTCATTTCGGTACAGCACCAAAGCGCGGCATTGCCAAGCTCGGGATAGAATTTCTTGAGCGGCAGACCGCCCACAATCTTGTGGCCTAGCATCCGATTGTTGATGGCTCGGGGATCTTCGCTGGTTTCGACTACAAATTCGTGGAAGCGGGGCGCGTTCTGAAAAAGCACCTTCGCGTGCTTGCCAAACTGCTCGGCGGCATAGGCCGCCTTGGCCAGGTTTTGCTTGGCTAGTTCCTCCAGTCCCGTCTTGCCGTAAACCGTCATGAAAATAGTCGCCATCAGGGCCATCAGCCCCTGATTGGTGCAGATGTTGGAGGTCGCTTTTTCACGCCGAATGTGCTGTTCACGCGTCGCCAGCGTCAGCACGAAGCCCCGTTTGCCCTTCCGGTCGGTAGTCTGACCGACCAGCCGGCCGGGCATTTGCCGTACGTATTCGATCCGGGTGGCTATGACTCCGCAATACGGGCCACCGAATCCCAAGGGCCCACCCAAGGATTGGGCTTCGAGGGCGACAATGTCAGCTTGGCGAGGCGGCTCAAGAATGCCCAGGGACACCGCTTCGGCGATGGCTACGACCAGCAAGGCTCCCTTGCGGTGGGCAAGCTCGGCGACGGCAGCAACATCTTCAATGGTCCCGAAGAAATTCGGCGATTGGATGAGCACGCAGGCCGTTTCTTCGGTAATCGCCCGCTCCAAGTCCTTGTGATTCAGCTGGCCGCCCTCGGCATAGGGTAGCGTCACCAGCGGCATATTCTGATGCGCGGCGTAGGTAGAGAGCACTTCTCGATATTCCGGGTGCACGCTGCGGGCGACGACCACGGATCGCCGCCGGGTAAGGCGGGCTGCCATCATGACGGCTTCGGTCGCGGCGGTGGAACCGTCATACATGGAAGCATTTGCCACTGCCATGCCGGTCAGCTCCGAGATCATGGTTTGAAACTCGAAGATCGCCTGCAGGGTACCCTGGGAAACCTCCGCCTGATACGGGGTATAAGCCGTGAAAAACTCGCCCCGCGAGACCATGGCATCGATAATCACCGGGCGGTAGTGATAGTAGGCGCCTGCCCCGAGAAAGGTTGCGGGGTAGTCGGCTCCGTTCTCCCGCGAGCGCTCCCGAAACCACTCAACAATTTCCGCTTCCGCCATCTGGCGGGGAACTTTCAAATCACGGTTGAGCCGGTACTCGGCGGGAATGGGCGCGAACAGGTCGTCGATGGACCGCACGCCAAGCGAGTTGAGCATAGCCCGGCGATCAGCCGGGGATTTCGGTAAATAACGCATACCAGCCTTGGTCGATGGAATTGATCTCGGTAACCCACCTACCCCGAGGTCGCAGGAACCTTGCTTGTGGCTGCGGCCTGGGAGATCGCATCGAATGCCGAGTCAGTGGCTATCCTCCTCCGCCACGAACTTTTCATAATCCGCTGCAGAGAGCAGCGAGTTCAACTCGGCTGGATTCTTGAGCGCGATCTTGACCATCCAGGCGCTATGGGCATCCTGATTGATTTTCTCAGGTGAACTGGCGAGTTCGCGATTGACTTCGGTCACGGTCCCAGAAATCGGGGCGTATACGTCGGACACCGCCTTCACGGATTCAACACTGCCAAACGGCTTCCCCGCCGTGATTTCGGTTCCAACCTTAGGTAGTTCGACAAATACAATGTCTCCCAACAATTCCTGGGCATGGTTAGTGATCCCGATGGCGGCACCTTTTCCGTCCGGCTTAACCCATTCATGTTCTTTGGTGTACCTTAAATCGCTCGGATATGCCATAAGTGCTGGCTCCTGGCTTTGATCTCTGCGAAAGCTCTTCTTTAAAAGTTAAGGCCTCTTTGGCCGCTGATAAAAAGGAGTGGGCACGACCCTTGCTTTCACCCCCTGGCCACGGATTTCCACGTTCACCGTGGACCCGGGATCCCGAAATGGGGGCGGTACATACGCTAGGGCAATGTTTTTCTTCAAAAACGGCGCATAGGACCCGCTCGTAACCCACCCGATCTCTTCTCCACTCTGGTCGAGAACCTTGTAGCCGTCACGGGCAATGCCTCGATCCACCATCTCCAGGCCCACCAGAGTGCGCTTAAGGCCCTCCGCCTTCGCGGCCTCGAGCGCTGCCCGCCCGATGAATTCGGGCTTTTCCATCTTGCAGAAGCGATCCAGCCCGGCTTCCCAAACATTGATGGTATCAGTAATCTCATGACCATACAGGGGCAGCTTGCCTTCGAGCCGCAGGGTGTTGCGTGCTCCTAAGCCGCAGGGCGTAGAGCCAAATTCTTTTCCTGCCTGAAGCAGTTTCTCCCAAACCATGGCACTTGTCTTCTCGTCGCCCGGTAGGTAGATCTCAAATCCATCCTCCGCGGTGTAGCCGGTGCGGGTTATCAGGACATCCGGGAGCCCGCAGACTGTCCCGCGGGTGAGCCAATAGAACTTAACCCCGGAAAGCTTCACCTCGGTGAGCTTCTGCAGCAAGTCCACGGCCCGGGGACCCTGGATCGCGATTTGGGTGAAATCGTCCGACAGATTTCTGACCGTCGACTGGAACTGCCGGGTATGCTCGCGCACCCAATCGAAATCCTTCTCTCGCGTGCCCGCGTTGATCACCAGCAGGTAATCATCCTCGCCCAAACGATGCACGATCATATCGTCGACGAAGGTGCCTTGGGGATAAAGCAACGCCGAATATTGAGCCTGGCCAATCGCCAAACGGGAAGCCGCGTTCATCGAGATATGCTCGACCGCAGCCAAGGCCTCCCGCCCTTCGAGGCGGATGTCCCCCATATGGCTCACGTCGAAGATGCCGACCCGCGTGCGCACCGCGTTGTGTTCGGCAACGATTCCCCCAGGGGCGGGATATTCGAGCGGCATGTCCCAGCCGTTGAAGTCGACCATCTTCGCACCCATCCGGCGATGAACCGCATTCAGGGCAGTCTTGCGAATAGCGGGCGTGGCGATTTCAACCGCGACAATCTCTCCTTGGGCGACAGCCGTGCGGGGCGCCAGGAATGATGAGGTTCACTAGGGACTCACTACCGTACCATGCAGGCGGGGAGGGCAGCAACCAACGGCACTGATCTTCAGGTAGTGATCAAACCGGGACGCAAGGCTTGAGCAACAACCGGGTTTGTGATATTAACCATGTCCAACGCTACTCTTCATGTCCTCCTACAAAAGCTCGGTTCGCTGTGCCCAATGCGAACAATTGGAAAACAACTGCGATTGCGAAAAATACTGTCTTCTTTGCCAATCGCAATTAGACGTTCGGCTTTGCACGGACGGCCGATACTACTGCCAGGTATGTCGTGAGGCCTGCGAGTATCAGGTTGTGGACTAATTTTCAAAGCTCAACCACGATCAATTCTGCTTGTCTCATCCTCGGCCTGCACTCGAAAAAGTGCCCCCAGGCGGTTATCTCAGCCTCGGACTCCAAGACGGTATTCGGTCGAGCCACCGGGTGGAGGCTGCGCTGTGCAGTAACTGCCGTGTTGCTGCTACCGTCGTGGATGAAAGTCACTGGCGAGAGTCTCGAGTACCGGCGCGTTTCGCGCGAGGTGGTCGAACGACGATTGAGGAGATATACCGGCGACAACCGCCAGCGCGAGACAACCCGCAAACAGCTGTTTGCTGATGCCGGCTGCGACGACCAGCACCTCTCGGAACAGCCCGTCAAGGGATCGAAGCTGCCCAATGTCGTTTGTACGCTGCCGGGGAGTTCGGAAAAGGTGATCATCGTCGGCGCACACTTTGACCGCGTCTCCCAGGGCGATGGGGTCGTCGACAACTGGAGTGGTGCGTC
>DATJVZ010000209.1:0-8280 GCA_035501575.1 Terriglobales bacterium | reverse complement strand
GCGGTGCGCTCTTACCGCACCTTTTCACCCTTACCCCAACTGATTTCCGATCTCGTCGCCTTGCGGTAACGAAATATCGCGATGCCAGCGGGGCGGTATGTTTTCTGTGGCACTTTCCGTCAGTCGCGCTTGAACGCGACTTCCCGGATGTTATCCGGCACACTGCTCTCAGGAGTTCGGACTTTCCTCTCCCCGCACCCGAAGGCGCGGAAAGCGACCGTCCGGTCCAGCTGCCAACAGGCTTCATTATATTCGATGATGCTCTGCCGGCTGTCGGTTTCGAGCGAGGAAATCATTCCTGCAAGCCTTGCCCCCAGCAGCTGCGCTGGCCGGCTCTGTTAGACTCGTAGAATCAGCCGGTTCTCGATCTCCCAAGACCCGAAACTTGAGATTGGACCTTGAACACCTTAGAGGCCATCCGTATCGCGCTCCAGTCCCTCTGGGCCAACAAGCTGCGTTCGGCGCTGACCCTGCTCGGGGTGGTGATCGGCGTTGCGGCGGTTATTGCTGTCGTCACCTTCACCAGTGGGATCAATGGCTACGTCGCACAAAAGATATTCAACCTGGGCGCCGACGTCTTCCTGATCAGCAAAGTCTCGCCGGTCGTCACCAATATCGATCAATTCCTGGAAGGACAAAGACGGAAGGACATCACCCTCGAGGACTACGAGGCCGTGCGTGACGCTTGCCATCATTGTGCGCTGGTCGGCGCGTCCACCATTAAAGTGGACGGACACGCCAAGTTTGGGCAGCAGTCGATTAGTGACGTCTGGATTCGTGGACTCACTCCCAGCATGGGGCAAATCCTCGATCTCGATCTGACCTCAGGGCGGATTCTCAATGACAACGACGAGAACAATCGCTCGAATGTGGCGACCCTTGGCACCGACGTAGTGGATAATCTGTTTTCCGGCATCGACCCGCTCAACAAGGAAATCCGCGTCGAAGGCCAGGTCTATCGCGTGATCGGAGTCGGGAAGAAGCAAGGAAGCACCCTGGGGCAAAGCCGCGACAACTATGTAGCCATCCCCATCTCCAGTTTCTTGAAACAATTCGGATCGCACACTACCGTGCGTATCTCCGGCAAAGCCCACGGGGTGGGCAGCCAGCTCGAAGCAGCCCTGGACGAGGTTCGCGCCATCATGCGCGCTCGCCGCCACGATCTTCCCGGCAAACCCGACAGTTTTGCGGCCGAGACCAATCAGAGCTTTCTCAGTATCTGGTCCAATCTGAGCGGGACCTTTTTTATCGTGATGATCGTGATCGCATCAATCGCCCTGGTCGTGGGTGGCATTGTGATTATGAACATCATGCTGGTTTCCGTAACCGAGCGAACCCGGGAAATCGGCATACGCAAAGCCTTGGGGGCGCGCGGGCGGGACGTGCTGCTGCAATTTCTGATTGAATCGAGCACCATGGCTCTGGTTGGCGGAGTTCTTGGAATCCTCTTTGGGATCATTTTCGCCAAGGGCATTACGGTTCTGATTGGTATGCCCTCGAGCGTCAAGCTATGGGCCGTGGCTGCCGCGCTCGTCGTCTCGGGCAGCGTGGGCATCTTCTTTGGTGTCTACCCGGCGCGAAGGGCCGCACGGCTCGATCCCATTGCCGCCCTCAGGTTCGAGTTGTGATGAAAATCTGGCGGCTGTCGGTCGAAACCCGATGATGCGTAGGCGCGATTATGCCGAAATTGTCCAGATGGCGATTACCACGATCGCCAGCAACAAGCTGCGATCCGGGCTCACGGTCTTAGGCATCGTAATCGGGGTCGCCGTGGTCATCGGCATTTCTTCGGTAGTGCGCGGGTTAAATGACAACGTACAGCAGGTAATCCGCAGCATCGGGTCCGACATCATCTTTGCCTTTCACCAGGAGCCCTTCGAATTCGGAATGCCGACGGAGGAAATGCGCAAGCGCCGGGAATTGACCTGGGAGGACGCCCTCGCCATGAAGGAGTTGCCCCACGTCCGGGCGGTCACGCCAACCCTGCAGTTTATTCGGCGCGAGCTCGGCACCGGAACCTATGTTGTGAAGTATCGCGACCGCCGTGCCAAGAACACCATTCTCGAGGGCGATCTGGCAGCGATAAAGGATGTTTTCGACTTCCAGATGTCCGCTGGACGTTGGTTCAGCGAGCTGGATGACCAACACCATTCCCCGGTCATTGTGCTCGGCAGTGACACGACCAAGGAACTTTTCCCCAACGAAGATCCTATCGGCAAATCGATTAACATTGACGGCGAGATGTTCAGTGTGGTCGGTGTGATGGTGCCGGTAAAGAGCGTGCTGTCCGGGGGCAAGGATCCCAATGACAACCGCGTGATCTTTCCCCTTTCCACCTTCCGCAAACTTCACCCCGAGCTGAAAGAGTATTGGATTAGCGCGAAAGCCACGTCCCACGAGGACATGCCCAAGGCGATCGACGAGATGAGGGAACTCCTCCGCCGGCGTCGCAAGGTGGCACCCGATCAGCCTGACAATTTCGTTTTGTATACGCAAGATTCCGTGAGCGACGTCTGGAATCAGGTGACAAGCGCGGTTTTCATCTTCATGTTGGCCGTGTCCAGCGTGGGCCTGATCGTAGGCGGGGTGGGCGTCATGAACATCATGCTGGTTTCGGTAACCGAGCGAACTCGCGAAATTGGTGTGCGCAAAGCCATCGGAGCGCGCAAGCGCGATATCCTGCTGCAATTCACCCTGGAAGCGATCACCCTCACGGCCATGGGTGGCATCCTGGGAGTGCTCGTGGGAGCGATCGTGACTTGGATCATTCCCGCGATCTGGACCTCCTTGCCGGCGCGCATGTCGGTATTCTGGACCGCGTTTGGGGTCACAGCGGCCGGGATTGAAGGCCTGGTTTTCGGTATCTATCCGGCATGGAAGGCCGCGAATCTGGACCCGATTGAATCGCTGCGATACGAATAGGCATCCGGCGATGCTTTGCCTTGCTCCACCACTTACTACGATAGAAAGATAGAGCGTGCCGCAGGGGAACGATTACAATCCCGTCGCGGGACAAGTTGTGGAGTACGAGTTACCGGGGGGAACCACCTAGCTAGCAATCTCCAGCACCCATGATTCATCCATTCTTGCGAATCTTAGAGGCTTTGACTGGGGCGGCCGCCGCGGCGAGTATCGCGTATTACATGCTGTGCCTATGGAGTGCCGAGGCTTTCCTCGAGGATGCTACCGTCGCCAACCGGGATTTCCCGTCATCGCGGCCGCTCGCGCCCGTCTCCATCCTCAAGCCCTTAAAAGGTACGGACTTCGAGATGTATGAGAATTTCCGCAGTCACTGTTTGCAGGATTATCCGGCGTACGAGATCCTGTTCGGCGTCAGCGATCCCGAGGATCCGGCGATTCCCTTGGTCGAACGATTGCAAGCGGAGTTCCCGCAACACGAGATCCGTTTGCTTCATTGTCCCGAAAAGCTGGGCGCCAACGTCAAGGTCAGCACTCTGGCGCAGATGCTGCCGCACGCCCGAAATCAATTCCTGATCGTGAATGATAGTGATATTCGTGTCCCCCCGGATTATCTGCGGCGCGTCATGGCAGCACTGGCTGGTCCGAATATCGGCCTGGTGACATGTCCTTATCGCGGGATTGCGAATCGGACCGTAGGGTCGCGTCTGGAATCGCTCGGCATCAGCACCGACTTCTTTCCCGGGGTGCTGGTGGCTCGAAAGCTCGAAACCATCAAGTTTGGGCTCGGTTCTACGCTGGCCTTCGAGCGTCGCCATCTCGAAGCGGTGGGGGGTTTTGAAACCTTCCTCGACTACTTGGCCGATGATTACCAGATTGGCGCGAGCATCGCTGGTCTGGGCCTAGCGGTTCAGCTCTCTAGCCTGACGGTCGACAGTTACTTGCCGCGATATAGGTTGCGAAGCTTCCTCGATCATCAGCTACGCTGGGCGCGTACGGTTCGCGATTCGCGCTACTGGGGCTACCTCGGGTTAGGAGCGACCTTTGGTCTGCCCTGGGCGCTGATCACCGCCGTTCTCGCCCGCGGTGCGGGCTGGGCTTGGATGCTTCTGGCTGCAGTGGCCCTTCTGCGGTTAGCCGTGGCCCTCCGGGTTGGCCGATCGGTATTGCACGACCGTCAGGTCGTGCGCTTGCTGGTTTGGTTGCCGATGAGGGATGTATTGGCTCTCTGGGTTTGGTTGCAGAGCTTTGCCGGCCATACGGTGGCTTGGCGCGGAGACTCGTACCGGCTGAAAGACGGAAAACTTGCCGCTGTAGCGCCCAACAAATAGCCGGAAGACGCTGCGACCCATCGGTCTTCAATGACCCCACGGTCATCGGACCCTGACCTACAACCAGCGGCGAGGTAGGGACTACAATTGCAGAGCTCAAAACTAGCCACACCGACAGGAGTAAGCGATGCCCGTCAAACAAGGAAGTCTTGAACTCTTGCAGCATCCCGCATCGCAAGAGCTGTTGCGATCGACCATTCCCGCCCGTTTGGCGTACGTCTGGACGGATGGCACACCTAGGGTGGTACCCATCTGGTTTCATTGGAATGGGCGGGAGATTGTCATGGCTTCGCCCTCGAAAGCTCCGAAGCTAAAGGCCCTGGCGAAGAATCCCAAGGTGGCGCTCACGATTGATGACAACACCTTTCCGCATAAGGTTCTGCTGGTGCGCGGCACGGCACGGCTGGAGCCGATGAGTGGCATTGTTCCGGAATATGCATGGGCTGCGGATCGTTATTTTGGAGATCAGCAAGGAAAAGCTTGGGTGGCGAAGCTTGCGTCCATGATACGGGACCAGGTGCGAATCACGGTTACGCCGCAATGGGTCGGACTGCTGGATTTCGAGACGCGTTTCCCGAGCGCTCTGCCCCTGTGAGGCCAGGAGCGATTCTTCGGGCAAACTTGGCGTTGATGCCAACCGCCGCTAGTGAAACTTGAGCAGGATTACCAGTACGGTGAGCAGCACCATAAGCAGCGTGCCCAGAGTGTAAAAATGGGATTCAAACCAACTCCGGCTCTCCTCGCGCTCCAGTTTGGTCAGAAAAGAGGGAGGGGGATCCGTGCTCTCTCGACTACGGCGAGCTTCCTCGCAATCGACGCAGAAGGTCCGTCCGTCAGACACCGGAAAGCCACAAACCTGGCAGCTACGGACTTTCTCGATCTCTTCGGCAATGCGGGAGGGTTCCGCCAGGAATTGGCCGCCTTCTAGGGGTTCGGACTCACTTGTGACCAGGCCTTCGACTTCGGCTCGCAATCCGCTGGTGATGTTGGCTGTAATCTCTTGGCGCGCGTGTTTCGCCGCCTCTGCCCGCTCCAGGGCGACGAGTACCATCTCGGACAGGCGCTCCAGCAGGGCGCCATCGCGATCCTGAAAAGCCTGCGTCCGATCGGCTAGTAGCTCAAGCATAGCCACGGTGCGTTGCTCTTGCATCACCGGCATCACCATCATGGACTTGATTCCGAGATCGGCATAAAGAGTTCCATTGGGATGGGCCAGGTTTCCCGTGTCATTGCAGCAGATAATCTGGCGGGCTTCGATGCTTCTCTGCACCACCATGGGATAGGCACGAAGCTCGCTTCCGATCTCCGCCGCCATTGGTCCAGCACTGGCGCGGCAAAGCAACTCCTTTCCCTGAGCGACGGCGATCGTCGCTGCCGAGGCCAGGCTAAGCCGCTGGGCGCGATTGGCCAATAGCTGTAAGCTCAGATATAGCTCGCGTTGCGCCATGTCCTCACTTTCCATCGTGACGAGATCGGGTTCGAAGCAGGGCTCGGCGGGAGCCAGGGTTACCTCGGGGTCATCGGAGATCTCTGGGATCGAGCTGAGGTACTGACTCATAGCAATCCATCGATAGGCAAATCTTACCGCGGACTCGACCGGGTTCAACGGCGGGGGGTAAGCACCGGTTGAACCGAAAGTTCTATGCCAAAAGTTTTGCCTGGGGATCAGCCAAACCAGGCCAGCCAGCCCCATCCCCATAACAGCGTGGCTAAGGTAATGGGTAAGCCGGCGCGGAGATAGTCGCCAAAACCAATCTCGACTTCGGGTCTGGCGCGTTCCACAACGATGATGTTGGCTACGCTTCCCGTGATAGTAAGGTTTCCCGCCAAGGTGGAGGACATGGCCAGAGCAAGCCATGCCTGGCGCGGATTTGCGAAGCCGGGGATCAAGGACTTCAGCAGCATAACCGCTGGCACATTGCTGACCAGGTTGCTGAGAACGGAAACGGTCAGCAGGAAAGGAGGCAGTCTCTGGATGTTCCAATGCTCGGCGAATCCCAGCAGTTTGCCCACGATGCCGACGTTCTCGGCTCCGCCCACAATCAGGAACAAGCCAATAAAGAAAACGAGCAGCCCCCAATCCACCTCGTCATAAAGCCTTTTCGGCTCGAGCGTTCGGGTGATGAGCAAGGCGGCGGCGCCGAGCGCTGCCATCATGGCCGGAGGCACGCCGGCAAAGAATCCGATCACCACCACGCCGACTACCACCGCCGGCTTCCTAAAGCTCGTTGGATCGTGTGCGGGCACGGGTATCTTGGCTGGTCCGGTGACGGAGGCTCCCGGGCGGCGCATGTGGAGCCAATAGAGGACAGCCCAATTCAGAAACAGACCGACCAGGGCAACCGGTCCAAGGTGAAGGAAAAAGTCCCGATAGGAAATCCTGGAGAACGATCCAATCAACATGTTCTGCGGGTTGCCGGTAATCGTAGCCACGCTGCCGATGTTGGAAGACGTGGCGACCGCCAAAAGGTACGGCAAGGGACCGATGCGCATGCGCTTGGTGACGGTAAGCACGAACGGCACCATGACCAGGCACACGATGTCGTTGACAAACACTGCGGATAGAAATCCTGTCGTGAAGATCACCGCCGGCAAGAGCCGGGACGGATTCAGTCGTCGCAACAGCAGTTCTGCATTCCACTCGAAGAAGCCGACCAGATGCAGATTTCCCACGATCAACATCATGGAAAACAGCAGCACCAGCGTGGGGAAGTCGATAAAGTACAGGGCATCATCTGCCGATACCGCACCACAGGCGATCATGGCCACCGCGCCGATCATAGCGGCTGCAGGGCGGTTAATCTTCAATCCGGGAAATTTGCCAATGGCAAAAACCAAATAACTCGCCAGAAAGATGCCATAGGCGGAGACCAGCTGCAGGTCGGACAATGCCCTAGACGGGATCGCAAGCATCGTGTTCCCGCAGCAGAATAGCAGGCCACCAAACGCATTCGAAAGAACTCAGCGGGGATCGGGGTCGGTTCCGCCGTCTTTATGCCTGGTCCGTCTCCGCCCCCCACTCACCCATGGTCACTCTTTCCCGAAATTGCACGGTCTGCTTGCTCCGGGTGCTTACCAGAATCACGCCGAGCACGATGACGAGCGTCGACAGCAAAATGCGCTGGTTAAGGGCTTCGCCCCCAATCGCCCACCCCAGGAAGACCGCAATCACCGGATTGACATAGGCGTAGGTCGAAAGCATGGATGGAGAGCTGGCCGATACCAACCAGGTGTATACCGTGAAAGCTGCGATC
This sequence comes from Terriglobales bacterium, assembly GCA_035501575.1. Lineage (GTDB taxonomy): Bacteria > Acidobacteriota > Terriglobia > Terriglobales > Acidobacteriaceae > JAFAGX01. The sequence continues at coordinate 776 of DATJVZ010000209.1, read as the reverse complement.
GACCCGAAGACGATCAGGTATCCGAGCGAAAGCACGCTGCGGACGGTGAGGTGATGAATGGCAACGCGACCGCCCTCGCCGAGCCAGAGCCCGATAACCAGCAACCACAGCCCGCCACAAATCATCTGCATGGCGGCGGACAATAATTTCGATGAGGGCAGATCCGCGCGCCGAACGTAGCTGGTTCCCACTGCCCACAACAGCGTGCTCGCAAGCACTCCCGCCGCTGCCATCCAATTCAGCTGCTGGTCGAAGGTATCGAGACCCATTAGCCAAGCCATCCCGGCGAAGCCCAGCAAGGTTCCCGCCCACGCTCTCCCACCGAGCCTGGGCTCGCTGCCATCCAGGCGGGCGAGCAGGACAGTCCACAACGGCAGGGTTGCGCAGAGCAGCGCCGCGAGTCCGGAAGGCACTTTTTGCTCAGCCCACGCCAGCAAGCCATGGCAACCGAGAAACAGCAGCGCGCCCGCCATCCCTGCCCCGCCCCACTGCCGGAGCGAGGGCGCGGGCACTCCTCGAGCCCGCACCCAGCCGAAGACGAGCACTCCTGCGATCAGGTGCCGAACGCCCATCATGAGGAGCGGGGGAATGGTCTCAACGGCATAGCGAATCGCGAGGTAGGTCGATCCCCAGATGAGATAGATGGCTGCAAAGCCAAGCCCAAGTTGGGCGAGCGCAGGCACTTTGCCGCGGCTTCGGGTGCGACCATCGCGATCGGGGCCGCCAATTTGGACTTCCTGGCTACTGCGAATCAAAGCCAGAATCTGCGCGGGCTG
>DATJVZ010000208.1:0-9751 GCA_035501575.1 Terriglobales bacterium | reverse complement strand
AAAGTGAGCTGGCGGACATTGCTCAGATGCTTCTCCTCACCGGCAGTGCGCTCGCCGGTCTGTGCCGAAGCCAGCGATGTCGCGATCACACTCAACAAAAGGGTGGCAACTCTCAGGGAGCGCCGGCGGCGGCGCCATGCTCGTGACTTGGGCTCGTCGGTTCTCACTTGCGGAAATGTTCGTAAATGGCGTCAGCCTGCGTGCGCGTTACCACCGCCGATAGTGCCGCGGCGTCGGCCTGCTTCACGGCCTGCACGCTGCCGAAGTGTTCGAGCAAGCGCCGCGTGGTGCGTGTGCCCACCCCGGGAATGTCCTGCAACTCCGTGGTGCGATCGCGGATCTGGCGGCGTTTGCGGTGGAAGGTCACGGCGAAGCGGTGAGCCTCGTCACGAATCGATTGCACCAGGTGCAATACCGGCGAGTGATGGTCGAGAACGACCGGCTGGTCCTCTTGGCCCAATAAGTAAATGATCTCTTCCCGCTTGGCAATCGCTGCCAGGGGTTGGTTGATTATTTCGAGCGAGCGAAGTGCCTCGGCCGCTGCATGCAGTTGCCCAAGGCCGCCATCGATGAGAATCAGGCTGGGCAGCGCTTTGTTTTCTTCCCGCAAACGTTTGTAGCGGCGGGTCACGACCTCGCGCATGGAGGCGAAGTCGTCGACGCCATTCACACTGCGAATAATGAACTTACGATAATCTGACCGCTTCATGCGGCCATCTTCCCAGACCACCATGGACGCGACCGTCTCGGCGCCCTGAATATGGGAGACGTCGAAACACTCGACGCGCCGGGGCAATTCGGGGAGGCTCAGGGCATCCTGCAAAGCCTCCTGAATTTGCCTCTGGTTGGGCTTCATCACTCGGAACCGTTGATCGTAGGATTGCTTGGCGTTGGTGCCGGCGAGGTCGAGGAGCGATCGCTTTTCTCCGCGCTGCGGAACCACGATATGAACGCGGGTGGTGCGCGTGCCTCCCGAGGGAGGTTCGGAGAGCAAGTCTTCGAGCGCCTGCCTATCTTCAAAGTCCACCGGAACGTAAATGTTGCGGGGAAGGTAAGGCTGTCCGATATAGAGCTGCTTCAGCAGGGCAGAGAAGAATTCTCCCGGATCAAAGCTTTCCGGAATAGCATTCCGCTTCGGCGAGAGCTCGGGTACTGGACTAGCCACGGCCGACCCGGGCGGATTGGGCAGGGCAGCGGTTCCAGGGGCGAACGGGGGCAGCTCTTCCCAGAAGAATTCGCCGCGATCGAGCACACGGCCTGTGCGCATGTGGAAAAGATTTACCGCCAGCCGGTTGTCTTCGTAGTGATAACCGAAGACATCAGCGTCGTCGCCCTCGGCGGCTGCGATTCTCTGCTTCTCGGCCAACTGTTCGACGGTAGAAATCAGATCACGATACTTAGCCGCACGCTCGTATTCTTCCTCCTCCGCGGCCTTGGCCATACGGCTGCGCAGAGAACGCGCTAAATCCGTGGGCCTGCCTTCGAGAAACATCTGCACGTCGTGCACTGCCTCCTGGTAGGCGGCTGGGGTGGTGAGCCCTTCGACGCAGGGACCAAGACAGCGCCCGATGTAATACTGCAGACAGGGACGGGGATGAAAGTGGTTCAAGTCCACGCTGCAGGAGGGGATCAGGAAATGGCGGTGGATCAGGCTGACGATGCGATAGGCCAGATTGGCGGGGAAGTACGGGCCGTAGTAAGAGCTGCCGTCCTTTTTCAACCGCCGGGTCACATAAACCCGCGGAAAGCGCTCACCCAAGCTCAATTTTACGTAGGGATAAGTCTTGTCGTCCCGCAGCAGGATGTTAAAGCGCGGCTTCTTTTGCTTGATGAGGTGGTTTTCTAGAGCCAAAGCCTCTTTGTTGTTGGCCACCACGATGTAATCAACATCGCAGGCCTCGCCCAGCAGAGTGCCAGTCTTGGCATCTTCGTTCCTGCCGGAGTGAAAGTAAGAGGCAACCCGGCTGCGCAGGTTCTTGGCTTTGCCGACGTACAGGACTTCGCCTGCGGCGTTCTTGTACAAGTACACGCCGGCGGAGGTAGGAATGGTGCGGATTTTCTCGAGCAGATCCATCGCGACGGCGTACTCAGTATTCTATCGAAATCGCTCTTGTCGTCTGAGGAAGCTGGCTCCGTCTTGCGGGCTGTCGAGTTTGCCGGCTCGCGCTTCCGCCCGTGGAAGAGCGAAAAGACGTGCTGGAGGGGAGGTGGAAGCTGAGTTGTCACCATATAAATTTTCCTCAAGCCGTATCGCTTTGATCTACAATCGAAACGGTCGAAAACCGGCCGGCTATGGATATCCTACTGAGCGGCAATAGCTTAATGGAGAGCCCGGGGCTTCGAACAGTTGGCAGTTCTCGTGCATCAGTTAAGCAGCGAAGGCCAGAGTAGTTTCACTGAGCAACCGTCCGGTTTGACGTATGCCAACCCAAGGAATTTCGAGATTTCGAGAAAACAAAGGAGCCTTTCTAAGATGACTCGCACTTCAATAAGTGTGTTGTTGGCGCTGACCATGGCGACAACGGTCGGCTGCGCTACCAAGAACTACGTTCGCGACCAGACAACACCGCTGATCAACAAGACTAACGAATTGGATGATATAACGGCCAAGAATTCACGGGACATCAAGGACGTCGATGCGCGTGCCCAGGCCGGAATCGAGCAGGCCGAAAATAAGGCGGCAGAGGCGAACCAAAAGGCGCTGGCTGCCGGGCAGCAGGCCACGCAGGCCCAAACCCTTGCCGATAATGCTACGCATCGGGTGGATACGCTCACGACCACGGTGGCCAATCTGGACAACTACCATGTTGTGAATGAGACCTCGGTGAAGTTTGGCTTCGACCGGGATAACCTTACTGCGGATGCGAAATCCGCGCTTGACCAATTCGCGGCCGGCGTCGGCGACACCAAGGGTTACATCATCACCGTCGAAGGTGGAACCGATTCCACCGGTCCTGCCGACTACAACTACCAGTTGAGCCAACGTCGCGCGGATTCCGTGATTCAGTATCTTGCGGCGCAGCACAACATTCCCATCCACAGGATCTACTTGATCGGCTTGGGCAAGGACAAGCCGGCTGATGCCAACACTACCCGCGCAGGCCGCGCTAAGAATCGGCGAGTCGATGTGCGCTTGATGACCAATAGCACGGGAGCTGCAACTCCGGCCCAAGCCCCCGCGACCACCACCCCGCCAGGACAGTAAACGAATCCTTGCCGGGAGGACTATTCGAGCAGGCCACTCATCCCCCCTGAGTGGCCTGTTTTCTGTTTCTTAGGGTCCACCCGATCGGCGCAACCCTAGAATCTCCCCAGGTGGTTTCGACGACGGTCGCGGCTATCTTGGCCCAGGCGTCGAGGGTAGAATATTCTATATGCGTGAGCTTATCGTATCTCTGGCACTGTGCTCGCTGGTCAATTTCGTAGTTGCGCAACCGTCGGGGCAATCCGATTCCGGGTCACAACAGAGCCAGAGCTCTTCTTCGTCAGACCGTGACAAATCTCGCCAGCGCAGCGCAGAGGCAGGAGAGAGTTCCAGCCGGGACACCAGGATCGATCTCAATCCGCCGAAGGATGAGGCCAAGGATCATCCGAATAGTCCGGACGTCCTCCCCGAGGCTGGCGGTGACGTAGGGGAGGTGCACGCATGGAATCCATATCGGGCGGTTAAAGACGAAGAGGTCGGGGACTACTACTTCAAGGAAAAGAACTACAAGGCGGCTCTGGCTCGCTATCAGGATGCGCTCGACTACAAACCGAAAGACGCCTTAGCCAACTTCAGGCTGGGGCAGTGTTACGAGAAGCTGAACCAGCCCGACCAGGCGATCGTCCATTATCACGAGTATTTGAAGATCTTGCCAGACGGACCCTACTCCAAACAGGCGAAGAAAGCCTTAGCGAAGCTGGAAACGGGCGAGAAGGCAACTTCCTCGAAGACGGCGTCGAAGTGAAGTTCACCTCCAAAATCTAAGGGTTTCGCCGTAGAAGCAGACAGCCGCCGAGAAACGAGAAGATCCCCACCAACGCCCCGGCCGCGATGCCCGCCCAAAGAGCCGGTCCGTGCATGCCCTCGGCGTAGGCGATTGCCGAAAAGTGATGGATGGCGTGTGCAAGATGGAGCGAGTTCAGCAGCACGGCTACACCGCACAAGCTGTTCAGGAGTCGCATTCGTCCCTCCTCGTCGGAACTACAGCAGAATGCTGTCTGTGCTAACTATTTCTCAACCCGAATAAAATCGCCGCTACTGGCGTTAACCGCGACGATCCATTTCGCCTCGTCACGGCTTGCACCGTAGATGACGTGCCAGATCAGTTCGTTGGTAGCGTGGCTCCAATCGAGCACATAGAGGACCGGCGTGTCCGGGTCTTTCTTCAAGACCGCACTACCGCCGTGCTTTTGCGCCACGTCGAACGCGTCAACCGCGGGGTCTTTGCCGGAAGCGCTGCCCGCTCCAGAGTCCACTTTTAGAAAGGCCGCGTCGAACACTTGGGTGGAAGTGTTGTTCGGGCTGTAATTATCCTCCGAACCGGGATTTACACCGCGCGGTGGAGCATTGGGAAGGTCCGTTCCCGACCACACGAAGGGTTTGGCGCTGCGGTGTGAAGGCGAACCAAACCAAGCACGCCAGACAGTGGATTTGCCGTCCTGGCCGTTCGAGTCTCCGGTTATTTCCGATTGCAAGCGAAACGGCTGCGCATCGCTGGCCCAGCTTCGAGCTGCGATATACATCTTCTGAAAGGCCACACGGCCGGTTACCAGTTCCGGGCCTTTGGGCTGAGGTTTCTCGGTGGGCGCGGTCGGGGTGGGCTGCGATGTGCATCCGACCATGAACAGCAGGGCCCACGTGGCCATGAAAAGTCTTGTCATAGCACCTTCTGAAGACAACAAGATTTATAAGCGTCTCGGAAGCGAACCAGCGCCATTTTATCCTGGCAAACTGCCTCACCCCAGGCACCATGCAGTGATCAACAACCAATCGCACCTGGATCTGAGTTTTTGCTCGTGATTGTCGCGTTCATTCTACTAGAGCGAGTCGCTCGAATCTGTCGAGACGCGAACTCTATAGATTCCTCTGTAGGGGTGGAGTGCGGCGCCAAAGTGCGGGAGAGTATTTGAGCGCTTGCGGAACCGTACGGGCCTTCACGCAACCCGCCAAAGGATGTCGTGCAATGTACCCGGCCCAGCAGAGTACCCCTGCGGAACGAAAGCCGCGCTGGACCCAGTTCTTCCCACTTACGGCCCCTACTGTTGACTTGGCGCTGAGGTCGAATCGGGCTCGCGTACGGATGAGGGCACGCCGGCTTTGCGCGCGTCTTCTCGCAGGTCGTTCATTTTTTGCTTTGCCTCGTCAACCGCCTGCTGCTTTTGGGCTAATTTCTGCTTATAGTCTGCATCTTCTTTGTCCCACTGAGCCTGATTGCGCAGACGTTCGCCAGCATCGCCATACATGGCCGCTTGACGCAGACGATATTCGCGCTGGGTCACGTCGAGCTCGCGCTGCAAGAGATCGAGCTGGCTCTGCTGCGCCGAAAGCTGATCCTTCCACTGGTCATAGACCTTTTGGCGATCTTCTTGCGATTGTCCCGGTTGTATGGCCGAGGTCTTACCGGCCTGCGACGCCTTCGCATCGGCCGAGGCGGACTGCTCTCCGGCATCAGCGGAAGCCGACGAGCCATTAGAGTCGGGCTTGTCTCCTACAACGCTGAGTTTGTCCGTGCGGGGCAGGTTGTCGTTATCGAACTTCTTGGCCGCCTGCCCCTTCTTGTCTTTCCGGACCGATCGGGCGTAGCTGCCCAAGGACGGGTCGCCAGGGTCCGCCACTTCAGTCTGAACGTTCGCATTTTGCGCGCGTGAGGGATAGGCCGCTACTCCTGCCAGAATTATGCCTGCAAGCCAAAGGTGTGTGATACGGTTCATAAATCGCTCCCCATGTTAAATGCCCCGCAGTCAAAGCAGGGCAGCCAAATGAAAACCACTGAGGCCGGGAAAGCCCACGGAGGGATGGCTGCCCGCGACCTTTAAAGAATAATGAACGCAGTTGCACTCCACGTGCTCGGAGCCCTGTCGAATAACAAGGACAATGCCTAGCGCGTTCAGAACCACCTCCAGTACAAACGGAGGAACCGGTTTCCGTAAAGAAACGCGACCATGGCCATGCTCCCCAGAAATACACCGAAGGGTATGGGCAGATGACGCAACGCAATGGACGCTGATGCCCAAGCGCGCCGGCGAGCTTCCCGGCCTGATTCGTGATGACGCAAGATTCGCCGCCGGGTGCGCTTGATCCAGATGGACAACAGGGTCCAGAGCCCAAATAGCGATCCCGCGAACGACGCCGCAAAAATAGTGAAGATGGTCAGTCGCACACCCACGAAAGCGCCGACCATGGCCATCAGCTTGACGTCACCGAATCCCATTCCTTCGACGCCTCGCGCTCGCAGATAGAGGACTCCGGCGCCATAGATGAAGGAAGCTCCCACGGCGGCTCCACTGACGGCATCGAGAAACGAAAGCAGCCGCCAGGACGTAGCCGAGGTAGGTGAAGACAACACAGGCAGGAACTGCGAGACGACGTCGTTTACCGGAACCGCGAGGCTAAAGGCCAGACCGGTGATGAGGCCCGGTAGTGTCAACTTGTCCGGCAAGAGCTGAGTCTCGGCGTCCGTAAAAATCAAGCCGAGTAGCAAAAACCCGAAAACCGAGCACTTCACCGCCGACAGGGTGAATCCGAATTGTGCATAACACAGTAGGAACAGAGCTGCCGTGAGCAGTTCAACGATAAAGTACCTGGGCGAAATCGCATGGCGACAGTGGCGGCAACGACCGCGGAGAATGAGCCAGCTCACTACCGGGACGTTGTCATAAAAGGGAATCAGGGCCTGGCACTGCGGACAGCTCGATCGCGGATGGATGACCGAGATCCCTCGCGGTAGCCTATAGATACAGACATTCAGGAAGCTGCCAAACGCCAGCCCGAGCGCGAAAATCGCCACTGTTAGCCGAGGGTCCACCGTGCAGTCGTGTCCGCCTTATGTGCAGAATCTGCTGATCTTGGCTCAATTATATGGTGCTTTGCCGAGGGGCACGTGGGTACGAAAGTTTATGTCCGGCGTAACCAGAGGTATCGAAGCTGCTGAAACCGAAGGGGCGGGGACGGCACCGAAGCTCCCCTTGGGCGCGGGAACTGAAGCACCCGAGCATCCAAACCTCTGCTGGCGGGAGGGTACTCGAGGCACGGAAGATCCCAGGGTCGGGGATGAGGGACCTTCCCGCTTATCCTAACTATTGCGCCTACAGATCTCGCTCGAGGTCCGCGCACGGCCCCGGGAGCTGAGCTTATTGTGGTTGCGGGTTGGCGTCCAATTTCTGGCGCCCTGTATTCGGTCCTTGCGAGGTGGCAATCACCGTCACCGGTGCCTGCAACGTGAAATTCAGCACGGTTTCCGAGGCCAGCTTGATTTGCTGACCTTTGGTTGCGGCTTGAACCCCGCCGCCCACGCCGCCGCCGGCCGCCGCACCGATGGCGGCTCCCTTGCCACCGCCGGCTAGAGCGCCGATCAGGGCCCCAATGCCGGCCCCCGCGCCCACCTTTTCCGCGGTGTTCTTACCGCGCGAGCTGCCTTGTTTCTTGAATTGGTCGGTCTGAATGTTATACGTCTGGCCACTCGAGGAAAGGCTGTCCAGCTGTAATACGACCTGAGATTGCCCGGCGAACTTGCCGGCGCTCTTCACATCGGCCAGATGACCGGTTACATCGCTTCCCGAGGGAATCACGACCTGTCCGTCAATAGTGATCGGATTGTTCAGAGTTGCGTGAAACGTATCCCCCGCCTGATTCTTTTCGCTGTCGATCGGGTCTACGAGTCGCACCGCCAACGCAGTTCCGCTCGGTATGCTTACCTTTTGCGGCGGAGGAGGTGGTGGCGGAGGCGGAGGTGTGGCCGGAGCCGCAGGCGCAGGCGGTGGAGGTGGGGCCGCAGACGCCGAATGATCCACGGTGGAACCCGCAGAATCTTGCGCGGCCTTGTGCGAGTGATGAGGCTTAGCGGCGGGAGCCGGTTTCGGTTCCTCGGCTGGCGGCGCAGACTGTGCAGCCTGGACCGGCGATGCGGGTGGCTGAACTTGCAAGTTGTTGACCACCTGCTTGACGCCGGCTTCGGAAGCGGCGTAGCGGGCGGCTGCCTCGCGCTGGGCCTCGTCGTCTACTGTGCCGGAAAGGGTTACTGTGCCCTTGTCAGCTTGTACGGTCAGTGCTTTCCCCTGCAGGCCGGAGTCGGCGTTAAGCTTAGCCTGGATATCGCTAGTCATCTGAGCATCGTTGAAAGCCTTGGAACAACCGACGGCTATTCCTAGTGCTATCAAGAGCACAATCACACGTCCGCAAACGGAAGGTCTCACCTTCATAACCCAACACTCCTTGGCTTTTTTTAAACCCAGTATATTGAAGTTCGATGCTGGTTCTTGACGAAAAACTGCCCGCGAAACGCCGCCGGGTACCCCTTCCCGCGGCTATTTCTGCCTTTGGCCAACAAAGCAGGTTGCGCCCGCCGCCCCGCAGGGCAAGGAAGGAATTCTCCTCTTACCTGAGTTTGCTGGGATGCAGGAATATGTAATCGAGAATGCTGGCCGCGATCACACCGGTCTTACTCTCGGTTGCATCCTTCGCATGGGCCTTCTTGGACTCTTTGGCCCGGATGATCCGCCCCTGACAAAGGACGGTGCTGTTGGCTTGGCCGGAGATTTCTTCGGGCATGTTAAAGATCATTTCCACCATGGTGTTTTCCGGCAGCGCTTGCGGACCACGAAAAAGCACCCCTGACTGGCTGAGATTGTCGATCGTGCCCCCATGCCACTCCCCCAAGCTTTTCACGCGATAGCGCAGGGGCAAGTCGAGTTTGAGCCGTCGGGCGCGGGGAACCCAGGTCGTCGGCCGGGCCGGGGTGCGGGCACTAACTTCTTCCTCGGGGGTCTCCGCCTTGTTGCGGTCGACACGCTCGGTGCGCCGCATGGTCTTCCAGTCGTACTTATATTCAGCGGCGCAAAGCAGGCACACCTGATAGTAGTCGCCGTCCCCTGTCCGGCGGGGCCAGGAGAATTCGTGAGAGCAGCGGCCCAGCATAAGGACTTCCAACATCTTCTGCGGCATCTTGTGGTCACCGCGGGGGACGCGGAACTCCAATCATCTACCCAGGTGCCAAATTTGGGTAGGTTACTTTTGTACAAAGCGCCGAAAGCCATGTCTTTTCAATCCGTTAACCGGACTGCCTCCGAGGATCAAAGGCTGTAACCAGGATCGGGACCAGGCTTTCCGATGGGGGCGCAGTTTGGACGTTTTCCGATGACCGAGCGGATCGGCGAATCGACCTCTTTCGGTAGACAATCGACATGCTCCGAGTGGCGATCGGCACAATTCGAACTGGGTTGGCGGCGTTGCTTCGGAGTATCTGCGATCCGGGTGCGGATTACTTTTCTACTGGGACTCAGGGGTGAAGGAGAAAGGGTAGTCCCGGGGGAAAGGCTTGCCGCCGCCCCCGATCACGGACCCTAACGGACTCGGCCTCACCGTTCTACAGCCATGGCCACCGCATTGCCGCCGCCCAAGCAAAGGGCGGCAATCCCACGATGGGCATCGCGGCGAATCATCTCGTACATTAGCGTCACCAACACGCGTGCGCCGCTGGCCCCGATAGGATGGCCAATGGCAACTGCGCCGCCGTTCACATTGACTTTGTTGGGATCGAGGCCCAGCTCG